>JAPLMF010000092.1:0-908 GCA_026387155.1 Candidatus Omnitrophota bacterium
GGGTATACTGGCTCAGGTTGGGGACCTTGCCGAGTCTCTTCTTAAGAGGGCTTGCGAAGTGAAAGACTCCGGGACGAACCTTTCCGGATTCGGCGGAATGTTGGATCTTATCGATAGTCTAATATTTACGGCGCCTATATTTTACTTTTATATAGTGGTGGTGATGCGATGAGAAGACGTGTCGCCGTCCTGGGTTCTACCGGGTCTATTGGTAAGAGCGCATTAGATGTTATTTCGCGCCTCGAACAGGATCTTGAGGTCGTTGCCCTCTCGGCGGATTCTAATATAAGCTGCCTTGCGGCCGAAGCAAGGTCTTTTCGACCGAGGATAGTTACTGTCGGAAACGAGCGCCTAATTCCCGATATAAAAAGACTTCTGCCTCGCGGCGTTCGGGTGCGTGAGGGGCGCGAAGGATTAAATGAGATAGTCTCACGGGCCGATGTCGATATCGTGGTAATGGCAATATCCGGCACGGCGTGCATAGAGCCTTTGATCAAAGCCATGGAATGCGGTAAAAGAATAGCGCTCGCCAACAAAGAGGCTCTTGTGAGCGCAGGGCCGATCATCATGGCTCTCGCGTCGCGCAAAAAAGCAACGATAATACCGGTAGACAGTGAGCACAGCGCAATATTTCAGTGCATCGACCGAGCCGGTGAGAGCGATGTATCGAAGATATACCTTACCGGTTCAGGCGGTCCGTTATTAGATGTGCCTAAAAAAGATTTTGACAAGATGTCAAGCTCGCGGGTGCTCAACCATCCGAAGTGGAAGATGGGCAAGAAGATATCGGTAGATTCGGCGACGATGATGAATAAAGGATTAGAGATAATAGAGGCCAAGTACCTTTTCGGCGTCAACGATAACGCCATAGAGGTATTGATACATCCGGAGGCGATAATACATTCTAT
>JAPLMF010000092.1:924-9406 GCA_026387155.1 Candidatus Omnitrophota bacterium
AATTTATCGATGGTGCCGTTCTGGCCCAGATGGCCTCACCGGACATGAGGTTGCCCATACAGTACGCGTTGACATATCCCAAAAGGCTTATAAGCGCCGTGAAGCCGATAGACTTTATAAGTACGGCCAGCTTTTCTTTCAGGAAGCCTGATGACAAGAAGTTCCCGTGTCTGGGTATGGCGCGTTCGGCTGCCAAGGCCGGCGGTACAGCACCTGCCGTTCTTTGCGCAGCCGATGAAGAAGCCGTAAAGTGGTATCTTGAAGGAAGGATAAGGTTCTCCGATATCCCCAAGGTTATCGAGAAGGTGCTGGCTAAAAATAAGGATAAATCCAAACCAGGTCTCACGGTTGACGGCGTACTAGACGCCGTATCGTGGGCAAAAGAAGAAACGAGGTCAATTTGTTGTCATTAGTATACTTCATCGGTGTATTGAGCGTTCTTGTACTTGCTCACGAGTTTGGCCATTTTATAACCGCCAAACGCTTAAAAGTCCATGTGCAAATATTCTCTCTCGGATTCGGACCGAAATTATGGAGTATTAAAAAAGATGAGACCGAATATCGCATCTCGGGGATACCTCTTGGCGGATACGTAAAGATGGTAGGCGATGAACCAACCGAGCGCCTGGAAGGCAAACCGTATGAATTCTTATCAAGATCCGTCGGTGATAGGTTCAAGATAATATTCGCAGGGCCGGCGCTTAACTATATACTGGCGTTTTTCATATTCTCAGTAATATTCATGTTCGGTTCGCCGACGCTGACTACGGAGGTAGGCGGGTTTTTGAAGGATTATCCCGCCGAGAAGGCGGGCGTATTGGTAGGTGATAAGATACTCACAGTGGACGGGGAGAGTGTTAAATATTGGGAAGATATGACCGCGCTGATACATAAACACTCCACGGGGAGCATGATTCCCTCCGTATGGGCGCCAATAAACTTATTACGCTTACGATAGTTACCTACAAGGCCCTTTGGGCTGTTATCACGGGAAGCCTTTCCGTTAAGGAGTCGATGACCGGGCCCATAGGTATATTCGTCGTGACCGGGCAGGCCGCTAAGATGGGCCTCATATATATATTTCACCTTATGGGGATATTGAGCGCATCGCTTGCAATATTCAACCTCTTACCGCTGCCGATATTGGACGGTGGACATATACTCTTTCTGGCGATCGAGAAAGTCAGGGGTAAGCCGATGTCATTTAAAACCCAGGAAATTATCGCCAATATAGGCGTGGCATTCCTGATAATACTTACAGTTTTCATATTCTACAGCGATATAGTTAAATTTGGTATAGTCGGAAAGATAATGGGTATATTCAAGAGATGATGAAGAGGCATAAGACAAGACAGATAAAAGTCGGAGGCGTGAAGATAGGCGGCGGTGCGCCCGTTTCGATACAGTCGATGACTAAGGTCGAAACTTCCGACGTGAGGGCCGCGGTGGCCCAGATTAATAGGCTAGAGACCGTCGGTTGTGAAATAATAAGAGTAGCGGTCAAGAGTTTTGACGACGCCCGTGCGATACGCGATATAAAAAGGAAGATAAAGATACCGCTCGTCGCGGATATTCATTTTAACTACCGTTTGGCGATCGAGTCTATAAATAGCGGCGCGGACAAGATCCGGTTGAATCCCGGCAATATAGGTAAACGCAATGATATAGAAGCCGTGATAAGGGCCGCAAAGAAAGAGAAGATACCTATAAGGATAGGTGTTAACTCGGGGTCGGTTGTCAGCCCTCCCCGGCAGGCGCAAGAGACGGGCCGGGGAAGTCATAAGGCAGGCAACCTGTCTTCTGAGCTTGCTGACGCTGTGTCAAGTTACATCAAACTCCTTGAAGAAGAAGATTTTTATGATATAATTATTTCACTCAAAGCATCCGACGTGGCAACTACGATCGAAGCGTATAGGAGTATGTCTGGGGTGTGCAGTTATCCGCTACACCTCGGTGTCACGGCTTCCGGCTCTTATGATTCCGGCGTGATAAAGTCGGCTATAGGCATAGGGTCGTTATTGGCTGACGGTATAGGCGATACGATAAGAGTTTCACTAACCGCTGACCCGGTCGAAGAGGTTATAGCCGCAAAGCGCATATTGAGCGCCGTCGGGACAAGGCATTTCGGGCCTGAGGTTATATCGTGTCCAACATGTGGTCGTTGTCAGGTAGATTTGGGTGAAATAGTTCGAAGACTCGAAAAAGAACTATCCACTGCCCGCTATTCACTAATCGCTAATCGCGGGGTCACCATAGCAGTCATGGGTTGCGAGGTGAATGGTCCGGGTGAAGCAAAGGAAGCCGATATAGGCATCGCATTCGGCAAAAACTCAGGGATGCTGTTCAAAAAAGGGAAGAAGATAAAGAAGGTAGAGACTAAGAACGCCATAAAGGAGCTCTTGAAGATAATATGAAATGGTCTGAAGCGCTTATACCGACACTCAAAGAAGATCCGCAGGACGCCGAGGTAATAAGCCATAAACTGATGGTCCGTGGGGGGTTCATCCGCAAACTTGCATCCGGCTCATACTCTTATCTTCCGCTCGGTTTTCGCGTGCTTTCAAAAGTCAAAGCGATAATACGGGAAGAGCTTGATTCTAGAGGATGCCAGGAAGTGCTTTTGCCGGCGGTGCACCCACCCGAGATATGGAAGAAGACGGGCCGCTATGATCTTCTGGGTGCTGTGCTCATAAAGTTCAAGGACCGTTCCGGGAAAGAATGCGTCCTCGGTCCAACGCATGAAGAGATAATCACCGATCTGATAGCGAACAATATAAGGTCCTACAGGGAGCTTCCGCAAACTTTCTACCAGATACAGACTAAATTCAGGGACGAACCACGCCCGAGATTCGGGGTCATGAGAACTAGCGAATTTATAATGAAGGATGCGTATTCTTTCGATTGCGATATTGAAGGTCTGAATAAGACATACAAGAAGATGTACGAAGCATACTGTGCGATATTCGAGCGCTGCGGACTGCCGTTCATACCGGTTGAAGCCGATCCCGGTATGATGGGAGGCAACGTCTCGCACGAATTCATGGTTCCCGCCGTGGCCGGAGAGGACAGGATAGTAGTTTGCGCAAAGTGTAAATATGCCGCGAGCACCGAAGTCGCTAAGACCGACGGCATAGGCGGAAGGGCCAAGAATCAAAAAGAGAAGACGCTTCCGATAGCCGAGGTGGAGACTCCAGGGATCACGACAATAGAGAAGGTGGCGGAGCTACTCAAGACCGAGCAGATAAAGCTTGTAAAGACCCTTCTGTATAAGGCCGACGATAAGACGGTCGCGGTACTTTTGCGCGGTGATTTTGAGGCAAATGAAACCAAAGTAAAAAATTATTTAAAGTGCGCGGTTCTTGAACTTGCAGACGCCGCTACCATAGAGAGGGTGACCGGCGCGCCCGTGGGATTCTCCGGGCCGGTAAAGCTTAAAGATGTTCGTATAATCGCCGATAATAGTGTAAAGGATATGGCTAACTTTATCACCGGAGCAAATAAGAAGGACGCGCACGTTATAAACGTCAACATCGGTCGTGACTTTGAGACGAAAGAGTTCGTGGACATTCGTATGATAACTCCCGACGACGGGTGCCCTGCCTGCGGCAAAGCGATCGAGATAAAACAGGCCATCGAAATAGGACACACCTTCAAACTTGGCACTAAATATACCGAAGTTCTCGGCGCAAACTACCTCGACAAGGATGGCAAGGAGAATCCGATAATAATGGGATGCTACGGAATAGGCGTGAACCGCATAATGGCAAGCCTCATCGAGACGTCTAATGACAAGGACGGTATAATCTGGCCGCTTTCAATAGCCCCTTACAGCGTGATAGTCATAGCGCTTAATATTGCTAGCGAGGTCGTGAAGAAGATGGCCGATGACGCTTACAGAAAACTTTTGAAGGCCGGTTACGATGTCCTCTACGACGATCGAGACATATCGGCTGGCGTCAAATTCAAGGACGCCGATCTCATCGGCATACCTGTGAAGGTCGTGATAGGGGAGAGGAACGCGAAACTGGGCATGATCGAAGCAAAAGATCGCAAGACCGCGAAAGTCGATCTCATCAAATCAGAAGATCTCACCAGCCACATCAAATCTATACTGAAGTAACAGTCTTATTAAGTTTTCCGGATCTGTGCGAAGCCGCCTTCGGGAGTGTGCCTGTCGGGGACGTAAAATTTTCCCGGCGATAAAATTTTACTCGGAAGATCGCTCGCTCGCCTCACCTTAATTAGACAGCCCCATGCCCGCTCGCGATCTTCGACGCCCCGCCAGGCACAGCTCCCTCAGGCGGCTTTCGTAAAAATTACGCTATGAAGTATCTAAGAGTTAGGCTGACAAAAGGTAGATATCTTTCTATTGACTTAACGAATCCCTATGATATAATTATCATAATATGTTTAATAATAGAAAGTTAGATTATACTATTATTAGGAGGATAGTAGCCACTATTCTCCTAGTTTCGTTCATAAGTACTTCTTCCAATGCAGCCTTTGCGCTTGCGCCTTCCGGAAAACTCAATGACGAAAGTTTTCAACAAGCTTACGCCTCTTTGGACTCTACGACCCGCGTTCTTGATGCGATAGGTGAAGCGCTTTATCTCAAAATGCCTATTTCAGGGGTTCGCGAGATGGTCGAGCGCAGGACCGGTAAACCCTCACCAATCACAATAGACCGTATCGAAGATGCCGCGGTATGTTTCAGCTTCCGTGATCCGCAGGGGAAAATTAGATACTATAGATGTTTCTTGGCCGAAGACGGCATTATCCCGGCGGACTCTATCAGGCTTTCGCTTCCAGGCGATAGGGTATATTGGAGGCAGGAGATAGATGAGCCTATGCCATCTAGTACCCGGCAGCCGCCTAAAAATGCGGAGACAGCCGCGCGACTATCCCACGAAGCGTTCGTATCATATCTTAATATTGAGTTTCCTGATCGGCGCAAGGATTATGATTCGCGCATAAGTCTTATCATACGCTATGGACTTCATGATGGCGATGAAATAGATGTCCTTATATCAAAAACATACAAAGTTTTGAGCCGGCCTAGCGAAGCCTTGCCGGCGGATGTAAAAGATGTGGTTAATTTTCTTCTATTGTTGGATGTGAACGAGGGTTGGTTAAAGAGAGTATTTTTTCAATACGAAAAATTATTCGATAAAGAGGCTGGAATGGATGGATCAGCCAATAAAAGAGCATCGATAGGCAAGGTGCAGGATGATCCTGGATATCTGTGGAGCAATCCCTCTGTATCGGATTCATTTATCAAGTCTGCCGGATATTTTGAAAAATTTCTGAAATATAAAAAAAATGACGTATCTCTGCATATTCTGGCAGGCATGGGGCGTGAAGCTATTTACATGGCAAAGCGAAATCCCGGCATGACCTTCTTCTCGCTTGATGCCAATATATTCAATATGAGGGAGTCCTTAAGCGAGCTGGCCGATATCGAGAAGGAGGCGGTGCCCCTACAGAACCTGCGGCTTATAATGGCCGATGCAAGGGCAACTCATCAGGGAATACCGCTTCCGGAAAATAGCGTAGATAGCGTAGTTATAATAGGCCAGGGCTTTGCATCAATGATTAAGAACGAGGTATTTGGAATAACCCAGGAAGTGTTAAAAGTGATAAATAAAAACGGCGGAGTTATCCTTTTCGATGGGGAGGATATGCCCGAGGAGATGCGTCAGGCTATAGAGGTCAGAAAAGATGTTGTGACAGAAAGCGTTTACGACGGGCGATTAGGCAATTATCTCTTCCCGATCCATGTTATCAGGATAAAGAAGCGTAATGACACGTCCCTAAAATCCCCGGAGCTATCGGGATGGGGGCTGGATGGAGTTAAAAAAGCATTAAAGGATCTTGCGCCAACAGATTGGTATTATCGCACGGCAGTTATTCCCATGAAAAACGGACAGGTGTTGGCAGTTAAGTTCCTGAAAAAAGGGGAAGATCCGGCTGTATTGGAAAAAGAAGCAATTATAATGCGAGATCTTAATAGTGCAGGAATAAGCGTTCCTGTCCCTCAGCGAATGGTCGGTGATACTTACACTTTTGCCTGCGGCGTGACGCCCTCTAATCCACCGTATGGCGTGGATAATTCCTATCAATGCATAGCCTATCTGGCGCGGCCGGAATATTTTATATACCCCGAGGATATTAAAGATACCGGTACTATGCGCAGGTGTGCGGTGAATTCAATGGATCAATTTGCCAGAATGCTTAAAGTCGGATATGTGCATACATCGCTTTCACCCTTATCTCACGCGCAAAGCATGGAAAAACCATGGATGTGGAATCACAATCCCCTGGGAGGGGTGGAAGATATGGAAGAAGCCGCTGCCAAATCGAATATAAGGTTGGCAGGGGTAGCCGATTTTGCCCATGTGCGTCTAACGCTTCCCGGAGAATCGCTATACAATGAAACGGTCCAGGCGCTTTGTGAATGGATCATTGTCATAACGTATCACTCTCTTAAGAATGGTATTACGGAAGGAGACGTAGCCTTAATACTTAAAGACGGGCTCAATGAATTTTTAAAGATCACTGATCTTAAAAACGGCATTACCGTTACAGAATCGGATCGTCTAGAGGAGTTTATAACACTAGCGAAGCCGCGGTCTTTGATAAATTAGTGCATTTCGTAACCAGTGTCATAGATAGAAGGAATAATGGTTTTATTTTTCGAAATATCGCATCTCTGCCGGATCCGCGACTCGAGCAGCCCGGCGATGGAGATGTGCCGGAGGAATGGGCGGAGCGAGCAAGGGTGATAAGGGCGCAAGCGAAGGCGGAGACAGATGTTTCCAAAAATGACACTTTCCCAGAAACAGGCATACGTGAATTATGGGAAAACCTTGTCGTAAAGGGCCATGTCTATCATGGGACAGATGCGAATCTTCTGGCTTCAATACGAGAAAAAGGTCTTTCATCGGGCGGAGCCAGCCTTCCGTATGACAATACTGATTATCAATTTTTCAGGGATCTGGTAGTAAGAGTAAGTAATACGCCGGACGGTATGAAGACAGGCAATACGATAGATGGCCTGAAATATTTTGAGTCTGAAGTACAAACAGGGTTTTTTGTCACCAATTCGCCAAGCTCTGCCGAGACATACGCGCGACAAGGCCCGGAACGTCTCAGGTTTTTTGTTTCGCATGTAGGCTCTCTTATAGGCGATTATGAAAATGGAGGAATCAGACAGAGTCTATTTACGCATGATGAGATTCTGCGCCTTAAATCCATTTTCGAGAAATATAATGCGCGCCGCGCCGACACCATCCCCATAGTACTGAATATTCCAATTTCTGTCGTCATACCGCTCCTACCCGAAAAGCAAAGGTCACTTTTAACAGATTATGAAGAGTTCGAGGCATATATAAAAAAGCGGCATGAAAATTTAAAAGCACACGGCGTTGCAACTATGCATATTGATATGTTGGTCAAACAACTTTTAGATCAACTATTTCGGAATAGGGCTCTCACCGGGACAATCCCTTTTGCTCCGGAAATGATACCGGCCAATCATCCCGATTCTAATCTGGCTAGTAATAATAGGTTAGCCGCGCCATTGGATCAAGCGGAGGTGATTCGAGCGAAAGAGGAGGCGGCCCGGCTCGAGCATAGGATCCTGACCGGCGAAAAAATCGGAGAGGACGAAGTAAAGAAAGTATTTTATCCGCTCGCCGAAAGGATATTATCCGAAAAAGGACTTGACGCATTTCGCAGGGTAAATGATTTTTACACGAAAGTCTGTTCCTCGGAAGACGCTGCGCGCGCCGTCATTAAAAAATCGGATAGGATCGCCAAAGAATATCTGTCAAGAGTGCCGTTTATAAGTATGGTATACGGGGCCGGGCAGGTGTATGCCGGCATGTATGATCCGACCCCGAGACGATTTCTTGCCTTTATGCAGTTATTGAGAGGAGAGATTGATGAATTTGATTTCCTGAGGCGGGATATGCCGGACTATGATTTTATACACGTTTTCGAGGCGCCTTCAGGGACCGTTTTTAAGCTCGAGAGAAATTCTGCCGAGAAGATGAGGGTATTTTTTAGAGATCTCGCGGCCGACTCTTCCGAGTGGCGCTCGATGTTGGAAGGTTTGATGAAAGAGACGGATATATCCTCCGTGAGACTCACAAGGGATATCGGGGAGCGCACTGATACAATCGGAGCATTCGCCAAAAATTTTGCCATCCCGCTTTGTCTGCGCCATCCCGTGCCGTTTGAGCTTTGGAATAAGCTGCCGCTACTTGTTTGTGAAGGCGACTTCGGATATTTAAGTTGCATACGGGATCTTTTAATATCACTGGATGATCCGGTCTATTCCCGGTCCGGTATTGCAAAGACCGTACCGGCAGACTTCCAGACGAATTTTCTCCTGAATCAGATAGCTGTAAAAGGACCGCGTTCTGCGGATGATATATTGAAGACGGTCTTCGGTGAGGCGGCGCGGAGCATGTCGGACCGT
>JAPLMF010000092.1:9411-35522 GCA_026387155.1 Candidatus Omnitrophota bacterium
CGTCCGCGCCATGACGCCGCTCCAGGCCTGGTCGACTACGCGCGCCGGGGGTGGGAACGGACATTTAAGCGGATCAAGGGAGAGGGTCTGGTCGAGGTTTCGGCGGAAAACCGGTTCACCCTCACGGATAAAGGCAGGGATAGAATAGCGCGTATTCTCGCCGGCCGAAATGAATTACTCGCGAAAGGCTTCGTTACCGCCGGAGATGACGAGGAAGTCGGCCAGGTGTCCCAGCAAGATCCTGACCGGCAGCCGGTTGAAGGACTGAATAATGTGATACTGTCCGTGCCGGAAAAAAGTGTGACCAGCCCACAAATTCAAATTGAATCCGTACGCAAACCGGTTGCAGTCAAGTCGGCTCCGGACAGAAATGCTGTTTTGACCGGGCTCAAGCGCATGCAGCGTATGTTCGCGGCATATGAGGATATACTGAGCGATCATGGCCGTATGATCGCAAGTGCGGTGGATGAGGCCGTAGCGGCCGTTGAGACGAATCCGTCAGATTTTGTCTTGGCGCGCGGGCAAGAGCTTATATCCCTGATGCCTGATCCGCAGCGTCTCGATCTGGATAAGGACGGAGACAAAAACTGGATGAAGTGGTTCTCAATTCCGAGTATTATTAAGGATGTCGATGTCATTGGCCGGGGTTGCCGCCAGGCCTGCCTGCACTGTCTCATGAAGAACATGGGCGGATGTGAGGAACGCGACCCCTTGCCGATAGTTATTGAGAAATTAAAACGGCACGAAGGAAAATTTTTCAGTGGTTGGCTTGGTAATGATCCCCTGGACTGGCGCGATCCGTTCTTTAACGTGGGTATCGATGCGATTGTGGAGCTGGCGCAGCGTTCGAGGCCCGACCTTCATTTTACTTTTACAACTCGCGGATGGGATGTGGACGATCTCCATGCCCAAGCCACGGCTGAGAGGCTCGCAAGTCTTTTAGGGAAGAATCCGGACAATTTTTTGAGGCTATCCTTCCACCTTCTACGCAGCCGTTATGATCTGGTGGCAGATATCTTTTATAACAATGGGAAGGTGAGTGAGGAGTTGATCGAAGCTTATGCTCGGCGTTATGCCAATATCATACGAACTTTAAACGGTAATATCTCCCAAGTCTTCCTTTCGTTCATTCCGGATTTTGAACCTTACAATGTCGCGGCGCGCGAGGTTTTCATGAGGGCTCTCGGATATGCCGGGTTTGATGCGGAAGCAGTCAAGACGGCAGGGAAGATCATTGCCGAGAAGCAGTCAGGCGAGGTCACCAGCGGAGCCCGCCATTTTGAGTTGACCGCCTCTAATGCCATTGTGCATTCCGGACGCGGAGCGGATCTTTTCTACCGCCTACGTTTGGCTCTTCAAGGGGACCGGGATTGCCTCGAACCTATCTATTCGTATGAGATGTCGGATGATAAGAGCAAGCGGCCATGGCCCGTTGTAGTCGTGACCGATAAAGGACAGGTGAGCGTGGCGCGCCGCCGCGGAACATTCGCCTCGACCCTGGATGAGCTTGATCCGATGATCCCACTGATGTCCCCGGCGGTATCAGCGCCGGAACCGGCTACGCAAGCCCACGAATCTGGTATGATTGAACAAGAAACCATAACGCTACCATTTGAGCAGTTTTTAGAAATGAAAAAAAAGCGTGTAACGCCAACGCAAATTGTTGAGAATGTTCAGATTCCGAATGTAAACTTTGATCTTCCCGATCAGATAGATACCCCGGAAACGGCATGTAAAGCAATATTTGATCATGAGATCAATATCCGCAGATTTTTGGGCGTTGCATCTTTATTAAGAAAGAAATATCCGTACGGCCTGACAAAAGATATTTCTAAAAGGCCTCTTCAGTATGCCATTGACGAAAATATAGTTTATCCATTAGGCTCGGGTCTATTTATGACCCCTATTACGGAATCATTTCGCCGGCATATAATATTTAAGAAGCGCACTGATGGGAGTGTAGCGTTTGCTTTTGAAGTGCTGATTCCAGGCGAAATGAGGCACAAGAAAAAGTTAATAATAGACAAGAGAAGGTCGATAGCAGAAGAGATACTGAGCGCATTCCCCGGTAGAAGATACTGCGAAAAACCGATTTTCTGGAAAAGGATCCCTAATGGTTCATACGAGCTATACGGAGAACGTTCAGAATTTAATGACGCACAACCGTTATCCGTGATGGCTTTTGAATATACCGAAGATGGAAAGCGGCTGGACTTTGTCTCATCCAAGACGCTGGACTTTATATCGGTAGAGGCCGGGATACCGCGTGGGCAGATCGACGAGCATATAGCGAGGCAGGCCGGGGAACTGACAGCGGCTGTTCATGGCTTAGGATATATAGGCCATGAACAATTTAAGGTGGAAGCCTTAGCGCACGTAAGGGCAGGAGTCTATGAGCTAAAACAGGGCACATTTAATAACGTAGAATTACAGGCTTCCAATTTCAGGATCATATGGGGAAGAGGATTTGTTAGACTAAAATTAGTTGGCGATTTCGAAGGATATACAAAGGCGGATAAATTTCGGGATCCCGAATATAGGCGAAAAAAAGATTTACAGTTGATCATCGAAGGAGAAGATCGTGAGATGCGCGGTCTAAAAGATATCTTAAGAATCGACAGCAGCTCGTTGTACACAATATTTTACGAAGAGTACAAAAAAAGAGGCATCGGCTTCCTATTACCGTTGAACAAAAATAGGGACAGCGACCAATTACCGGCGCCACCGGCGGATCAGATAGACCCGCGCCTCGAGCAGCCCGTTGACGGCGATGTACCATTGGAAAAAGAAGAACAGCTGGCCAGATTAGCCGCAAGCGCAAGAGTTGCGGCGGATTTGTCCGCTGAAGCTTCGCGTAGCCCGATAGTTATAGAGAAGGCGGATAGGGTGGTACCAAATGGACCGTCCCCAAGTAAAAACGGGACCAAATACGACCGGATCATTCGACATGTATATTCGATGCTTAGCAGGCATTTTAAAACAGAGGAAATAGAAAGCTTCAATTTGCATGCGTTAGAATGGCGGGAAGAAAAAGTATCTATAAATTATCTGTTTCGGAATATGCCCAATGCGAGGAGCGCATATAGTGATTACCAGGATTGGGTAAATAAAGGCAGAAATAAGGAGAACAGTGATTGGTTTATTTTACTTGAAAAATATCTAACCAGAGATTGCAGCAAGGCTCCGCCTATTGTTGTAGTATTGGATAAGAACGGCACGCGCTTATTGGAAGGCGTTCGGCGTGTTGTTGCCGCAAAAGTACGAGGAGATACGGCCGTTAATGCCTATATTGGCGAACCGCCACCCTCAGTCGGGTACAAAAAAAGCGCGGCCATCCCGGAAAGGGGCATCCCGCAACCTCAAATCGATCCCGCACCGGACGCGATGGACGGTTGGCGGATGGAGACGCATTCGGATGGGATGAGCCGTGAAGATATGGCCGCCGGTGCGGCGACGGAAGCCATAGACAGCGGTACAGTCATCAATATAATAAAAGAAATGCTCACAATTGGCTATCATAACGGCCACCTAATGGATTATATGGATCAAATCAATGCGGAAAAGATACTGAGGCTGTCGGATAGAGTAAGGTCATTAATATTAGTAAAATCACAGAAAAAAAGTTACATACTGGAACATACTGTATTGAAAGGTGGTTCTAAGGCAGAAGGAGCGCGAGGCATTATTAAAAATGGATTTGACTGGTCACGTTTTAGCAGAACTAGAACTTGCGGCGCCGGAAGAGGTATTTGGACGCGTATAATAAAAGAAGATGAATCGATGATATATAACGATTTTGATCCCCATACTATAAAAATCAGGTTTGAAGGCAATGTCCTTGATGAGAAAGATGCAAAAGTAATAGCATGGGAGATTAGGCGGCTGCTAGGCGGGGGGATTCTTGGGGATTGTCCCTCTGAACTTTGGGCAGATGATCTGTCGCACGATATATTTGATTTAATAATGCGGGTAAATGGCGTGGATGCTATTTTTGTGCGGAAGGCAGCAACAATGGAAGCGATCGTGATAAAGAATCAAAAAGCAATTACAATAGAACCATCGTCGAGGTCGGCCGCGGTTTCTGCGGATGCACCCGCTATTCCGGGCGCGGTAGGTGGCGCCTTCGATTTTAAACAGATATTCAGCGACCATGACTGGGCGGACAGGTATCTTGATATCCTGCGCCGGAACTTTTCCCGCGGCGGATCTG
Organism: Candidatus Omnitrophota bacterium; assembly: GCA_026387155.1. Classification (GTDB taxonomy): domain Bacteria; phylum Omnitrophota; class Gorgyraeia; order 2-01-FULL-45-10; family 2-01-FULL-45-10; genus JAPLMF01. The sequence goes on from JAPLMF010000092.1 coordinate 13,622, forward strand.
TCAAGGGACTGTGCTTTATAAGCTCGGCCGTTCTCGGATTATGGATGCAGGACGGCGCGTTAAAGATGGAGATGCTCACGGACGCAAACCGCTATGAAGCGTTTTTGAAAGGTCCTGCATGTTTTGAGATCAAGATGGGTTATCATTTGAACAAGGCGACCGGCGCAAAGGACCCTCATCACTGGATAGTCATCACGGAAAAGGGAAAAACATATTTTTTTGACGCGATCTATAACGCGGAATGGGGATATGGAGGCGATAAACTCATATTTGAAGAGATATTATCCGAAGATAATATTGAAAGAAAATATGGACTGTTCGAATTTAGGGCCGCCGCCGAAGATTATGATACGAGTCGGGTCGGGATAGATGAACTTCAGATGTTTAGATATGAAGAAGCCGTGAACGCAAAATGGGATATTCTAAAGAAAGGGACAAAATCGCTAAAAACTATTCTGGATAATCCGAGATACGGGTCCAGAATGCGTCCTGCCCTTGCGGAACTCTCAGAAAAGATAACAGCCCCTGTTCTTCATGAATTGTCAAGCGCAGAACGCAAAGAAATCGAATGGTTCCGAGAAATATTTCATGCCTACAAAGGCAATGGGATCCTTAGCTTTGAAGGGCTGCGCCTGTTGGATGAAGCTGCGGTATCCATCAAATCCAGCCATAAAAACCTGTCGTGTATTCGAATTTTAGAAGTGGCCGATTATTTTCGCAGAATACCGGATATGACCGGAGACCAGGTAAGGGCAGGTTTTCCTCAGAAATATTTTAAAGAAATAGATATGTTGCCTTTCGACAGCGAGCGATATTTAACTACCATGCTTCTTGATGGCTGTCACAATCAATGTCCGTGGTGCCCGGTTCATAAGACAGCCAGGATGGTGGCGATGCCGTATCCGCTGCTAATTATGATGTCGATGAAGGATAGTATGTGCAGATTTCTTAACACTACTCTTTATGAACCTTTGTATTACCGGGACATATGTGGCGCGTCGATGTACGATGTTTTAAAGCTCGATGAGGTGCGAAGTTCAATATTAACTCATGGTTCCATGGAAGATCATGATGAACTTGCGGATTGGAATATAGAGCGTATAAATAAGAGCGGTAAGCAGTGTATTTTCAATATCTCTCTTGATTTTGCCGGCGCCGATTACTCTAAGAAATTTTCAATGGTCGAAGATGTGGATTTTATAGCGGAATACTATTTTCACAGAAGCCTGAATTTTATAAGAAAAGTCGATAGGCATACGGTTGCAGTTACTTTTGGATATCCACCCGATATTTGCTCCGATGATAACAATGATATAAGAAAATGGAGGCAGATCGTACCTAAGGTAAGAGCTATGCTTGAAAATGCCTTGAGAGCAGAAGGATATATCATTAACGGAGATATACGAAAATATAAAAAAGTCATTTCCTTTAATGATATGCGATATCAGGCTCTGTCACAGCGCGCTCTTCAGTATATGGATACCGGAATGGCTCCCGAGACCATTGCCAGGGCAGTGGAAAAGAATATGTTTTCCGAAACTCATTATCTGGTGCGCCCGGATGGCAGCGTCGCGATCAGTTTGCCGCCGAGTTATATTAAGCCCAGCATTTTGCCGGGCGGATTTACTGATGCTATGAGAGAACGTTTCATCGACGCTCTGGTCAATAAAGATAATTTTTTACTTACACTAGAACCATACCTGTCTGTGTTGGGAGCTTATACGTATAAAGTACACCGGGAGGAATGGCCATTGTTCCCATTTGATAGTGATAAGCCCGGATCTCACAGGGCATATTCAGAAAGAGCGGTTGATAGGATCATAAAGTGGGACTTCCCCGTACCGGTCAAGTGTATCGTCGATAAGAAGGGCATAACGGATCTGATCGCCGCTGGCGCCATAAAACTTAATTATCATGAAGTTGCTCTGGGGAGTATATATCGTCCCGAAAAACAAAAAGTTGCGATACCCGTTGCGGCAGGCACTTCAGGAGCACTTCCTGCTTCCACCGTGCCGAAACAATATCCGGCGTTCGACATGGTCGAGGTAATACCTGCGCGGGAAGCCCGTGAGGTTATTCAGGCCGAGACGCTGGCGAATCGCATCAAGATATATGCGTCGGAGGCGAAGCGCGAGAAGGCCAAAGTGATAATCGGTATCGAGACGGCCGGCTGGGTGCCGGACGAGCAGAAGTCCGATATGCATGCGCTTACACGCGGTGTGAAGCAGTTTGTGGATACTCTGAATAGGCGCGGTGTGCTTGACAATATAACTGTAGTATTGGGGAATTCCGAAACACTCTTGACTAATATTGCCAATGAAAAACCTGGAAAATCAGATAAGATAGTTGTGTTGGGAAGTGAGAAGACGCTGACAAGCGATAGCTACATGGCTTTCGATGCGTTCAAGGCGTGCATCGACCTTAGAGAGCTCGAGAATCTCGACTACATAAGGCTCCTTGAGGTGCTTACGGTCGCGCTGAATCTCGGCCTTGGTGGAGAGACCCACGCCGCAAGCATCGTGTCCCATCCGGACATAGGTATCCAGACCATCGGCGAGCGCATAGTTCGCCTTATCCCGTCGAAGAGAATTGACATAAACGAACCTTCCAAGGTTTACAGACTCCAGATCAAAGAGCTGGCGAAGCAGGCGTAATTTCGCTCTTAGCATCCATTCCGGGATAGGAATTACTTGGATTGGTTCCGATCCCGGAATGTATGTCCAAGTCATTCCACACCGGGGGTGGAATGGATACATTAACTTTATTTAAGAGAAGGAGATCCCGCCAGATTTGCTTCAAGGGTTTTAGCTGACCTTGCAAATCTAAGTGGCGGGATAATTCGGCCCGACAGTCATTATACGGTAACGACTTATGTCGCCCTTTGGGCTCCATAAGTCGTGGCCTCATTAAATTTCACTTGACATATATATGCATATATAGTATAAAAGAACCAATACTTTTCTTTGAAGGAGGGAAAAGTGGGTTCGTAAAACGACCCACTTTTTTTGTCTACTGATGGCGGATATGGAAAGAACAGAAGTTACAGAGCACGTTAAAGCCTTGTCTCAGGGCTATTTAGACGATAATTCTATCGAGCTTGTGGAGATCATGTATCGCCGCGAGGGAGGGGGCATGGTACTGCGCCTTCTAGTGGATACGCCGGAAGGCATACGCATAGACGAATGTGAGGCATTGAACAAGTTTTTAAGCGAAACTCTGGATAAGGAAGATCTGATACAGGATAGCTATACAATAGAGGTCTCATCGCCGGGTCTGGATAGGCATCTCGTGACCGACCGCGATTTTGAGCGCGTCATAAGCAAAGAGATCGAGGCAACGACTTACGATAGGATACACGATAGGAAGACCCATGACGGCAGGCTTATCGGCATGGACAAGGAAATGATAGTTATAGAATCCGGCGGCATTTCGACGGTGATACCGAGAAAGTCGATAGCTGTTGCAAGGCTAAAAATAGAGATATAGGAGCATACAATGAACGAAGAACTGCTTACAGTACTTGAACACATAGAGCGCGAAAAGGGTATATCGAAAGAGTATCTCTTTGTAGCGATAGAGTCCGCCCTGGCCAGCGCCGCTAAGAAGATACTCGGTAATAAAGAGGCCGAGGTCTCGGCTGTTATAGATCGCAGTACCGGTGAAATAAAGATGCTCAGCGAAGGCAAAGAGATAAAGTCAGCCGAGTTTGGCCGTATTGCCGCTCAGACGGCGAAGCAGGTAATAATACAGAAGATACGCGAGGCGGAACGCGAGATAATCCATGATGACTACCAGAAGAGGGTCGGCACGATAGCTTCCGGTTCCGTCCACAGGTTTGAGAAGGGCGATATTGTGGTCGATCTCGGGAAGACCGAAGGTGTGCTCCCCAGGTCGCAGCAGTGTCCTAAAGAGCGTTACAAGCAGGGCGACAGGGTCAGGGCCTATATACTCGAAGTATCGAAGACGAGCCACGGCCCGCAGGTGGTATTGTCGCGTTCGGACTCGAGCTTTGTGAAGAAGCTCTTCGAGATAGAGGTGCCCGAGATAATAGAGGGCATAGTAGAGATACGTGCTATCGTGCGGGAAGCCGGCGACAGGACTAAGATCGCCGTATTCTCAAAAGACGATAAGGTCGATCCTGTAGGAGCGTGCGTGGGCATGAGAGGGTCGCGGGTAAAAGATATCGTGCGGGAACTTCAGGGTGAGAGGGTCGATATAGTGAGATGGTCGGATGACCTGAAAGAATATGTCAAGGCTGCGCTTAATCCGGTCGAAATAGTCGAGATGAAGATAGATAAGACGAACAAGAAGATATCACTGATCGTCCCGGATGATCAGCTTTCAATGGGGATCGGCAGGCACGGGCAGAATATAAGGCTTGCCTCAAAGCTGATAGGTTGGGAGATAGACATAAGAGGTAAAGAATCCAAGTCTAAGGAGGCACTTGAAGCCGCCAGCAGGGAATTGGGCGGCGAACCGGAACCGGCCAAGGGTGAAGGTCATCAGGCGGCGGCACAGGCGGGAAGCGCTATCTCGGAGCTTGAAGGAGTTGGGCCAAAGACCGCAAAAGCGCTCGCGGCGGCCGGCTACGATACTGTCGATAAAATAAAAGGTTTGAGTACGGAAGATCTTGTAAAGGTCGAAGGGGTGGGGCCTAAGACGGCTGAAAAGATACTTAAATCGGTAAAGGGGTTATGATAAAAAAAGCAAAAGAAAAAGAAACGAAAAAGAAGCCGGCAGCTGCAGCTAAAGTTAAAGTTGAGGCAAAAGCCAAACCTAAAAAGCCCGTTAAAGAAGTCGCCGCGAAAAAAGCAGTCATTCCAAAAAGTGTTATTGTGAAGAAGCCGGTTGAACCGGTAAAAGAGACGAGTATACTTGAAGCGACTAAGAACGCATTGAAGGCGTCTGCCGCGGAGAAGCCCAAAAAAGAGCCCGTAGTTAACAGGCCGCAAACCATATTTAGGAAAGAGGCATCCTCTTCAGTAAAGAGGTCGGAGCCGGCGAAGCCGGTAGCTAAACCGGCTGCAGCTCCAAAACCTTCCGTCACACCACAACCTCTCATACTAAAACCGGCAGAGCCTTCTGATGCGGCGGTGAAGCAGGATGTTAATAAAGAGCCGAATATAGAGCACGTAGTGTTTCAACCTCAGAATACGGTTACGCCAGAATCCATAAAAACCGAAGAGCCGCCGAAACCTAGAATACTCGAGGTGGATACACCAATAACCTTAAAGGACCTTGCAGTCAAAGTCGGTGTGAAACCGAACGACATCATATTGAGCCTCATGACGAAGAATATATTTGCCACTATAAACCAGGGGCTTGGCGAGGATATAGTCAGGAACATATTGGCAGAGCGCAATATTGAGTTTAAGAAACCGGCGAAACTCGAAGATACGGTAGCAAAGGAACACAAAGAAATAGAAGATAAACAGGACGTTAAGCATCTGACGGCCAGGCCTCCCGTGGTGACTTTTATGGGCCACGTCGACCACGGCAAGACATCGCTTCTGGATTTTATACGAAAGACACGGGTCGCGGACAAAGAAAAAGGCGGTATAACCCAGCACATAGGTGCCTACGAAGTCAAGATCAAGAACGGCTCGGTTACATTCCTCGATACGCCCGGGCATGAAGCCTTCACCGCAATGAGGGCAAGGGGCGCCAACGCGACGGATATAGTGGTGTTGGTAGTGGCCGCCGATGACGGCGTGATGCCCCAAACCAAAGAGGCGCTTGACCATGCCCGCGCCGCCGGTGTAACGATAGTGGTGGCGATAAACAAATGCGATCTACCGAGCGCTAATATGGAGAAGGTAAAGGGACAGTTATCCCAGCTCGGGCTTAACCCGGAAGACTGGGGAGGGAAGACGATAACCGTTCCGGTATCGGCAAAGACCGGTGAAGGTGTGGACCATCTTCTGGAGATGTTGCTTTTAGAGTCCGAACTTTTGGAGCTGAAGGCCAACCCTGGACTTAAGGCGCGCGGTATCGTAATAGAAGGTAAACTTTCCAGCGGCCAAGGGCCGGTTGCGACGATACTAGTAAAGAATGGAACACTTCACGCAGGTGATCTGATATTGACGGGCATGCACTACGGCAGGATAAAGGCTATGATGGACGATAAGGGGCATCGAATACAGGATGCGCCACCTTCAAAACCGGTATCAGTGTTGGGTCTTTCGGGAGTACCTATGGCCGGTGACGAATTTTTTGTAGTTAAGGACGAGAAGAAAGCCAGGACGCTGTCGCTCTTAAAGCAGGATGAAGCGCGCGCCAAGAAGCTAAAATCCTCCAAGCGTGTTACGCTTGAGGATTTCTATCATCAGATGAAAGAAGGAGTGGCCAAAGAACTGGCGATACTGTTAAAAGGCGATGTGCAGGGTTCGGTGGAGGCTATAAAGAAGTCTCTCACAGAGCTGGATACCAAAGACGTAAAGATAGATATAATGCATGCCGATGTCGGTAATATAAGCGAGTCCGACGTAATGCTTGCGGTAGTATCTAATGCGGTCGTAATGGGCTTTAACGTCAAAGTCGACGAGGGCGCTCAGATTCTTGCCGCTAAGGAAGGTATAGAGATAAAGATATACGGGATAATATACGAAGCGATACAAGATGTCGGCGCGGCCATGGAGGGGTTGCTTGAGCCTATAGAGAAAGAAATATTTGTCGGGCGTGCCTCGGTGAAACAGGTATTCAAGGTGACGAAGGCCGGTACGATCGCCGGCAGCGTCGTCGTTAAAGGTAAGATTACAAGGACCGGTATAGCCAAACTGATACGGAACAAAGAAATGGTTTATGAAGGCAAGGTCATAGGATTAAAGCGCTTCAAGGACGATGTGCGCGAGGTTGGAGAAGGCGTGGAGTGCGGTATAAGCCTCGAAAGGCACAATGACGTACGGGAGGGTGATCTTATAGAGGTCTACACGATAGAGAAAGTGGCGCGTAGATTGGAGTCGAGGAAGGATAGATGAAGAAGCGCATATTCAGCGGGATGAGACCTACGGGCAAACTGCATCTGGGGCATTTGGTAGGCGCCTTAGGCAACTGGGTAAGACTGCAGGACTCATACGATTGTTTCTACATGGTGGCCGATTGGCATGCCTTTATGAGTGAATATGAAAAGCCGCGGGGCATGGCTGAGAACTCAATCGAGATGGTGCGCGATTTTGTCGCGGCCGGCATAGATCCGAAAAAGTGCGTAATATTCGTCCAGTCCCAGGTGCCGGAGCACCTTGAGCTTGCTATGGCGTTCGGATGTATGACCCCGCTCGGGTGGGTCGAACGCTGCCCGACTTACAAAGAACAGCTGCGTGAGATAGTGGGGCGAGACCTTACGACTTACGGTTTTCTCGGTTATCCTGTGCTGCAGGCAGCCGATATAGCGTTATATAAGGCTAGCGCGGTCCCTGTCGGGGTGGACCAGCTGCCTCACCTGGAATTAACCAGGGAGATAATACGGAGGTTTAACGGACTTTATAAGAAAGAGGTCTTTCCTGAACCGGAGCCGTTATTGACTAAGACGGCAAAACTTCTCGGCCTAGATAACAGGAAGATGTCTAAGAGCTACTCGAACTTTATTGCGTTGTCCGATTCTCCCGAAGAGATAAAAAAGAAAGTGTCACAGATGATAACTGATCCTGATAGGCAGAAACTTGCCGATAAGGGTCACCCGGATATTTGCGGAGTATTCAGTTACTTCTCGACCTTCGGCGACGATCGTATCAAAAGCGAAACAAGAGCCTGGTGTGAGGGGGCTATCATAGGGTGCACCGAATGTAAAAAAAGGCTAGCCGATATTCTTATCGATAATCTTGCCCCGATACGCGAACGACGCAAGAAGCTTTCAGATGCCGAAATTAAGGATATCCTCACTGACGGCGCAAAGCGCGCGCGCGAGGTAGCGTCGAAAACGATGAATGAAGTAAAAAAGTTAGCGAGTTTCGCTGCATAGAGGCAGATGACTTATAAAGTCAAGCTAGACGTGTTTGAAGGACCGCTCGACCTTTTGTTGTATCTCATACAGAAGGAAGAGGTCGATATATATGACATACCGATAGCAAAGGTCACTGACCAGTATCTTGAGTATATGGAGCTGATGCAGCTATTGGATCTGAATATCGCCGGTGAATTCCTTGTGATGGCGGCGACGTTGATGCATATCAAATCCAAGCTCTTACTACCTCCTGATGAGAATGAGAATCCCACGACAGAGGAAGAGGATCCCAGGGAGGAGCTGGTAAAACGCCTTCTCGAATATAAGAAGTTTAAGGAAGCGGCTGCGGAACTTTCGCAAAGGGAGTCGACACAGAAACATTTTTTCTCCAGGGTCGGCCCTGGGATAAAGATAGATGATATACCTTCGCAGCCGTCGGAAGAGTTCTTTGAGGCGAGCCTCTTCGATCTGATAACGGCGTTCACGAAAGTCCTTAAAGACGTTCCAAAAGAGGCGTTCTATCAGGTAGTAAAAGATGAGTTCACGGTATCTGAGAAGATACATGACATACTCCACCTGATGGCGGAGCGGAAGACTATGTTATTTGTAGATCTTTTTAAGGGCGCGAAGAACAAATTCGAGGTGATAACGATGTTTCTGGCGCTCTTGGAGCTCATAAAGATGAAGGAGCTTGTCGTGAGGCAGCCGTCCCAGTTCGGGGATATAGAGATAATAAGGAATACAGAATCCATAAAACCGGCGGAAAATACCAATGGATAAAGACCAGGCCAAAAGGATAATAGAAGCTCTTTTATTCGTGAGCGATAAACCCGTTTCGATAGACGCGCTTAAAGACGTTCTAAAGGAAGTCGATCCGACCGAGATAAGGGCGCTCGTGGAAGAACTTAACGGCGAGTATTCGACTCAAGGCAGGTCTTTCAGTATAAAGGAGATCGCCGGAGGGTTCCAGATGCTTACGGATCCGCTATATTCGCGGTGGATATCGGCTTTATACAAAAGGCCGCCCGATAGGTTATCCGGGCCGTCGCTGGAGACATTGGCGATAATAGCGTACAGGCAGCCGATAACGAGGACAGATATCGAGGGTATACGCGGCGTAAACGTCGACGGCGTCTTGAAGACCCTGGAGGAGCGAGGCCTCATAAGGACCAAGGGCAGGGTGGACGGACCCGGGCGCCCGATCCTTTATGGAACAACGAGCGAATTTTTACAGCACTTCGGGCTTAAATCCCTGGAGGAGCTGCCGAAGCTTAAGGAATTTAAAGAGAGCGACCTCGATTTCGTCAAGATGCAGGATAAGAACGAAGTCGTTGATACCGGGACCGGAAAGCTCGTAGGAGATGAGCACAGACAATTATCCGGGCTCGTAGAGTCGGAAGGCGATAATAAGCCGGCACCGATTTTAGATGGTGCCGATAAGGAGAAAGTTGATGAATCCCGTACCTTCCAAAAGGGCGGGGTAACAGAAAAGGAAGGTACGGAATGAACCTGAAAAATTTGCGTAAATCGGTAGATTCCATAGATTCCGTCATACTCAAGCTCTTGAACAAGCGGGCGAAGGTGATACTCGATATCGCGAAAGTTAAGGGTAAAGTGAGGGGATCCATCTATGTCCCGGACAGGGAGAAGGAAGTCTACAGGAATGTGGCGACCAAAAACTCCGGACCGATGTCGGACGGTGCTTTGCGCGCCATATACCGCGAGATCATGTCCGGCGCGCTTGAACTCGAGAGGCCTTTAAGGATAGCGTATTTCGGGCCCCAGTTCACGAATACGCACATAGCAAGCATGAAGAAGTTCGGGTCGTCGGTGCGTTACACCGCCTGCGGTACGATAAGGGATGTCTTCTCCGAAGTCGAAAAAGGAAGAGCTGATTACGGAGTTGTGCCGATAGAGAATTCGATCGAAGGAGCCGTTAATTATACTTTGGATATGTTCATGGATTCAGACCTTAAGATATGTTCCGAGGTCTACATGGAGATATCTCATAATCTATTATCAAAGGATAGCTCTAGGGCGAAAATTAAGAGCATATACTCCAATCCCCAAGTGTTCGGGCAGTGCAGGGTATGGCTTGAGACGAACCTGCCGGCCGCGGAGCTCGTGGAAGTATCTAGTACTTCGAAGGCAGCGGAGATAGTGTCGCATCAGAAGGGCGCGGCCTGCATAGCTAGTATTCTCGCTGCGAAGCACTACGGACTTAAGGTCTTGGAAGATTCGATACAGGACTCAAGCCACAATGTGACGCGATTTCTTATTATCGGGAAGACGGAAGCCAGGGTTACAAAAGAGGACAAGACGTCGGTCATGTTCTCGGTAAAGGACCGCTCGGGCGCGCTTCATGATGTGCTGGTGCCGTTCAAGAAGTATGGGATAAACATGACGAAGATAGAGTCGCGGCCTTCGAAGATAAAGGCTTGGGAGTATTACTTCTTCGTCGATATAGAAGGGCATCATAAGAACGCCAGGGTAGCCAAGGCGTTATCCGAGCTCAAGAAGGGCTCCGCGTACTTAAAAGTATTGGGTTCATACCCTACAGGCGGAAGAATATAAATCGCAGTACATGAGACAAAGGTAATCATGAAAAAGACAGTCAGGCAAAACATACTGGATGTTAAGCAGTACATCCCCGGCAAGCCAATAGAAGAGGTGCAGCGGGAGCTTAAGCTTGAGAAGGTTGTGAAACTCGCTTCGAACGAGAACTGCCTCGGTCCGTCCCCTAAAGCGGTCGCCGCAATAAAAAAAAGTATCGGAAGGATAAACCGCTATCCGGACGCCTCGAGTTTCTATCTGCGCAAGAAATTGGCAAAATCGTTAAACGTCAGCGAGGATAGTCTCATATTTGGCAACGGTTCGGACGAGATAATAGGCATGGCGATACGTACATTCGTCGATCCGGGTGACGAAGTGATCATAGCAAAGCCCACGTTCCTTATGTACGAAATTGCGGCGCAAATCCAGGGTGCAAAGATAAAGTTCGTGCCGCTATCCAAAGACCTTAAATATGATCTCGTCAAGATGAAAGAGGCCGTTACAGACTCAACGAAGATAATCTTTATCGCAAATCCCGATAATCCGACCGGCACTTATGTCACAAAGCGTGAGCTCGATATATTTTTTGAAGGGTTACCGGAAAGGATAATGGTATTCCTGGACGAGGCTTACTTCGAATTTGCTGCCTACGACCGTAAGGATTATCCCCGTGGAACGAATTACCTCAATAGGCCCGGCGTGATATTGGCGCGCACATTTTCCAAGATTTACGGGCTTGCGGGGTTGCGTATAGGTTACGGGATAGCTAGCCCGAAAGTGATAAGCTATATGGAACGGACCAGAGAACCCTTCAATACGAACCTTCTGGCCCAGGTGGCGGCAGAAGCCGCTATAGACGACAAAGTGTTCCTGAATAAAACCCTGACCCATGTGGCAAGGGAGAAGACGTTCCTTTATTCGGCTTTTAAGAAGATGGGGCTTGAATATGCCGACAGCGCGACGAACTTCATAGTCGTTGACACCAAGAGGGATTGCAAAGCGATATTTGACGCGCTCCTTAAGAAAGGCGTCATAGTGCGCGATATGAAGGCATGGGGATTTGATACGTACATTCGCGTGACTATAGGGACGCGCGCAGAGGATCAGAAGTTTGTGAGAGCTTTAAAAGGGATCATTTAAGGAGAATACATGATAATAGTCTTACGGCCCGGTGCTACCAAGAAGCAGCTCGACCATCTCGTGTCGAAGATAAAGTCCCTGGGGCTTAAGCCCTGGTTATCGAAAGGTGTCGAGCGCACGATAGTAGGGGTCATAGGGGAAGAGGATGTAATACGCGTTCAGCCTCTGGAGGTATTCCCAGGCGTCGAGAAGGTCTTATCTATATTAAAGCCGTATAAGCTCGCATCGCGCGATTTTAAAAAAGAGCCAACTATAGTAGATATAGGGGGAGTAAAGGTAGGTGGTAAGAAGTTGGTCGTCATGGCGGGGCCATGCTCAGTAGAGTCGAGGAAATTATTGATAGACATAGCCAAAAAAGTAAAGAAGGCCGGCGCCACGGTGCTTCGCGGAGGAGCATTCAAGCCTAGGACTTCACCGTACTCATTTCAGGGGTTAGGGCTTAAAGGGCTAAAGTTTTTGGCCGATGCCAGAGAAGAGACAGGTCTTAAGATAGTTACAGAGCTCATGGATATAAGGGATATCGATATGGTATCGAAGTATGCCGATATCATACAGATAGGCGCCAGGAACATGCAGAACTTCAATCTCTTGCGCGAGGTTGGTAAGACGAGGATCCCGGTCCTCTTAAAGCGAGGCATGGCGAATACGATAAAGGAGCTTCTCATGTCGGCGGAGTACTTGTTGTCCGAAGGGAATTTTGGCGTAATCCTGTGCGAAAGAGGAATAAGGACATTTGAGGACGCTACGCGCTTTACTTTAGACGTGACGGCAGTACCTGTTATAAAGAATTTGAGCCATCTTCCGATCATCATTGATCCGTCTCATGCGACGGGCAAGTGGGGGCTTGTAGGGCCGGCGGCCAGAGCCGGAGTAGCGGCAGGCGCCGACGGGCTCATAATAGAGGTCCATCCAAATCCGGAGGAAGCGATGTCGGACGGGGAACAGTCGCTATACCCGGAGAACTTTGCGTTATTAATGAAAGAAGTAGAAAAAGTAGCGGAGGCGGTGGGGCGTGAAGTTTAACCGTATAACGATAATAGGTGTAGGACTGATCGGCGGATCTATAGGCCTCGCCGTTAAGAAGAGACGCATTGCTAAAGAAGTCGTGGGCGTCTTTAGGCGAAATTCTACGATGAAGAAGGCTCTTACGAAGCGAGCGGTAGACCGCGCGACGATGAATATCAGAGAAGGTGTGAAAGGTGCCGATATTATAATAATAGCAAGCCCTGTTTACTCGATACCGAGTTTGGTCCATGAAGCGATGAGATACGCTAAAGAAGGCGCTATAATAACTGATGTGGGCTCCACCAAGTCCTGGATAATGGAGGAAGCCGCCAGGCTTAAGAAGCCGAAGAATTCAATCTCTTTCGTGGGATCCCATCCCATGGCCGGATCGGAACATGCGGGCGTGGAATTTGCGAAATACGACTTGTTAGAAGGGTCGCCTTGCATTGTGATAAAATCTAAAGACACCGGTGGCAAAGCCTTGAGTAAAATATCCGGTTTCTGGAAGTCCCTAGGCGCAAGAGTAAGCGTCATGACGTCTCGAGAACATGACAGGGCGATAGCCTTGGTCAGCCATCTTCCGCATGTCGTTGCATTTAGCCTTGTCTCAAGCGTCCCTTTAAACATACTTAAATACGCCGCGGAAGGTTTTAAGGATACAACCAGAGTGGCTTCAAGCGATCCTAAACTGTGGGCGGATATATTTCTGTCTAACAGGAAAGAGGTGCTGAAGTCGGCCAGGGCGTTCGAAGCAAGCTATAAAGCTCTTGTGAAAGCGTTATCGGCGGGAAGTTATCGCGGTGTAGCGAAGATACTTGGCAGGGCGAAGCGAAAGCGTGACAAATTCATCTATGGCAAGGCAGCCTAAGAAGACAGTTATAGCTATAGACGGACCTGCCGGGAGCGGCAAGAGCACCGTCTCAAAACTGATAGCGAAGCGCCTGGGTCTTTTGTATATAGATACGGGTGCCATGTATAGGGCGCTTACTTTGAAGGCGATACGATTGGGCGTCGATCTGGAAGACGAGGGTGGTCTTGTAGAACTGGCCAGATCCACGGATGTAGAGCTTGGATATAAATACGGAAAACAGGTCGTTCTATTGGACGGGGAAGATGTAGCCGGCCTTATACGGACCGCGGACCTTACGAATAAGGTCAAATATATTGCCAGGGTCCCGGGCGTCAGGCATGAGATGGTAAGGATGCAGCGGCGTATGGGTGAGAAGTCCGGAGCTGTAATGGAAGGGCGCGACATAACGACCGTTGTATTCCCGGATGCAGATTATAAATTCTATCTGGATGCCGACCCGGAGGAGAGGGCTCACCGCAGGTTTAAAGAACTTAAGGAGTCGGGCAGCCCTATTACACTTGAAGAGATAAATAAGGATGTCATAGCCAGAGACGAATCGGACATGAAGCGTTCTGTCGGCGCTCTTAAAGTGGCCGATGACGCCATAGTTATAGATACGACAGATCTTTCTGTAGACGGTGTGGTTGACGAGATTATGAATAAGATCTCGCAGGTCTAAAAGGCATGTGGTGAAGGTAAGGCTCGCTAAAAGAACGGGTTTTTGTTTTGGGGTTAAGCGCGCGGTTCTTATGGCCGAAGCGGCTTTAAAAGAGAAGGGATCCATATATTCGCTGGGTTCGCTCATACATAATGGGCAGGTCACGAGAGTCCTTGCGGCAAAAGGACTTAAGATAGCCAAAAGCGAATCAGCGATAAAGAGCGGGACATGCGTCATATCATCACATGGAATAAGTCCGCTCATAGCAAAGCGGATATCCGATAGGGGAGTCAAAGTAATAGACACGACCTGCCCCTTCGTTCTCAGAGCGCAGAGGATAGCGAAGAGCAAAAGCCTCGCCGGATACGGGGTTATAATAGTAGGTGACGCGAAACACCCGGAGATAAAAGCGCTGGTAGGTTTCGTATCGACTCAAGCGATAGTGGTAAGGGATGGCTTAGAGGCAAGGGGATTAAAACTCGACCCCAAAGCCAAATATATAGTGATAGCCCAGACTACTCAAGGCAGGGCAAACTTTGCCGAAGCCGTGAAGGCGATATCGGCGAAGCGAACCAAGGGTTTAAAGGTCTTTAATACAATATGCAGGGATGCAGGGGAGCGGCAGGGAGCCGCCATGCGCCTTGCGCGGACCGTCGACGTGATCTTTGTCGTCGGCGGAAGGTCAAGCGCCAACACCAGACGCCTTTATGAGGTCTCGAAGCGCCGGGCCAAAATTGCGCACCTTATCGAAGCGGAAGACGAAGTCAGACTAAGCTGGCTTAAAGGGGTATCTTCCGTGGGGATAACGAGTGGCGCGTCCACTCCGGAGTGGGTGGTTAATAAGGTAGTGAAAAAAATCCTAGAGAAAGGGGCAGTGCATTAACAATGGTAGAAGAAAAGTACGACGTAACTAAAGAACAAAATCAAAATGAAACAGGGGAGGTGAAGAAGAGCGAATTCGCTATTTTGTACGAGCAGAGCGTAGCTGCAACGATCAAAGAGGGCCAGATAGTAAAAGGCAAGATCATAGGAGTGACCTCCAAGGATGTCATCGTGGACATAGGCTACAAGTCCGAAGGAGCAATAGCGATCTCTGAGTTCTCGGATCCGGAATCTATAAAAATAGGTGACGAGGTAGACGTGTATCTTGAGTCCAAGGAGGACGATAGCGGCATGGTCGTCCTTTCGAAGCAGAAGGCCGAACGCGCAGTGGGTTGGGAGATGGTTGTAGCCCGCTACGGTGAAGGCGATATAGTCGACGGTAAAGTAACGAAAAAGGTCAAGGGCGGTTTCATGGTAAACGTCGGAGTTGAAGCTTTTCTGCCGGCCAGCCTTACAGCCATGAAGGGTTTCGTTAACCTGAATCAACTGATCGGCCAGACGTTCCAGTTCAAGATAGTAAAGATCAATAAGCCAAGAAAGAATATAGTAGTGTCTAGAAAAGATGCGCTGCAGCAGCAGAAGGATGAGGACAAGAAGAAGATCCTCGATAATCTCGTCAAGGGGGCGATGGCGTCCGGCATAGTTCGCAACATCACCGACTTCGGAGCTTTCGTGGATCTCGGCGGCGGCATGACTGGGCTTTTGCACATCACAGACATGAGCTGGGGCAGGGTCTCACATCCCAGCGAGGTCGTGGCAATAGGCGATACGATAGAGGTCATGATATTGGACTTCGATAAGGACAATGGCAGGGTCTCTTTAGGATTAAAGCAAAAGGGCCAGAACCCGTGGGAAACTGTCGATACCAAGTATCCTGCCGGAGCGAAAGTGAAGGGCACCGTAGTTAATATAGTTCCTTATGGTGCTTTTGTGGAACTTGAGAAGGGCGTTGAGGGGCTTCTTCACATATCGGAGCTATCATGGACCAAGAAGTATGCTAATCCTAACGAGCTTCTGGCTATGGGCGACAGGGTCGAGGTCCAGGTATTGGAGCTCGACAAGTCGAACAGGAAGATATCGCTAGGGCTTAAGCAGCTCGAGGCCAATCCATGGATAGGCGTCGAAGAAAAATATCCGGTAGGCAAGACCGTAAAAGGAAAGGTTCGTAATCTTACCGATTATGGAGCCTTTGTGGAGCTTGAGGACGGTATAGATGGGCTCGTTCACGTATCCGATATATCATGGACCAAGCGTATCGGTCACCCGAAGGATGTCTTCAAAAAAGGCGAGAAGCTGGAGGCGGTTGTTCTTGCCGTAGATTCGGCGAACAGGCGTATATCTCTCGGGGTCAAGCAGACGACTCCCGATCCGTGGGATGAGATAGCGTCGAAGTATATACAGGATAGTGTCATGAACGGCAAGGTGACTAAGGTTGCCAATTTTGGCCTATTCATCGAGATAGATAAGGAATTAGAAGGCCTTGCGCACATTTCCGAGATACCGATAGCCGAGGGCGAGAAGCTCGAGGATAAGTATAAGATAGACCAGGAAGTGAAGGCGAGGGTGCTTAAGGTCGATTCGATACAGCATAAAATAGCGTTGAGTTTAAAGTAGTGCAAATGTAGGGGAGATTTAAACCTCCCCTACATTAACGATGGTAGATGGAGGATTATGAGAAAATCCACCGACTTGGAACATGCCGCGGTTAAGGATGTCGTCGAGTTCATGGCCGCAGCGGCAAGGACCGCGCCAAAGACGTGCGGACTCGACAATATAGAAATGATCGTCATAGACCTTCCGACCGAAAGGGATAAACTCACTCAAAAGATGCGAGAGCTCTCTAAGAATTTGGAGAAACCGAGCATGGCCAGAGACGCAGATTCGATCAAGGATTCGTCTCAAGTGCTCGTTATAGGCGTAAAGTCCTCACCGCCCGGGCTTAGTTGCAACTTCTGCGGGTACGATGCATGTGCAGCATTAGTTAAGGCGGGTGGTGTCTGCGCATATAATTCTATAGACCTCGGTATTGCCGTTGGCTCAGCGACCTCGATCGCCGCGGATTTTCGTGTAGACAACCGTGTGATGTATTCGATAGGCAAAGCGGCTATGGAGTTGGGACTTCTCGGTAAAGATGTAAAACAGGCGCTCGGCATACCTCTGAGCGTGACGGGAAAGAGCCCATTTTTCGATAGAAAGTAGAAAGGATAGTTATAACTTACAACTTAACGATGGAAAAGAGCATAGATAAACAATTAGAGCTCATAAGGCGCGGGACCGTAGAGATAATACAAGAAGCCGGTCTTAAGAAGAAGCTTGAGCGCGCTATCAGGGATAATAAGCCCCTTGTAGTGAAGGCCGGTTTTGATCCCACGGCACCTGATATACATCTTGGACATACGGTATTATTGAGAAAGATGCGCCATTTTCAGGACTTGGGGCACAAGGTCGTTTTTCTGATAGGCGATCATACCGCTATGATAGGGGATCCTTCCGGGCAGTCGAAGACACGTCCGCGTCTTACCAATGAAGAGGTTGAGGCAAATGCAAAGACTTACGAAAAGCAGGTATCAAAAGTCCTCGATATAAATAAGCTCGATATACGGTTTAACAGTGAATGGCTGGCTAAAATGAATACGGCCTCCATCGCTGAGCTTTTGTCCAGGTATTCTGTGCAGAGATTGCTCGAACGAGACGACTTCATGAAGCGATATAAGGAACAGAAGAATATCACGATGCTCGAATTTCTATATCCGCTATTGCAGGGATACGATTCTGTGGCCTTAAAGGCCGATGTGGAACTTGGCGGCAATGACCAGAGATTCAACCTGCTCGTTGGCCGTGATGTGCAGACGACTTATGGTCAGGAGGAACAGGTGGTGATCACGATGCCGCTCCTGGAGGGTCTTGATGGTGTAAATAAGATGTCGAAGTCCCTTGGGAATTATGTAGGAATAAACGAGACTGCCAAAGATATGTTCGGCAAACTCATGTCGGTTTCGGACGAGATGATGTACAAATATTACGAGCTCCTTACCGATGAGGATGCCGCCAAAATAAAAGCGGATGTCGAAAAGGGCAGTCTCCATCCGAAAGAGGCGAAGGTGAGACTTGCTAAGATAATAACCGCCCAATATCACACTAAACCAGAAGCTGATAAGCAGGCTGAGGAGTTCGACCGCGCGTTCAAGGACAAGTGTTTTCCGCAGGATATACCGCTTCAGAAATTATCGCTTGGCTCCAGATCAACTATATTGGACGTCCTCGTCGACGGTACGAAACTTCTGCCTAGCAGGGGCGAAGCCAAGCGCAAGATCAAAGAGGGGGCTGTTGAGATCGATGGCTCTAAGATAAGTGATATAGCTCTCGAGCTTTCCCCGGGCAGAGAGTACAAGATTCGGGTAGGAAAGAAGTTCGTCCGTATACTGCTTAAATAACTTTGCCATCCATATCGCCTCGCAGGTATTTAGGTATTCCTATCTATCCGTTAGCAAGATTTTATTTAGTAAGGCCTATTTTGTTACTGGCGCTTTCCCCGTCTGACCAGGTCGCGTTATATAATATGGGGATATATTACTATTATCACAAGCATGATCGTCCGCAGGCCTATAAGTATTTTTCCAAAATGGTTGGGATAGACAAAACGAGCAATACAGGCCGGAAGGCGAGCTATGTGACCTTTCCCTTTTTAGTGGACGATTTGTTAAGATGGCTTGGTATATTGCCGCCTATCTTGTATATTGTTCTGCAACTCCCAGATTTTTGAGTAGTGAATAAGCAGTGCTAAGCTGGATGAAAAGGCGATAAACAAACCGCGGAATCCATCTCTGAATCCACACCAGATAAAATATTTTCTGAAAAAATAGAAGGCTGGCCTGATAAAAAAACAAAAAATGAAATTAAACCATGTTATCCTGTAGCCCTCTTTAAATGCCTCTCCAGCAGAGCGAGTCGTGAATCGATCCAGTTTCGCAAGATACTGCGATAATGAATTATATGTGTAATGCAATGTCTTGGCTTTGAAATAACCTTGTTTTTGTCCTTCCTTAAGCTGTGCATCCCTGTGAACTTTTGGTGGAAAATAGGCGCTTCCTTTGCGAAATAACTTTATGGAATACGCAGGATACCATGCCCCTCCTTTGATCCATTTTCCTAAAAAGAAATTCTTTCTCCCGATATAGAAGGAAGTGTGCTCTTTAGGGGCTCTAAGAACTGTTTGTATCTCCTCTTTTAAATCGGGAGGTACCAATTCGTCGGCATCGAGAAATAGTATCCAATCAAAAGTTGCTTTCGAGATTCCAAACATTCTGTTATGGTTAGCGGTTCCTTGGGCGGGAGTAACGAAAATCTTATCCGTATATTCTCTAGCAATTTCCCCTGTCCTATCAGTGGATGACTGATCAATAATCACAATTTCGTTAGCCCATTTAACGCTTTCAAAGCAGGAGCGGATGATTGCTTCTTCGTTTCTTACTATTAACACAACTGAGAGTTTTTGTTCCATTTTTCTATCTTTTAGTGGACAGATTGTTAAAATAGAACAGTCTTTTTCTCGTACTCAAAAGGGCTTAAGTAACCGAGCGTTGAATGTGCCCTTTTAGTATTATAATACATTTCCACGTATTTAAAGATTTTTTTTTGCCTCTTCCCGGGTTCTAAACTTCATCCGATGTATAAGCTCTACTTTAAGCGTATGGAAGAAACTCTCGGCAACGGCATTATCCCAACAATCACCTTTTTTGCTCATGCTACCAATAATTTCATGCTGAGCCAGCAATGTCTTAAAGTCATTACAAGCATATTGACTTCCTCTGTCAGAATGACATATTAGCCCTTTATGCGGAGAACGTCGTAGAATTGCCTGCGTTAATGCTTGCAGCGTCAAAGTATCTGCAATAGTCTTATCCATAGCAAGACCTACAATACCTCTGGAATACAAATCAAGTATTGCTGCCAGATACAACCAGCCTTCAAATGTCCAGATATAAGTTATATCCGTTACCCAGACTGCATTGGGTTTGTCTACGGTAAAGTTCCGGTTCAGGACATTCGGCCATACGGGGTAATTGTGCTTTGAATTTGTTGTAGCCCGGAATTTATGCCTCTGTATGGCAACCAGATTATTGCAATGCATAAGATGAGCTACACGATTCAAAGAACAAGGGATTTGCTCTTTATTCCTCAGCTGATCCCATATCCGTGGGCTGCCATAATTACGGTTATTATCCCAGAATACCCGTCGTATTTCAATGAGTAAGTTCTCGTTATTGATTCTGTTCAGGCTTTTAAGCCTTGCCTTAAAGGCGTAATATCCGCTCCTTGATACTTCCACCGCACGGCACATCTTCTCAAGCGGAAAACTCGAGCGATTGCTGTCTATAAAGACGAACCGTTTTCGGTCGATTTTGAAAATATGCCTACTGCTTTTTTTAGGATTTCTATCTCCATTTCGGCACTGGATAACTTACGTCTAAGAGAGACTATCTCAGTAAGATGACCCTTACCCACAAAGGCTTTATCGCCTTCTAGAGAATATTTCTTCTTCCAACTGTATAGGATATTAGCGTGGATACCTAAGGAACGGGCTACTTCTGATGTTTTCTGACCTTCTTCGGTGATCATTTTAACAGCTTGAATCTTAAATGCCTTATCAAAACGCTTCATTCTGACGCTTTGACCTTCCATGGGACACCCTCCTTTTTAAGAGCAAGTGTTTATGCTAACACCAACTCTTCGTTGTGTCCACTTTTCCGGGGGAAGATCAATGTGATAGAATATATGAGAAATAACTCGGATCCAAGGTTCGAGTCGGATTTTTCGTTTTTGGATAATGAATAACTGATTTAAGATAATTGAGCCATAAATTTCAAATATTTAAAAAAAAGTCTTGACAAAAAACGACGATATGCTATATTAACTGGCACCCAAGATACTGGTGGCAGAATAAGTTCTGGATACAGGGTCTTGAGAAAAAGGAGAAGGTATTGATCACTTCACCTTGACAATTTTGGATTAAGCTTACAAAGCTAGAGGATGAATATTTAAGGCATCGTCTCGATGCCTTTTCTATTATAATAGCCGTCCCTTGGGCGGTTTTTTTGTCTGTTCTTTCACAACGAGTTTTGACCGACCAAGCAATCGCAATTTTTCATCCCGGGATGGATTTTCATACCCGGAATGGATCAAGTTGCGGGAATAAGCCAAGACGAACGCTCTTAAGATATTACAATTGGAGAGTTTGATCCTGGCTCAGAGTGAACGCTGGCGGCGTGGATTAGGCATGCAAGTCGAACGATCCAGCAATGGATAGTGGCGAAAGGGTGAGTAACGCGTGAGCAATCTACCTTCGAGTGGGGAATAACCTTGGGAAACCGAGGCTAAAACCGCATGAGACCACGGCCTGGCATCAGGCTGTGATCAAAAGTGGGGACCGCAAGGCCTACTGCTTGAAGATGAGCTCGCGTCCTATCAGCTTGTTGGCGGGGTAACGGCCCACCAAGGCTTTTGACGGGTAGCTGGTCTGAGAGGATGGTCAGCCACATTGGGACTGAGACACTGCCCAGACTCCTACGGGAGGCTGCAGTCGAGGATCTTTTGCAATGCCCGAAAGGGTGACAATGCGACGCCGCGTGTGTGATGAAGGTCTTCGGATCGTAAAACACTGTCGGCCGGGAGGAATCGAATAGGCCTGCAGGGTGACAGTACCGGGAGAGGAAGCCACGGCTAACTCCGTGCCAGCAGCCGCGGTAATACGGAGGTGGCAGGCGTTACTCGGATTGATTGGGTGTAAAGGGTGTGTAGGTGGCGAGTTAAGTCGAATGTGAAAGCCCATGGCTCAACCATGGAATTGCATTCGAAACTGACTTGCTTGAGCGAC
>JAPLMF010000032.1:0-25245 GCA_026387155.1 Candidatus Omnitrophota bacterium
ATTATATCACTTTCGAAGCATCTCTAATAGTGCCCTTATAGGCATGCCCCATTTAGTGCCGACTCATGGGGTGATAGTTTGTGGGCCATGGCCGATTACCTTTACCTAGACATCAGAAAATTCTTCAGAATCTGCGTATGCCTCTACTCTTCTACCAAAAAATGAAATTATTAATCCTGACATATAGCCGCCGGCAAGGGCTATCAAAACCGCGATAATAATGCCCATAATCTGAGCTCTGCCATTCAATCCGCTTATAACAAAGATAGCTGCAATACCACCCATTAAACCGGGCAGCCCATGTAAATACATGACGCCGCAAGTATCTACTTTTTTAATCTTCTTTTGCAGCCACGGGAGAATGACAGCAAAACCGAATACAGACAAGGCTCCGGCCAACAAACCGATCACCATAGAGCTGACCGGGTTTGCATAGTCACAGGTAGAGCCTATAGCCACTCCGCCGGCCAATGATGCATTTGCAATATCAGCAATTGAGATCTTGCGTCTTAAAGCGCAAGAAGTAATATAAGTGGCTAATGTTGCGCCGCAAAGAGCAATAACAACATTAATTACTGTTTGCGGCACCTTTTGAGCCGGCACAAGCGCTGCACAAAAACTTGGCCAAAAAAGCCATAGGACCATACTCCCTAACATTGAAAATCTATCGCTAACAGCATCCGATTCTATCGGTGTATCAAATTCCTTCTTTGTTGTCATTGTCATAATCAGACCGAGCCCAAAAATAGCTCCGAAGGCGTGAATCACTATAGATCCTCCGGTATCCGCAAAACCACCGGTAGATAACAGTCCGAAGCCACCGGAGAGAAGTACCCATTCATTCAACATATAGCATGGCACAAAAAGCAGTCCTAAAATAATATACTGCAGCATCTTCAATCTACCCAACACTGCTCCGGCGCATATCAAAAGGCCAGCTCCTGCAAACTCCGCCAAAATTAACCTCTCAATGCCCGTTTTTGGGCCTCCAAACAAACCTGAACTATTGATGCAGATATAAAATGGTATTGCTATACTGACTAACAGAAAGGTTGCTGTCAAAGCTGAGCGCCCATATTTTTTAACAAAAACCATCAAAAAACCAAAGCCAACCAAGAGCATGGCCATTATGTGTATTGCCCGATCGCATTTTTGAACATCTACCACTGAATTCAGAGAATCAGTTGCCAGACAAATATCTGAAAGTGCGGCCAATGCTGCCAATACTATTGAAATCACCACTACCCAGCGAAATTTTTTCATCCCTTTACTCCATTTTTAGTTTTGTCTGTGCTAAAAAATATGGCGGACGCAGAAGCAATCAATTCTCCCGCCTGCGACTATCTAATCGAATTGCGGCGGGGCCCCGCCCCATCCATTTAATTCCATGGCGGGGGGATCACCTCTTAAGCTCGCTGCCCGCATAGTTATCCAGCCACCTGTTAGGATAGCATTATACCAAAAGTTGGCTCAAAAGGTGAGGGAATTATTTATTCTCGGCCTATCCCGCAGCGACATTGCAAACAGTTTAGGCGTTAGTATCACAACTGTCAAACGTGCGCGTCGAATCAAGTAGTAATCTGTCGTTTTCGTCGCATTTATTGATGCTATAATCATTGCTATTCGCCCTTAGGATACCCGACCGTCTGCGCGAGGATCACCTTTTGATTGCGGCCGAGCTTCATCACTTTCTCTAAAGCCGGCTTGTCAACCCATCCGCGTACAACGGTAGCGAGCCCTGCGGAAGCGCAAAAAAGATAGACGTTTTCGCTGATATATCCTGTATCGGTAGCGGAGTAAAAGTCCTTGGAGGCGATGTCCATCCCGCCCATCCTTGAAAAGTCCGCCACGAAGATGAGATTTACAGGGGCATCTTTAACGAAAGACTGCTTACCGGTCATAGCCCTTATATCCCCCGCCAGGACCGGCACAAGCATGTTTGTTTTAGCGTCATAGAGATAGGTCCCTTTGGCCTTCACGACATACACATATATCTCCTGCATATTTTTCGCCGTAGGCGCGGTCCGCCCTCCAGTATCCGGACGGTTGATCCCGCACGCCGCCCAAAGCATGTCCGACATCACTTGCAGCTGCAGTTCCTTCGCGCTGAACTCGCGAAGGCTCTTTCTTTCTTTAAGCGTCTGCATGAGCGGCTTGCCGCCTTCCGTTTGAGGGGCCGGCAGCCTTATAGGTTCAATATCTTCAGCGTAGACCGCAGCGGAATAAATAAAAATGGTCACTACGACCGATAAAACTGCTATAACCTGTTTTACGCGCATCTTCTTCCTCCTTATTTTTTCTTTCATCATTTATGATTTTCATGCTGCCCGCGGATCAGCAGGCAAAATATCGACAGATTCAGCACGGCTATCAAAAGACTGGCGGTTATAATACCAGCGACCGGAATTAACAAAACGCCACTCAGGACCGCCCCCAGGCAGGCGCCTATAAGATCCCATCCGTAAGTCAGCCCAGCGATTCCGGCCCCGCTTTTATCTTTAATCGTGGCCGAATATACCTGATTGATCGATGAAAAAAGATACCCCCCGAGCAGTCCGGCAAATAACGACAGCGCCGGAAATAACACATTGGTCCCTAAATCAACCGTAAAGGCGGAGCGTGTCTTTAAAACACCGTACAGGATCGCGGGAATAGAGACCGAGAACAAGACTGCGCCTGCCTGCGCCAGGAGCATCCTGCGGCGCGCCTCTTCCATAGAGAACCGGCTCCTTGAATACCGCCAGCCGGAGATGAATAGACCCAGCATAAAAGATGCAAATAGAAATCCCAGTTTATGAAAGATATAACCGTATAGGACCTGAAATGAGAATATTAATATCACCTGAAACGCACTCTGACTGAATCCTCCTGCCGCCAATGCCGCCAGGAGCTGCCTCTTAGGACGACGCATACAGAATATGAATAATGCGAGCAGGATCAATCCGGAACCGTATAAGATCCTTTCCGTGTTCAATGCCTTCAGCAATTTCGTAAAGAGCGAACCGCCGAACCGCGATGACCATGAAATGATCCCGTAATAATACGCGCTGGGACGGAAATCAAAATTGACCATGGTGCCCGTATTTTTCAGCAACAGCTCTTCCAGATGCTTTATTTTATCTGGGCTCATCCTGCTCGGCAGGTAATATTCGCGCACGTACTCCAGCGCCACATTCCTCTCTTTTGCCCTCTTCATAAGGAGATTGTAATCATATGTCAGGATTCCTTTTGTATCGGCTGCGAGAAAATAGATTATCTCCCCCGGTATCACCTTGATCTCGGGAAATACGCTCCTTAAAGTGAGAAAGAGCGACCGCAAGTAGGCCACTGATTCGGGATTGATATAACTTTCGGAAGCCTTGATGCCAAAGGAGAATATTCCGTCCGGCTTCAAGACCCGCTTTAACTGTATGAAAAAGTCATGTGTGTAGAACCTGTTTATCAGGGCGTTGTACGGCTCCCCCAGATTAAGAATTCTACAGTCATATTTTTCGGAGGCATTTTTTATGAAGAGACGGCCGTCGGTATTTATGACAGTGACCCGTTTATCGCTTAAACTCATCCGATATTCCCAGGGCAGCAGGTTTCGCGCCATGCTGATCAATGCCGGATCAAGTTCAAGATAGACTACAGACCTTACCGGATGTTTCAATATATCGGTCAATAGGCCGCCGATCCCGCCTCCTATCAGGAGTATATTCTGCGGAGAATTGTGTTCTAAAAGGCAAAAATTGACCGCCTCTTCTGAAGATTGCTTATCGGGAACGGCGTAGAGCAGCATTCCGTCGGCAAAGAACGAGATCTGGTCATCCCCTCTTTTAAAAGCGGACAGGTTTGCGTGGATGGTGTTTTTAGTGCTTAAAAGTTTATACCCCTTCCATTGCCTTTGGATCGAATAATTATCCAGCCTGCCCCAGGCTCCCGCCAAAGACAGTACTAATACAGCTATCAATAAAAAGAGATTCACACAAAATGATATCCGCCTGTGCCGCCGGAAAGACGCCATCAGGAAAAATCCGGATAGGATATTTAATAGGCTTAAAATTATGATCGCCTGAAATGAACTCGCAAGACGTATCAAAAGAAAACTCGCGGCCAGTCCGCCCGCCATCGAGCCGAATGACTCAAACGCGTAGATTCCGGCTATACCTTCCGAAATATCCCCGGCGTCCTGTTTGTAGCTTTGACATAGTAAAGGAAACAGAAAACCCAGGGTTGCGCAGACAGGCAGAAGCAGGATAAAACTGGATATGACCAGGATGTAAGATGGGAGTATCTGGCCCGTGGTCACCCCGAGGATAACCCTTATCGAACGGACTAAAAAGACGGATAGCGGCAGATAAAGGCTTAAAAATATCTGACACAGCCATATAGCCGTAGTTCCCGGCTTTATCTTCTGTGCAATGTTTCGCAGGACAAGGCTTCCGAATGCCCCGCCGGCCAGCCATGAACAAAGGACAAGTCCTATTGAAAGCTCATCTCCGGAAAAGACGCCCAAAAATTCCCTAATGATGATAATTTGGCTGCCCATAGCGGTGATACCGACGATGAACGCCGAAAATAATATCGTTTTTTTCATCTTTTAAAAAACCCCGCCAAAATATTTAGCCCAAATAATATGAGCACCGAGGAAGAGATGATTTTTAGTAATGATCTGACTTTCTGCGATCTAAAGAGGCCCGGAGCGATCCGCTCGGACAATCCTGCCAAGGCCGCGGTAATGGCAAATGCCGGTATAAAAGTCCCGAGACCGAAAGCGATCCCATAAGAGACTCCTTCCCAGGCACTCTTTGACAGAAGCGCAATCTCAGAGAGCAAAAAGACGAGCGGCACGCATGGGCTTATGCCGATGATAAAACCGAGACCGAAAAGTCCGCTTCGGCTTGGGATATCCGCCGAGGGCAGGCAACAGTCGGATTCCCCGGAGTTTTTCTTCAATAGAATGGCTAATCCCAATGCAATACTTATGACCCCGGCCAGTGGCATAAAATAAAATACCGGCTGGGGCCCTATGACCTTCCGCAATAGTACTCCTGACAGCGCTGCGATGAGAGCTAATATAATATAAGCCACGGATCTTGCCGAAAGAAATACCAGAATATCGATGACGGACCTTTTAAATTCTTTCCCGGTGCCCAGCGTAAAAGCGAAGATAAGAGGGACACAGTAGAAGAGGCACGGTCCCGTCAGTCCCAGGGTAAAACCGACGGAAAAGATCTCGAAAAAGTTTATCGTCATCTATCTCCCCAGATCCCGGCGATCTTATAGTCGCAGAACTTGCATCTTCCACCTTTTATATTGAGCTCTTCAACCGAATAACCTCTCCTTTTGACCACAACCTTCCCGCAATTGGGACAATATGTATCTTCTCCCTCATAGCCTGGCGCATTTCCTATATATACGTATTTAAGGCCGGTTTCCATGGCGATCTTACGAGCTTCTTTCAGTTTCTCAGCGGGCGTCGGCGGAAGATTTGTAAGCCTGAATGTCGGCATGAAGCGGCTGAAATGAAGCGGCACCTCATCGCCTACATTCTCTTTGATCCAGACGCACATCTTGCGTATCTCCCGCGGATCGTCATTCTCTCCGGGGATAAGTAGGTTGGTTATCTCCAGCCATACGCCTTGCTTTTTGACGGTCTTGATAGTCTCCAGTACAGGTCCCAGTTGTGCCATCATCCCCATCTTGTTGTAAAATTTATCGTCAAATGCTTTGAGATCCACATTCACGGCGTCCATATATTTCAGAAGCTCGGCCAGGGGCTCCTGGTTTACATATCCGCAGGTATGCATCGTATTCTTTAACCCCTTCTTCTTCGCGATCTTTGCTATATCGAGCATATACTCATAGAAGATCACCGGCTCCGTGTAAGTGTAAGCGATGTATTTGCATCTATTCTTTATCATCACATCCACCACTTCTTCCGGGTTCAATTTATAGCTGTCTACCTCATCCGGTTTAGATTGCGATATCTGCCAGTTTTGACAGAATAGGCACCTCATATTGCATCCCGCCACCGCCAGGGAAAAGACGGGCGAGCCGGGTTCGACATGAAAGAACGGTTTCTTTTCAATAGGATCAACCGCCAATGATACGGGATTGCCGTAACCTAAAGTGTAGAGGATTCCACCTTTATTAATACGGACGGTGCATGCGCCCCTTTGACCGTCGGCGATCATACAATTGCGCGGACAAAGCTTGCATTGCACAAATTCTCTGTTCACCTTATTCCAATAATTTGCAACATGCCCCGGAAGGTCCGCATGCACATTTTGCAGGAGAAAGAAATAAAGGATAAGGATGGATGCCAAAGCCGGTATTAATAAAGTACGTCTTTTCATTTATTATTCTTTCTTCTTATCGTTTCGCAGATCCCGGCAATTGTGCCGACCGGGCACATATATCTGCACCAGAACATCGGGATAAAAAAAGCCGTCGCAAAGATCGCTGAGGCAGCAAACATCGTCTTCCATATGAATATATAATATCCGGCTTCAAAATATCCCACCAGACTTGATCCTGCCAGGCTTAAGGAATATATCCCGATCGTCAGTATCAGGACGATATATGCCGAATAGCCTGCCCAGGAAGGCAGTTTAAAATTCCATTTGGAGATACGAGCCTGGCGCTCCTGGATCGTTCCTAAAGGGCAAAGATACGTGCACCAGAATCTTCCGAATAAGTTCAAAAACAGAGCGCCGCTGAAGATTACCGTTCTTAACATACCCCACGGACACTCTGTGGGACAGACGCGGCAGAATACGTAAGGCACCTTGAAGGAACATCTGAAGGCCGGCAGGATTATAACGGGAAGAAGTATAATTCCGTAGACCAGCTTCATTGCTTTCTGTGGTAGATTGTGCCGGCTGATCAGCCGAAATACCAAAAGGCAGAGCGCTGATGCAAGTACAATTTTGATAAGGAACTGAAAATCACAGCTCCAAAGGAAGCTGAAATACGTCGGTATATTCATATTGCAGGATAAGAAGCTGTAAATAATAAATAAATTGGCGGACGCAGACGCAACCAATTCTCCCGTCTGCGACTATCTAATCGAATTGCGACGGAACCCCGCCCCATCCATTTAATTCCATGGCGGGGGAACCGTGTCCGAGCTCGCCGCCCGCATAGTGATTCAATCACCTGTAACAACTAGAAACTGTACTTCGCGTTCACATAACCGTAATGGCCGTAGAAGTCTTCTTTAAGTTCCAGGTCATAGTTTATGGCTACTGTTACGTTGTTCTTTGTAAACATCGTTAGCTTTGCTCCGAAGTCCCAGCTTGACTGGGCTGGATTAAAACCGTTGGTGGCGAACGATCCGCCGCCTCCGGTAAAAGTCGAGGCGTTCTGCTGTGCATCCCCTATCCAGTCATAGAGCCACTTTACTCTCAGTTCAGGAACGAGCCGGCCATGCTTGGTATTTAGAGGATAGTCAAACTTAACTCCGAAGCCTGTCTGAGCGAAGTCGTAGTTCTGGCGATTTACCGATAAGTTTAACGCTCCTGCGCCCGATTCTGTGTACTTATCCAGATAGAGGTGCTGATATTGGAATGAGACTAAAGGCGTGATATTAAGGTCGGACTTAAGTTTAAGTTCTTTCCTACAGTTAAGTATATAACCAGCTTCTGTATAGAGCTGGTACTGCTCACCTGAGTAGTCTGCGGAAGCTGTTCTTTGTATAGGGCCTACAGCTACCTGACGAGTGGCATCATAAGTGTTGTAGGCAAATGAACCCAGGAGGTCCAAATAGAGAGCGTCTTTTACGTACTCACCATATATCGTCCACTGGTAGGAGTTAATATCATTTCGGTTAGAATTGTCCTTGCCCCTTACGTAGTCCTGAGCGAAGCCGAAGCAGGCGCCGACTCTTATATCGCTTATTGCGGGGACATCGAAGCCTAAGGCCGTACCCCAGATATTGGCATTATAGCCCTTTGAGGATTGTCTGGGATCCTGATGTAAATAGCTTCCAAAGCCTTCGGCCCATACATCTACGCCTTTTAACATGTCATCACCTGTAGACACGCCTGTGGGGCCATTCCTCAATGACTCCTGATGGCCTAAGACAGCGTCGGTAAGCTGATTTAATGTAGCCTGGGTAACCTGCAGGCTTGAGCCGTCGGTATCGGGCTCTACGGAGTTTAATGCGCTGTCCGTCTGGGCGTCGTTCAAATCTTCGAGAGTATTAAGGACTGTCGTCATATCGCTTGTAGGATTGTTTACATTATCAAGGATATTGCCTACATTGGCTTCGTTAGAATTTGCAGCTTCGCTTGCAAAACCATTTGTCGCGCGACTTAAGGTCAATGTTAGGATCCCTCCGGATTCTGCACCGGTAAATGTGTAATGCGAATACGGAGTTAACGAAGTGGTGGTATCATAAGTTAAGCTTCCAGTGGTGCCATTAATAATGTTAAGCGTCGCGTTGTTAGAAAAATACCCGCTCACAGTGGGGGTAATCGTTCCTGCAACTGAACCTCCTACAGAAGTTATCGTACCGCAATCAGAGTTCGAATTCGCGGCAAACTTTAATATCGCATTTGCTTTTTGAGTATAAGTTCCGCCACCGATATTAAGAGCGGTCGTACCTACATCCAGAGTACCGCAGACGGCTCCGAATGTTCCTTCAGCTAATGTAACATTTCCCGACCCGAGAGCTTTGGCGCTGGTGACCTGGAGAGTGCCGCCTGACGCATTGATCGTTGTGCCGCCCGTGTAGTCGTTGGCGCCTGAGAATATCTGAGTACCGAAACCAATTTTTGTTATGGCGCCCGTACCGGAAATCTTGCCGGCATAAGCTGCCGGACTCGAATTGTCACCACCCACCGTTAGGGTCGCAGCACCGAGCGTCACATTGCCGCCGGTAGTACCACCGCCGGTGATGGAGCCAATCTGTGTATCCTTTCCCGTAATATCCAAATTTGTAGATGCGTTATTCGCCAAGATCACAGCCGAATTATTACCAAACGCGCCGCTGGTATTCGCCACAGAGGCTACGCCCGCTTTTAGCGTTCCGGCGTTGACTGTCGTAGCTCCTGTATATGTGTTGGCGCCGCTTAAAGTAAGAGTGTCTGCACCGGCCTTGGTCAAACCACCGGCGCCACTCATCACACCTGCTATGCTCACGGCATTGCCATTGGTGTCAATGATACCCGTGCTTGCGAGCGTCACTAAACGCGTGGCTTCTGAGGTTATCGCTCCGCCTGCCTGTAAAGTTCCTCCGTTAAAGGTCAATATGTTTGTCGCGCTGCTATCCCCCAGCGCCGCGCTTGAATTTGCAATTAATGTGCCTGCAGTGATCGTAGTCGCGCCGGTATAAGTGTTGGTGCCGCTTAGAGTAAGCGTACCGGCGCCAAGTTTGGTCAGGCCGAGTTGACCTTGACCCGTGTTGGCCAAAATAGCGCTATAGGTACGCGTCGTAGTCGTAGCAGTATCAAATCCTAACGCGGCGCCGGCTGCAAAGTTTGTCGTCGCGAGCATAGTGGTAATGCTGCCATCCGTTACTTCATTATAAACCGCCAGAGTCGCACCTTTGGCAACGCTATATTTTCCAGTGGTGAAACCCGGTAAAGAATCGGTGCTGGTAATGGATAACACGCCGGAGGAGATGGTTGTTGTTCCTGAATAGGCTTTGTTGTCACCGCTTAGAGTAAGAATGCCTGTGCCGATCTGCTTAAGGACGCCTGAACCGGAGATGGCATTCGATACGATAAGGTTATTGGTACGATTGAATGTGAGGGTTGCGTCGTTAGTTACAGCGCCTGTTCCGAGTGTCCCTGTATTTGCGGCGCCACTGACAACGTCACCGACTTGGAGAGTGCTTGTGCCGGATATGGTCGTCGTGCCTGTATAGGTGTTTGCGCCCGTTAAAACTTGCGTGACGCCGGTGCCGGTGCCAGCTACAGTCAACCCGCCTGTTCCTGATATTACACCGCCATAGTTACCGCTTGTGCTGGTGCCGTTAGTAATGGTTAGAGCCCCTGATCCGAGGGCAACCGTGCTGTTTAAGACGCCGTCAAGCGGACCGATTGTAATATTAAGATTATTAAGGTTGAGACCGCCTCCGTCTTTATTGTTCAAAATCACGTTCGATTTATTACCAAAGACTGTGGTTGCCGCCCCGGCTTTGAGCGTTCCGGCACTGACCGTAGTTGCGCCGGTATAGAGATTGGCCCCGCTAAGAAGAAGAGTGCCGGCGCCGGCCTTGGTCAAGCCGCCCGTCGTAGCGGGAGATGCGCCTGACATTGTCAGCGTTTTTCCAGCGGTATCGACCTGTATGGTGGCTATGGTAGAGGCGCTTATCGTGAAGTTACGGTTCGTACTGGCGGTATCGCCGGTATATTGCAGAGTGCCTCCGTTGAAGACAAGGTTCGTTGCATCGCTCGCAGCCGCGCCCAGATTACCTGCCACACCGCCGTTACCGATCGTCTGGACACTTATATTGCCGTCGCAAATGGTAGTTGCGCCTATATAGGTGTTGGTGCCTGAGAGAGTAAGCGTGTTGACTCCGACCTTGACCAGACCCAGCGCACCGTTCACAGTATTGCCGATGACATTAGTATAAGTACGATTACCGGCCGAGGTATCAAAACCTATGTTCGCCCAGACTTCAAAGTTGGAGGTACCCAGAATTGTGCCGGTGCTACCGTTGGCGCCGATGTTGGCATCTGACACACCATTACCCACCGCAAGCGCCGTACCATTGGTAACACTATATTTTCCATTGGTGTTCCAACCCGGCAATGAATTCGTACCGGCAATGGATAATACGCCGGAGGAGATGGTCGTTGTGCCAGAATAGGTGTTGGTACCGCTTAGAGTCAGCGTGCCTACTCCCTGTTTAACAAGGTTCGTCATACCGGTGCCGTCCTTGATGACTCCGGAAAATGTGGTCGAAGTTGTATCCCCTGCCGTCAACGTTCCGGCTGCTCCAGTATTAGTTACAATGCCGCCGGCTGCTCCCGCGAGCGACCCTATCGTCTCATTATAGCCGCCTAAATCCAGCGTTCCTGCGGCACCAACAGTAACGGCTGAACCATTACCAAACGCTTGAGTTATACTTCCGGCCTGTAATTTTCCGGCATTGACTGTCGTGGCTCCCGTATATGCGTTGGCACCACTAAGAAGAAGAGTGCCGAGGCCCGTCTTGGTCAAGCCGCCCGTAGTAGCGGCGGAAGCGCCGAAGATCGTAAGAGTACTGCCTGCCGTCGAGACATCGATGATGCCTGTCTTGGCGGCCGTGATAGTGAAAGCTCGATCCGTACTATCACTGACACCGGCATATTGCAGAGTACCGCCATCTAAAACAAGGTTCGCCGCCGCGCTTGTAGCCTGGCCCATGTTTCCGTCGACGCCGCCGTTATTAATAGTATTAACCCTTAATATGCCGCTGCTGATCGTGGTTACGCCGGTATAGGTGTTGGTGCCTGAGAGAGTAAGCGTGTTGGCGCCGATCTTGATCAAACCCAGTTTCTTATCGGCAGAAGTATCGCCGATAATAGAAGCATAATTCCGATTGCCTAGAGAGGTATCGAAGCCAAGACTTGCTCCGTCTGCGAAGTTGGTGGTATTCAGAATGGTGTTGGGGCTGCCCCTGGCGCCTATTTCGAGTTCGCTCACGCCATTGCCCACCGCCAGCGCCGCGCCACTGGCAACACTATAGCTCCCATCGGTTTTCCATCCCGGCAAGGAAGCCGTGCTGGCAATGGATAATACGCCGGAGGAAATGGTCGTTGTGCCTGAATATGTGCTGGTACCGCTTAGATAAAGGGTACCTGTGCCGGATTTGGTCAGGCCGCGATCGAAAGTGCTGCCGCCCACTAGCGTACCATTAGTTAAAAGAGAGGCGGCAGGAGCGCTGTCGTTATTTGCCTTCCCGAATAGCAGCCTTGTGGCTTCAGGGAAATAACTTGTCAGATCATAGACCGTCCAGGCGCCTCGCCCCAGAAGATTAACAAGGAGGACGTCGTCCGTGGTATCGTAACTTAGCCCATAAACGGGCGCGTTAGCCAGATTGCCGCCGAAAGACGACCAGGAGGTCAACGTGGGATTTATGGGATCGGAGGCCGTACTGGGCGTAAACCGGGTAACGTAGATACCGCTACCGTCTTTTATATTGCTAACCCCACCGACAAAAAGGGCGTTCACACCGTTCGCGGACGCAAAGGTAAGCCCACGGCGGTCCACAAAAGTATCGGGGAGCTTGCCAGCTGCTTCGCCATTGATCTTTGCGAAGGTAGTTAAATCTCCGGTGGTATAGGAAGAAGAACGCCAGACATCCGTTCCATCGGCGACATAAAATTTGTTGCCGTCCCGCTCGTCGAATATCGCCTTCCAGACATACTTGCCGGCATATTTGCTAAGGCTGGTCATGTCCGTCGTCCCGGCAATAGGGGTGTAATAGAGGTAGCCTGTGTCTGTAGTTTTATAGAAATTCCCTGATCCGGCAAGGAGTGCAGTCTCTTGAGGATTTAAGACGCCGGCGGCAATATTCGTGCCGTAGGCAAGCGAGGTGATTTGGTTATTAGTTGGCAGGTTGCCCAGTCCAGGCAGAACGGAGGTTACGAGGAATTCATAGCTCTCAAAACCTTTAGACTTATTTTTGGTAGGGTCGTCGGTCCCGACGAAGAGATTATAACCGCCAATGGCCATCTTAAGCGGGTCCGTCCGGTTTAAGGCGACCGTGGAAAGAAAAGACATATAGCCGGCATCCTCTCCGACAATCTCGATATTATTCCCGCCATACTTAAAGTAAGGTTTTAGCAGGGTGCGGGTCTTTGCAGACGCCGCAGCATCATCCGCTGTCCCTACTTCAAACCGTCTAAAACCGCTGAGGTATTGAGAACTGGCATAGACAACTGAAGTAGGCGTAGGATTACCCTTGTAGGTTAAGGAATTAACGGGGCCGGGGCCGCCGTCTCCGCCGCTGGTGGAAGACCAATCGTAGCTTCCTTTCTGACCGGGGAACTGATAATAGGCCCCCACATCCTGGGCGGCCGCGGACACGGTATGGGTGATGGAATTCCAGCACGACTGAGTCATTTCCGTGGTCCGGAGGTTGTTCATGATAGGGAACCAGTCATATTGTTTTGTCGTAGCGGGATATGAATAGGCACAGAGTCCCCCGTCACCTCCGAAGAGGAGTCTGCCGTTTGAGTCAATGAAAAAAGTCCGCGAGTCGGCGTGAGGCGCGGAATTGCTTAAAGTATTGTCGTTGGTGATATATGTCCAGGTAGTACCGCCTGTGACTGGGTCATAGACCCCACGGAATATCGGACAGGTCCACTGATTTGCCCCGATCGAGGAATTTGTGTCCGTGTACTGTGTATCTCCTGCGGCATATACGACGTTTGAGTCATTTGGATCCGCCAGGACTGCCCCGTGAACTTCAGGCTGATTACCGGGGAAAAGTCCTGTGAAATTAGGGGTGGCGGGCTTTCCCAGATCTGTCCAGGTGCCCCCTTGGTCGGCGGTACGCAGTATTTCAAGACGTTCCCTGCCTTGCTGAACCTGGGCAATGAGAACGCCCCCCGCGCCTACGGACAAAAGGATCCGTCCATCAGCTTTGACCGTTTCATTTGCTTTTAATCCTGCTACTGCCTTGATCTGCGTCCAGCTCGCCCCCGTATCGTCGCTCCGATAGATTCCGGTCATGGTGTCGTTGCCATTGACAACGGAGAGATAGAACCGGGAAGTATTTGTCGGGTCGGCTGCCAGGTTCTGGATATTGCCGACAGGAAGGCCGGTTACGGAGTTACTGAAAGTTGTACCGCCATCGGTGCTACGATATAGGCCTACCGTTGTTATAGGGGTACTCATGTCACGAACAGCGGCCATCATAATATTCCCCCGGGCGGCAACGCCGGTAATGTCCTTGCCGTAAATATCTGCGGCGGTTCCTCTTTTTTCAACCCAAGTAGTTCCCCCATTCGTCGAATACTGTATCCCTGTGAGCGGACCGCTCACAAAATTAAACGCGCTCTGCCGGCCAATGCCCGCGATTATGGTCTGGTTGGTCGTATCGGTCGAGTCAAAATTCATAGCCCCGATGGATAGCGATGACAGCCGATCCGTAAGCGGACTCCAGTTCGCACCATTATCTGTGGTCTTCCAGATGCCGCCATTGACAGCGCCCGCATAAATAATACTGGTATTCCCCGGGTCCACCAGCACCTTCGTGATGGCCCCGGTCGTGGGGTTGCTGGTACTGGCCATTCCTTCTACATTCACGGAATCATTGACGTCGTTCGACCTGATCTGCCCTGATCCCAGGTCTGTCCAAACTGGAGTGCCGGTGTCAGCTGCCAATGCGGGCGTGACGGGTGCTAAAACGCCGCATAATAAAGATACACCCGTCGTGATCATTAGGGCGCAGTACTGATATTTACTCAATTTATTAAGCAGAAAAACCTCCAATTTTATTAATGGCAGACGCAATCAATTCTCCCGCCTGCGACTATCTAATCGAATTG
Organism: Candidatus Omnitrophota bacterium; assembly: GCA_026387155.1. Taxonomy (GTDB): domain Bacteria; phylum Omnitrophota; class Gorgyraeia; order 2-01-FULL-45-10; family 2-01-FULL-45-10; genus JAPLMF01. Next base: position 14,475 of record JAPLMF010000032.1, read on the forward strand.
CGGGGGAGCCGCGTCCGAGCTCGCCGCCCGCATAGTGATTTAATCACCCATTGGAATAGTATTATACCAAAATTTGACTCAAAAGGTGAAGGAACTACCGGTTCTCGGCCTGTCCCGCAGCAATATTGCAAACAGCTTAAGTATTAGCATAACGACCGTCAAGCGCGCGCGTCGTCATAGACGGTAAGTTGTCACTAAAAAAAGCTTTCACCCGATCAACGACATTTTTTCGTATGCTCTCGTAGAAAAGCTGGTAGTCAAAATCATGATAATCGCCGTATCTGTCGTTAAGAACCGGCATATCACCGAGCTCGGGAAATGCAAATCCTCCGACCGCAGGCTTGTTAATGATAAGGATTTTTCCGGACGCATCCGCGCCACAGACGGCCAGGAGAAGTAAAGGCATTTTAGCGGCTGTCTGCGGGGTCGGCAGCGAGCCGGGATTCTGCGAAGGTAGGACCTCTGGACCTTTAAGTTCCCATGAAATCGGATTTATCTGAAGAAGGGGCCTGCCGCCCATCTTTGTATAGGACCCGTCTATCCATCCTATAAGTCCGTCTGTAAAGATGCTCGGATCGCCGTCTTTTGTGTAGGTATTCCATCCTATAAGAACGCCGGTATCGGTCGCCGAACGAGATGGAGAAATGCCTTGTATCTTTTCGGGTATAGTTCCTCCGATAAGATAGGACGCTATCATACGATCCATGAGGGTCGTACCTATGATATGTTCCTGCAGTAGCCGGAAACCATGTATACTTCCTTGGCTATGCCCCGCAAGTATAAACGGCCGGCCCCGATTGTAGTGTTTTATGTAATAGAGGAACGCCTGCTCTACGTCATGGTACGCCAAATCGATAGCCTTGATGCCTGAGTCAGTCTTGTCATCGAAAAAAGCGTAGAACGCTGCCTCACGGTAACGCGGCGCGTATACTTTAGCAGCAGCGTTAAAAACGCTGGCACAAAATAGGATAGTATCCAGATCTTTTACGGCTGCCGCGTCATCGATGGGGATATTCCAGTTATTGACCGCGGTCACGGCCGTGGTCGGGTGTATAAAAAACACATCGGCAGGAGCGTTCGTCTGTGATTCAGGATATTTTGTATTCGCCGGCGCAAAATCCGCATTATCCACATTATCCGGCAATGCTGCCCATGCGTCGACTGAGGAATAATTCGGCTGCAGCGGCAGAGCTTGAGTTTCAAACGTTGAATCGGGCTTTATCCGCTCAATCTTTGCCCTCGCCTCGCTCGATAGATTTGCGCCTGTCACTATAACATCCGAATGTGCACTCGAGTTAATATCCGCTATAAATGCAACCGCACACAATATAGCTACAGCGGTTTTCTTCTTACCCATATCCCTTCCTTATTTTGTTTCCGGCATTAAGGAGGAATGGTGACTGACAATCAACCACTGTGAACCATCCCACCGATATGTAAAACTATAGCGCGTGTATAAACCGGAATCTACTGCCATATTACAACCTATTTCAATCTCACGAAGATCGATTTTGGCGAGTGGACGCTTTTCCAGAAAGTGACAAAAATATTCTTCTTTTTCGGCGGGTGTCAATCGTGGTTTATTGGACAATGTCGGTAAGAGGATTGACCTTTCTGCGTAAAGCGCGACAACCTTGCGTGTATCACCGATCTGCAATGCTTGATTCCAGCGATCAAAGAGCGCTGCTATCTCAGCTTCGCTTGTAGGCTTGCAATGTTCGCAATGCTCAATTAGTGGTGAGGAGGGTCTTATTTGGCGGGAGGCGCATCCAATAAACGTCGTCAGCGCGATCGAAATTATTATGATCTGAATTTTTTTCATAATTAATATATGGCGGAGAGTGAAGGATTTGAACCTTCGGACCCGGTAAAGGGTCACACGCTTTCGAGGCGTGCGCGATCGACCACTCTGCCAACTCTCCGTCGGTATTAAACTACAACATTACAGATAGTTTGTCAATGGGTTATAGTGATGATAACTATACCGAATACCACCAAAAGCGTCCCTACCAACTTCATCCTATCTATCTTTTCCCCAAGCATAAAATGCGCCAAGAAGAGTATGAGAATATACTGTGAGCTTCCTAATGGAAAGACAAGACTTAGATCGCCCTCGGCTAAAGCTATAAGCCATGCCACCAGGCCTATCGCCATGAAAGCAAACCCGATCCACAGGGCCGGCTTCGAGAATACCTCCGCCAGAAACTTCAAGTGTGCACCCATCTTCTTAAGGTCATGAAAGCCGAGTTCATTTGCGCTCTTCTTAAAAAATATCTGTCCGGCAGCGGTCAATATCTCGGCTATTAGGACCAGGGCCAGTATCTTAACCATGGCCAGGCCTCCCATCTACCGACGACTTACTCTTCGAAACAAAATATATACCAAGCATTATGAACGCTATCCCCAGCCACCTCAGCGGCTCGATCCTATCGTGGAAAAATATCATAGCGGCTATCGGCACTAAAATATAAGAGAAACTCCCCACAGGCATCGCTATACTTAAGTCTATCTTGTATATTATAATTATCCAAATGAAAAAGTTCAGGATATGGGCCAGTATGCCGAGCCATAATATCGGCGACGATACCCCCCTGGAAAGAAATTCCGCTATATTCCCCATACCCACAGAACTTATACCGGTAGCGATAAGCCCCTGCTTCATGAGCGCCTGCGATATGGTGTCCCCTATATCGTTAAGCACTATCATAAGGAATATCTTTAGCGTCAGATGCCCGTATTTCATAGACCGGCTTTCTTCTTATCTTTTCTTAAAACAGGATCAAAGTGTTCGAACTTCAGGAACTGACAGATGAAATTAAATATAGGCCTCAGCATCCTGTTTCTCAGTTTCGCATAGATGTAAAGCGGAGCGAGATCGAATCCGAGCCTAAGTTTTGGCTCATAAGAAGTTATCCCCATCTCATATTTCTTTATCTTGTTTTTTATGCACCAATTGAGAGCATCCCGGAACTTCAAAAAATAGAGATGGTACTTATGCGCAACGGAGTAATCCAGACCCACAAAGTAGTCTATCAAGAGATCCTCTGAGACAAGACAGAATAGGAACGCCACGATCTTACCCTCAATCTTCCAGAGAAAAAACTTCGTACGGCCCGGCATGTTTTTCGGTATATCTCTAAAAAAATCTATCGGTAAAAGCTCAAAGTTCATATCGTGCCGTGCGACTATCTCCAAGTACATCCTGTATACATCGCGGAGGTCCCCAGGCTCGAGTTTATCAAATATCTCCATACGTATATCCACCACCCCATCCACTTTCTTGAACTTCCTGCGCAAGTCATATCGCGTAGCGCCGCTCAAGGTCTTAAGATATTCCTCAAAGTCCTTAAACCATACATTGAGTTCCGTATTGGGAAGGCTGTCGAACTTTGAAAAACCGTATTTTTGCAGCGGATCGAGCATTCCGGTATAACTCTTATCGAAATCTTTAAATGCTATTATCGCGGCTTTGTTCTTTCTGGCTATCTGTTCTATCCGCCGTATCATGACCTTGAAGGTCGCTTCGTGTTTCCCGGCGAGGCCTATCCTACCCTGGCTCATAGGTATCCCGCATACGAACGTCTTTAAGCTGAATATATTCGGTTTTATCTTTTTAATAGAGTTAGTTATACGGCGAAGCGGGCCGTTTATGCTGGTATCCAGAGAGTAGTCTACGAGAAAACAAGCGGTCGCTCCTACCGGAATCTTACGGTCATAGACCATTATGTAATAGAAGGAGAACTGCTTTATACTGGACTCATCCAGGGTCTTAAAAAAATCGTAGCTTTCAAGAACATCCGGAAAGACTTTATTCCAGTCGTCGGAAGGTACATCGGATATCTTCCTGGTAACCCTGGTATTAAGAGTGGACTTTTTATGTCGGTGCGATATGATCAAAAAACTTTACCCTTATTTACCTTCATTTATTGTTTTTCGTAGACTATGTTACCGCCGACGATCGTCTTTAACACTTCGACTTCTTTTAAGTTCTCTTTCGGCATCGCAAATATGTCATCCAAAAGCACCATCATGTCGGCGTACTTACCCTGATCTCTTCATAACATCTTCTTTATTTAAAAGATAAAAATTTACACAGGGCTAATTCGATCACGTGATGCATGTCATAATATTTGTAATCAGCCAAACGTCCGCCAAACACGACATCAGGCTCCTTCTTTGCAAGCGCTCTGTATTTTCGTAAAAGCTGTTTATCGCTATCGGAATTGATCGGGTAGTAGGGCTCATTATCATTGACATGCGGATATTCCTTTATGATCACAGTAGTATTTTTAGTGTGGACCTTTTCAAGATGAAGATGTTTAGGCTCGTGTATTCGTGTATAAGGAACGTCGGTATCGGCATAATTCATGACGCTCGTTCCTTGATAATCAGGCAGCCCTAGCTTCTTTATTTCAAATCTAGCCGACCTCCACCCGAGTCTGCCAAACCGGTAATCAAAATACCTATCTATGGGACCTGTGTATATGAGATTCTTACACCGGCCACGCCACTTATCCCGTTCTTCGATAAAATCTACACCCAGCTCAATCGGTATGCCTTTTAGCATATTTTTGAAGATCGCAGTATAGCCGTCCTTTGGAAGGCCCTGATAGGTATCGTTGTAATACGAGTCATAAAAAGAAGTTCTTACGGGAAGGCGCTCTATAATATCCGGCGATAGCTCTTTCGGATCGCACCCCCACTGCTTGATCGTATATCCTTTTATGAATGCCTCATAAAGATCCCTACCGATAAGACTGATTGCTTTTTCTTCCAGATTTTTTGGATTTTTTATGTCTCCTCGTTTCGATGAAATGAATTTATTAACCTGCGACGGGCGAAGATTAATCCCATAAAAGGCATTTATAGTACCGAGATTGATGGGCATTGCATAAACCATATTTTTATGAGTTGTAAGAACTCGATGTTGATAACGGTTGAACCCGCCAAATTTATTAACATAATCCCAGACCATTGCATTATCAGTATGGAAAATATGCGTGCCATACTTATGCACCATAATGTTGGTGCCTTTGTATTCATACGAATAACAGTTTCCTCCGATATGCTCACGACGCTCTATCATAAGCACCGATTTGCCTGCGCTATGGAGTCGCTCAGCAAGCGTAGAACCGAAAAAACCGCACCCTACTATTATGTAATCATGTCTTCTCATTGGTATATCCTATTAAGGGACAGGACCCTCTTATAATGAAACTGCTAAAAATGGATCTATAAAAAAGAAGAACTCATTCCTATTGATAATATAGCAAAGAAGCGAAGTAAAGCAAAGATAAAAATGAGCAGGCACTGTTGCTTGCGCGGATTCATGATGATATAATGGATGCTTGGGATCGGAGTTACTTACTCAAAATGTGTAATTCTCGAGATCGATAAAAGACTGAACACATCCGGAACAGAAAAAAATAGTTATGAAAAAAATAAAGCTTTATTCGATCTACACGGATGAGGAGAGCATCCTGAAGGATGTTTTTTTAAAAACCATCAAGGACAACTGGGAATTAAATATTTGCCACTGGGGCAAGCTCGGCAGAAACAACGGAGACTGGGGAACACCGGAATTTATCGCTCTTATGCGAAGGAGGGTTGAGCACCTCGTAGGTGTTATCGAAAAAGAACAGGGTGAAACTATAATCTGGTCGGATATCGACATACAGTTTTTCGGAAAATGCACAGACTTAATAGAGCGGGCCCTGGCAGATAAAGAGATAGTCTTCCTCTCCGAGCATTGGCCGAAAAAAGAAGTGAGTGCCGGTTTTGTGGCGATACGGTGTAATCCTAAGACGCTTCTGTTTTATAAATCTGTATTGAAGACTGACTTCGAAAAGTTGAGCTACCATGACCAGTCCGCAGTAAATAATATTTTAACAGAAAACGCTATAGGCATAAAATGGGATATTCTGCCGAGTCAATTTTGGGCCATGTCCCACAGCGAGTTCCCTCCTCTCGATATAGTGCTGCATCATGCAAATGTGACCTTCCCATGCGTAAAAGACGGGAGGACGGTCGGATCTGTTGAACAAAAAATAGAACAGATAAAAAAGATAAGGCAGTATATTCTACGGCGCAGGCGGCGGAAATGGCTTTCTCATATTAAGGTTATGGTCAAAAAACGCTTTCCGGATCAGTTTTTATTTACCTTGAAAAACATAAAAATGCGGAAAAAATAACGAATTTTATAAGGGAGGATTCAGTGAAGATTGTAGATTATGACAGGCATATTTTTATGAATCCGTCTTTAATATGCAATTTTGACTGCATCTACTGCAGACAGCATGATAACCACATAAAATCGATAAAAGAATTCAATATCGAGAATTTTGTCCAAAGATTAAATCGGTATGATAAAACTTTTTTGGTTACGATAAGCGGTGGAGAACCGTTTTTAATACCAAATTTTATAGAGTTCATATCAGAGCTGACAAAAAAACATTATGTGAGGATAGATACAAATCTGTCTTTGACCGATGCATGCAGGAGATTTGCTAATACCATCGCCCCTTCCAGGGTTGTCGAAATCGTCTTCTCAACACATGTTCTTGAAAGAGAGAAGAGAAAGATAAACCTGTTGGAACTGGTTTCACTCGTAAAAGAGTTTCAAAAAAAAGGATTCGCGATGGTGGGAAATTATGTGGTTTATCCTCCTCTCATAGGAAGGATGGAGAGGGATATTGATTTTTTTAATTCTCGAGGGATCAGGGTGCTACCCAATTTACTTCAAGGAAAATTCGAAGGAAAAATGTACCCATTGGATAACGGGTGCCTGTCTTATTCTAAAGATGAGCTTGAGTCGGTCATAAGGTTAAACCCATATGCGAAAATACCTTTACACAATCCGCGCAATGAATTATGCCAGGCTGGGTGCACAGCTTTTTTCATTAACGATCAATATGAGGTATCCCCCTGTTTTACGATGAGGAATATTAAGCTTGGAGATTTCTCCGAGGAGTGGGGACCGTATCCTAAGGTGATCCGGTGCCCGAAAGAATATTGCACCGACCAATATAATAAGACTTTATGCTGTAGCCTTGCCGAATTTCATTTGGGATTGAATTATACACAGCTAAAAGCGATACTGGAAAATGGGGCTTCTTCTCCTCTGGAATCCCGGATACTGTTGGGAGGGGGATGGAAAAAGATATTGTCAAATAAGCTTAAAAAGATTTTTCGGTACCCACTTTAATATCATCGCCAATATCTTCTTATATATCTTGATTGAAAACGAAAGCAATCTTTCCGGTAATAACGGACGATTATGCCACACATAGCAATCCCTGCAATTATTACAAAGGATTTCCATTTTATCGGGGGAATCTATCATTTTCACGATAAATTCACTCTCTCCCGCAAATTTATCATGTGACCACAGAGGATCCTTTACCTTATGAAGAAGCTCTGTATTGAATGCATACCCCGCCTGATCAACCGGAAATTTTCTCGATAGCCAGTATGTACTCCACCCAATTATCTTTCCTTCTTTAATGATCGGCTTCTCTACTCCATAAGGACGCAGATTCCCGACCGGAAAAATCGATATCCGCTTAGTTTTTCTGATCTCATCAAACAGGGGGGGGTGCCACATATTATCATCATCCGCGAAATAGACAATGCCTTTTAGGCCTTTATCGCGAATGTAGGTCAGGCCCATATTTTTCTGCGCATTGCCCCATTTTCTTGTACATATGTTCAAATAGACATGCTCTATACCGCTTTTTTCCAAAAGATCTTTGACCTGTGTATTAATATGGTGATCATCTTCGACAACGACCCAAAACATATTCCGGACCCGCCTAAAGACCCTTATACATCGTTTGATATAGCGGATCCTTTTAGGCCTTGTGTAGGTACAGGTTATAATGATAATTTTTACGCCACCGGCATCATTCATATAGATCGGCCCCTGTTATTACTACAACCCTCTCCTCTTTAGGTCTTCGTTAGCAACATCAAATTTATCTACCGCCTTTTCATGTTTGGACCAGTCAAACAACTCGCGAAATCCATCTTCGAGAGAAATCCTGGGTTCCCAATTGATCTCTTTTTTTATAAACGAAATATCAGGATAGCAATGCCGGATATCACCTTTCCTGTACTGACCGATAATACTCGGCTCTATATTCGGATCTATAAACTGTGCCAACTTTTTCGCTATCTCCAATATAGTGATCGGCCTACCGCTTCCAACATTAAAAACCTTATAATCGGATCTCTTATTGTCCAATACGGCTAGATTAGCGTCTACGATATCGTGAACTGAAATATAATCTCTCACCTGTTGTCCGTCTTCATATATTATAGGGGACCTATTGTTCATCAATCTGCTTAAGAATATCGCGACAACACCAGTATAGGGATTAGATAATGCCTGCCGGGGTCCATATCCGCTGAAATACCGAAGGACAGTAACGGGAACACTATAAGTTCTGCCAAAGATCAGGCTCATCTCTTCCTGATTTTTCTTTGTCACGGAATATATGAAGGTGCCGTTAAGCGCATCCTCTTCTTTTATGGGTAGCGATGTTACCAATCCTCCGCAATGAGGACACACGGCCTCCCAAGCGCTTTGGTCCATCCGTTCAATGCTTCTCTGAGGCGGGCGCACCTTTCCACATCGTTTGCACTCATATGCTCCTTCTCCGTAAGAACTCATTGAGCCTGGAATGATCAATTTCCTGACGCTGTGTTTTCCGGTAGCCAGAATATCCAAGAGGTTTGCTGTCCCACCGATATTTACATCAGTATATCTTTTTATTTCATAAAGAGACTGCGCCAACCCGACAACTGCCGCCTCATGAAATACGACCTCTATACCCTTAAGAGCTTTTTCAAAAGCCTCATAGTCCCTGACATCGCCTTTAATAAATTCCGCTTCTTTATTCAAATAAGAAGGCGCCTTCCCTTGGGGGTGAACCTGCTCATCGAGATTATCAAATATGCAGACTTTGTGGCCTGATTTAATCAATCTGTCCACAAGAAAAGAACCGACAAATCCGGCGCCGCCCGTAACTAAAATTTTCACAATCCACCCTTTTTTTGATAACTATCTTATTATATTCACGCGTTACGAATATGCAGCATTATCGCATACTTTAATGCCGAAAGGCAATGCTGTTATAGCAGAAATAGATCTTGACTATGGATAGAAACAAAACAGACCCCCAACTTCAGAGGTCTTTTTGTAGGTGATAGGCCTGATGGCTTTCGCTATCGAGACATCTCCTCCAACATTTCTACTACAAGTATACCCTATGATTTAGGTTTTGACAAGGGGTGAGGTGCGAAAACTGCTGATCATTCTCAATTCCTCCGGAGTCAGATAACGAAACTGGCCGGGCTGCATTTCCCCAAGTGTCAGGGAGCCGAACCGAATACGCTTAAGCCGTGTCACTTCATGACCTATTAATCCAAACATCCTGCGGATCTCCCGGTTTTTTCCTTCGGTCAATTCCACGACCAGATGCGATTCCTTATTACTGGTTTTACTCAGCGTCAGCGTCAATGGCTTTAATAATTCTCCCTGGTCCAAAACACCCTGAATAAGCTGCCGGACCTCTTCATCTGTAACATTGCCTTCAACAGTCACCACATAAGTGCGCGTAATGGCGTTAGCAGGATCGGTCAAATAATTGGAAAGCCCGGTATCGTTGGTCAACAGCAATAACCCTGTAGTCGCCATATCCAAACGGCCTACGGAATGGAGAGATTGCAGCTCTTCGGGCAGCAGGTCGAATACTGTGCGCCGGCCGCGCTCATCGGATCTGGTCGTTACAACGGATCTCGGCTTGTATAGCAAGATCGTCTTCCGACCTGCCTCGCGAACCTTCTTCCCGTCCATGGTAATGACATCCCGTCCGGGAAGAACCGGATAAAGAGGGTCTTTAACCGTCTTTCCATTAACCTTCAGCCGCCCTTTCAGGATCCATTCTCTGGTCTGACTGCGGGAAGCCAGACCTAATTTCGATAAGGCGCGCTCTAAAAAAATTTTATGCAGCTCATCCTTCATGATGCCGTCCCATCAAACTAATCCGTCCGGGGCTTTCGGAAATTTTCCGGCAAGAGCGCCTCTTATCATCCCCTTGACCTCATCGCTAAAATCCTTGGTGAGTACCCACTCCAAATACTCGCGGTCACTCCTGGCGATATCCCTGATATGCTTTCTTTTTCCGTGTTTGCCAAACATTGGATATAACTCGCCATTCCACCAGCAAAACTTCCGCTCTTTGTCGAAATAATCGCTTGAGCGTTCATAGTCGAGATCCCTCAAAGATTCTATACCTTTTTCGAGAGAGCCGTATCTCTTTATCTGCGCGTCGAGTATGTCCACAGTGGCGTCGGCGTCGTTTAAAGCAGAGTGCGCGTTCTCAAGATTTTTACCACAGTAAAGAAGATAGGCGGCCATCAAATCTCTTCTTTCATGTATGTGGTATATCTTTTGCGCGTCGTATACATCGCGATCACGCCAGTGGAAACTAATACCGGCATCATAAAATTCGCGCTCTAGTAGCGGCAGATCAAAGCGAAGGATATTAAAACCGCCAAGATCGCAGTCTCCTATAAAGTCCAGCGCCTCCCGGGCAATCTCTTTAAAATGCGGCTTGTCTTTTACATCGTTATCCGTGATATTTATGATCCGTGTAACGTTTGGCGGGATCGGCATCCCCGGGTTGACCCGTTTTATATACTCCTCACGCTTTCCGTCCGGTGTTATCTTGACCATACCTATCTCAACTATCCTGTCCTTCTCGACCCA
>JAPLMF010000032.1:25297-35633 GCA_026387155.1 Candidatus Omnitrophota bacterium
CCGTGGTCTCCAGGTCGAGTACCACCAATGGCTTCGATATCTTCACTCGTCACGCCTTTCTTGGATATAGCTGTTATCTGCCGTCAACCGGCACAATATTAAAGCAAACTGGCGAAACGGTCCTTGAATTCATAAATACGCCGATCAAATATGATATCACTATGGACGACCGGCCGCTTAAGCTGTATACCCTCCAGCCGTGTACATCTGCTTAAAGCTACATACACCTGCCCATGAGTAAAAGCTCCGCGGCCAAGATCTAGAACGACTTTATTGAATGTTTGGCCCTGACTCTTATGGATGGTGATGGCCCACGCCAGCTTAATAGGATATTGCTCGAAGGTCCCCACCGTTTCGTCTTCGATCTTATCCTCGTCCTCATTGTAACTATACTCTATCTTCTGCCACTTAACCATAGGCACTTCGCATATAGCTCCATCAATATCTACCTTTATCGAATCATCCGTCAGAGCGGCGACCCTGCCAAGCGTGCCGTTTACCCATTGTTTACCGGGGTCGTTCTTGATCAATATAACCTGAGCGCCAATTTTCAGTTTCAAGGATACGGCGGTTGAACATGCCGTCTCATCAAATTTTCCGGTTATCGTCGCTTCATATATGAATTCCTTACCGGACAATTTTGCCAACCGATCCTGATTGATCTCCCCTGCCAGACTATTGGTGGTTGTAAGAATAACCGTCGCGTCCTTGGCGGTATCGACGGAATGTTTACGGACCCGGCCGTTCAGCATTTTGAGATCTTCTTCGGTGTGCTCTTTATTTCTTAATCTGTTTAAGAGGCTTACAAATTTACCGTCTTTTTGCCTATAGATCTTAGACAATTCAATGTATTTTATATCCGCATCCCCGAAAGCTTTGGCGCTGAAAAAATATGGGGTCGGATATCTCTCCGCCAGGAGCTCTTTTGCTTCTTTATCAACTACGGGACACAGCTGGAAAAGATCTCCGAAAAATATCATCTGTACGCCGCCAAACGGTTTTTTCATCTCGCCGCGATTTATCCGGAGAGCATGATCGATACCATCCATTAGATCGGCGCGGACCATCGATACTTCGTCTATGACCACGACATCCAACTGTTCTACCAGATTTTGGTTATGCAGTCTCCTTATGGCGTCCTTTTGAATGATCTTGGGAGGGAATTTGAAGAAGGAGTGGATGGTCTGACCGCCGACATTTATAGCCGCAACGCCCGTCGGAGCCAATATCACTATCTTCTTCTTAGTTTTGGCTTTAAAATATTTTAAGAGGGTCGACTTACCGGTGCCTGCCTTGCCTGTGATAAAAATACAGTCTTTGGTATTTTCCATCAGGCCAAAAGCTGCATTAAATTCGGAATTTATTTCAAGGTTCGCCGGCAGGGCGTCCTTCACCGCGACTTTATTGCGCATTCTAACTGTCCCGCTTCTATTACTTTTCGAGATTTAAAATCGATACCTGACTTCCGCCAAACCGTAGTGGCCATAGAAATCTTCTTTGAGCTCAAGATCATAGCTCAAAGACAGGGTGACAAAATTTACGGTCTCCAGCGTAAGCTTCGCTCCAAAATCGTAGCTCGATTGAGCCGGAGTAAAACCCTTGGTGCCAAACGATCCGCCTCCGCCGGTAAACGTAGAAGTTGCCTGTTGAGCATCTCCTATCCAGTCATACAACCATTTAAATTTGAGTTCGGGTGTAAGCCTTCCGATCCCGCCCTTCAGATCCACCGGATATCCGAATTTCATTCCGAGGCCTGTCTGCGCAACATCATAATCCTGCGGATCGACTTTAAGATTTGCCGCACCTGCGCCGCTTTCGGTGTAATTGTTTAGCCTCAGATGCATATACTGGAATGAAGCGAGGGGCGTCATTTCAACATTTTTACCTATAAATTTATATCCGCCTCCTATATAAGCTGAATACTGCTGGCCGTTATAATCGCCCGCGGCGGTCCTGTCGAGTGCCCCCACGGTAACGTTGCGGTTCGTATCATAAGTATTGTACGCGAAGGAAAACGCCGCATCTACGTAGTATGCGTCTTTGGTGTAACTCCCGTAAAGAGTCCCCTGGTAGCTATCAATATCGGTTCTCGCTGAGCTGTCTTTTGTTCTGACAAAGTCCTGGGCGAATCCTCCCGATAATCCGAGCCTTAAATGATCGAGCGTGAGGACATCACATCCCAGAGCCGTTCCCCAAATAGTGGCATTGTAGCCATTGGATGCATCCATCGGGTCCTGATGGATATAACTGCCAAAACCGCTGGCCCACACATCCGGCCCTATTAAAGCACCGCTCGTCACGTTCTTAAAAGCGTCCAGATGCGCAAATACCGTTGAAAGATACTGGTCGAGTGTGGCCTGGCTCGTTTGTGTGGCGCTATTGTCCGCATTTGGCAGCATATTTTCTAGCGCCTGATTGATAGCGGACGCCGACGTTAATGAATCGAGAGCGCCTAATATATTTACCATATCCCCTGTTGCCGTATTGTTCATGGCCATAGTGTTAAGGATAGAGCCCGCATTAGCGACATTGGAGTTGGAGGCGAAACTATTGTAGCTCTTCGCACGAGTGGCAGTCAGGATGAGATTATTAGTGCTATTATCACCGGAAAATGTAAATATGGGACTACTCGGTGTAATAGTGCTTGGTACTGCAGATATGCCTGCAACGGTATTTATAACCTGAAAAGTCGTGCTATTTGGAATGTACCCGCCTGTCGTAACATTGATGGTGCTTGAAGCGTCTACCGATGTGCCTGTAGTCGTAATATTGCCAAAATCGGTCGATGAATTGGCTATTAGGGTTAATGCGGAAAGGTGACCATTAGTAAGCGTCAACGCGGTATTTCCTATATCAAGCGTCGTCGCAGTTGCAGCCGCCAACGTTATGCCGCCTGTAATAGTTCCGCGATTAGTTATGGACATCGTTCCGATACTGGCAGAACAATCGATGGCGGTAGTACCAGCGATCGTTCCACCAGAATTATTAACTATGGTCGTGTCACCGTTTAAGATCTTTATGGCTGTGCCGGTATTTGAGCCGTTGCCTGTAATGGTTCCAGAATTGGTCACCTTATTTATGCCACCCGTTATCGGCGTTCCATAATTAGTAGTGGTATCCCCGTCAAAAAGAATGGCGATATTTTTGGTGCCGGCTATTCCGTATTTATCGGTGACCCCGTCGCTGGTCACGGTGCAGCCGCTTCCGACCGTGACCGCGTAATTGAGCGACCAGACGAGGATGCCCTGGCCTCCGAAAACAGAACCGGCAGAGCCCGTCACATTTATCTCGTTCGGCAAGGATGCAAGGCGGCTGACGCCGTTCTGGAAACGGTGGCCGGCCCACACGCTATCGCAGGCTCCGTCGATATTGAAGTTCGCGTACCCGTTGCCGTACTGGCCGTTGTTCTTCGTGTATATGTACGACTGGGTCGCGTAGATGCCGTAAATATTGACTAGCGTATGTTCGAGTAGTATGAATTCCGTCATACCCTGTATCTGGAAAACACCTGCTGGAGGCGAGTCGCCGTTACCCCAAAAATACGAATACCCCAGCTGCGTCCATGGGAAAGTGCTTGCGGAGGTCGTCTTCCAATAATTATAATAGGCCTTGAATTTGGTCCAGGCATTGTCGTCCGTCATGTCGGGCGGCCTGATGAACGGGAAGCTTGCGTCGGAGCTGCCATATTGGGCCGAATGATAGTCCGTTATATCCGGATCCTTCACCGGGCGCATCATCATGTTGTTGTTCGCGGCAAGACTGTACTCCACTATCACATCATGATTGCCGGCTGTGTCCATACCGAGGCCGCGCTCCAGAACCTTTACAAAATCCAGGCCGGTCGCGCCACCTCCTTTGGTATTATAGAAATTTGTGAGATCATTACCCGTCGTGATCCACGAAGCATTGGTATCCACCTTTTTAGGATCAGAATCCTGAAAAGTATAATAATTGGCCTGGCCTACATAATTACTGGAAAACTTCCAGGCCGCCGCCGCTGTCCTTACGATAAGGTTCTTCGAGGCATCATAGCGAAGGTCATGCGTATCGGTTCCGTTTACACTGATGATCCCGGATGTGGCCAGCCAGTTGGCAGGATTTGCGGCATTACTCACGGCCTGTGCTTTAGCCTGCGTATAGGTTTCAGTAGCAGCCAAAACAGGGACATGGAAAAAAATATGCGCCGCAAGGATGATGAGCACCATACAGCTATTTTTTAAAATACGCATCCCCTCTCCTTTTTTATCTTCCAAAATAAAAATTAGCTGCAATAAAGATAATAAGCATGACTTCGATGACCGCGGCGTACCTCGCCCATTTCTTAGACTTTACCAATCCGATGCCTGTAATTATTACAAACGCGCCGCCTAAACCAAATTTGAATCCGTGAATTACTGACATCATGCCAACCTGAATGCTCCCTGCCCCCGCTATAAGCATAACCCCTATAACAATAAAGAAAGCTGAAACGCCGGACAGGGCTATTCCGGCTAAGATATTTAATACACCTATCGCAATAAACAATATGGGATTTTTATTATCCATGGACACGGGTCCTATCTGAATTTTTCGGGCTGACCTTTATCGCACGAACTCGCGGTCCAGCTTTCGGCAATTCGAATTGGTATAATTGGCGGACGCGGGTGTTACCAATTCGAACCTTCTCCGAGATCACCGCCGATATAGTAATTCTTGTCAATAAATAGCCTACATTATACAAAATATACGCTCATAAGGCAAAGCAATTGCATATGCTGGGGATGAGTTATGGGGCGATAGGCAGGTCTCTAAGCATCGGCCAAGAGACAGCCAGGAGGGCCTGTCGCTACAAAAACTAAAGGACGCGTCCCTTTTTAACGCGCCCTCTTGTATTATCCGTCGTTATGTATTGACTTTATATGTCTAATTAAGATATCTTGCCAGCCTCTTTCCAAGGGAGACTATTGTTACAATCGGCGGTGCTCCGCTTGATACCGGCAGCACGCTGGCATCGCACACATACAGATTATCTACCTCTGTTTTCAGATTATTATCCACTACTTTCCCGATTGGGTTAGACCCGCCGGGATGGGCTCCGGTGGGTTTCACAACAAAAATGTCCCGCTCTTTTACTCCCGCCTTACGGAGTATGCTCTTTGATATATCAGCTCCTTCATTTAATCTTTCGTTGTCTTTTTCGGTAGGTTTCTTATGAAAACGGCCGTTCTTGAGCACCTCTCCTTCATTATCATCTTTGGTCTTTGTCATTATCCCTAATAGCCGATCGTAGCTTAATAATTTATGAAATTTACGTTTCTGGGTTATAGTCGTCATTACAAGAGGTGGAAACATGAACGGAGACAAAAGAAAACCTCTATCCTTCAGATATTTTATGCTTACGACCGACATCGTGATCTCTTTGGCAAGATTAATTTCCTTATTATCCAATATCCCATAAGTGACATTTAAAAAATCTACAAAAAGGCTCTTCCCTGCGTTATCTATGCCGCTATTCTGCAATATCACGGGACTTGCCAGACCGCCGGCAGCCAATATCACAGTATTTGCGTGTACCCGGACGACTTTTCCGCCGCGAACGGCGATCACGCCCACCGCTTTTCCGCCTTTTACTGCTATTCTCCTGACATCCATTTCATAAAATACCCTGCCGCCTTTTTTATGCATTTCCCTGACGTAATCCATGGTCGTCCACTTCGCCCCGCGCTTACATCCGAACAGACAAAAACCGCAGGAATTACATTTCTTTGCGTCCACATACTTAGGCATGGGCTGCATCTCGAGGCCCAGTTCATTTCCTACATCCATTATAAGCCTCGATCCCCTGCCGATCAGCCTATCTGAAATGGGGCTAACCCCTATCTCTCTTTCGGTCTCTTCGAATTCCTTATCTAGATTTATTCCCAGGTCTTTCAGTTCTTCCCCCAACACCGGCATTCCGTTGCCGCAGCTGACGTTGGTAGTCCCGCCGCCCATTATCGCGCTATATACAAGAAAACCTTCAATGCTCGATCTTAACGCCAGGCTGTCGTAATATTTCAGCGCCTCTATTTGCGTGCCAACCTTTTTTACCAGCTTACCCTTTTCGAGAAGCACCACATCGCGCCCCTGTTTGACCAGTTCTTTGGCTACACTTGCTCCGCCTGCTCCGGAACCGACCACCACAATGTCCGCCCTGATATTCATACGAAACCTCCAGGTAGTTTTGGCTCTATAATATAGGAACATATCACGGAAAACCTATGTTGTCAATGGTATTTATACTTAATATATAAATATCATATGTATGTGCAAAGTAAAAAAAATAACTGGTTCCTAACTTCGGTACTTAGTATACACCGAACATGAATCTCTCTCTTTAGGCGCACAGTTCTTTACTTCCCAGCAGCGGGTCGTAGAGAGTATATTTTTAACACCTTCTATATTGATACGCTTTTCCTGTAATAATTTTTTTATCTTCCAGAGTCTGTCTAGGTCACAGGGTGAATAAAACCTGTTTTTTCCGATCCGTGCGGGTTTTAGCAGCTTCTTTTTTTCCCATATTCTGATGGTTGCCGGGCACACCCCTAATTTTTTGGATACTATACCTATAGTATAAACCGGTTCTTTATAGTCCTGTTTCATTCTGGTCCTTTCCGTATGTCATTCATTATAACCTACCTTATCCACCCAGACCAACCTCAAAAACTACAAACAAACCTATCGTACCCACTCCTGGCTTAAAACGCACACCCGGTAAATTTGGAAACGCTCCTGATAAAACTGGCGGACCCGGTACGTATCAATTCGAACCGCGTCCGAGATCACTACCAATATAGTGATTCCTGTCAATAAACTAGTAACATTATACAAGGTTTTTGCCTTCAAGACAAAACAATTGCACATGTTAGGAATGAGTTATGAGGCAATCGGCAGATCATTAAACATCGGTCAAGAGACAGCAAGGAAGGCTTGTCACTACGAGAAGTAAAGGGCTGTGTCCTTTTTGGACTTGACTTTAAATACCCACCAAAAATTGCCGGCGGAAGTAAGTGAACTCTATAAAACAAAAGGACACTGCCGGTATGAAACCGGACGGTATCCTTTTGGTGTGAAAAAATTACTATTTACTGCCTTATGCCTCTCCAGGGCTATTATTTCACCTTGTCGCAGGTAAGGGGTTTAATCTTATCCTTTTCGGCAACCTTAAAATTTTTGATCGGATCCATTATTTTGTCATACAACGGCTTTTTTCTGTACTCTTCCCTGCTCATACCACAAACGGTATCCGCGAACACGGGTGAAGCAGTGATAAATAAGGCACCAATAATCACTAAGGCCGCTATCTTTTTCATTTCTTTCCAACTCTCCTTTCTTTCCGTTATACTGCATTTAAACTATCATAAACAAGTATACCTTCTAAAGTCGAAATTTGCAAGCCGTCAAGATAAAATTTTAAACCACTTTCTTCCGAAGGCGAAGCAGAATGGCGGACGCGGGTGTTACCAATTCGAACCTTTTCCGAGTTCGCCGCCCGTATAATAATTCCTGTCAATAAACTAGTAATATTATACAAGATATTTGCCGTCAGGGCAAAACAATTGCATATGTTAGGAATGAGCTATGGCGCGATAGGCAGATCCCTAAAGATCGGCCAAGAAACGGCAAGAAAAGCTTGCCGATACGAGAAATAGTCTGTCTATCCTACGTCTCGTCTACAATCAGCGGCAGCACGGATTCGACCTTAAAAAATACGATGAAGCTGCCCTTAATGAACTGCGGAATACAGTATGGTCCAGGATACGTCGCTTTGCAGGTACTTACAATAAGACCCTGATCGTCGGACTCACGCTCTTTCTTCAGATATAGCCTCTTACCGCTATAACCAAACAAGCCCTCTTTGAAAAGATAGACCGCATACGGATTTTTTATTATGTTAGAGTGGCTCAGCCTGTCACCCATAATGAACGCTACATGCGTATCATCTATCACGTGAGGACTGGCATATGGCGCTGAATTGACCACCCCTTTGTCATCGGCGGTGCTTAAAACACCGAATCCTTTTTTCTTCTTAAAATATTCTTTTAAATCCATGTTATACGCCTCCTCTATTTTCTATAAGATCTGGCTCAACCGCCTTACGTAAATCTTCCCAGAACTTTTTTCTGTTTTCTGAATCCGCTGGCGATAGCGCGGGAAATTCCAGAAACGGTACTTTTATATTTTCTTTCGCCAGCTCCTCCGACAATATCTCGGCCATTATCCCCGCAAGAGCCGGATCGGACGCATCGGGTTTATCGAC
Source organism: Candidatus Omnitrophota bacterium (assembly GCA_026387155.1). GTDB lineage: Bacteria > Omnitrophota > Gorgyraeia > 2-01-FULL-45-10 > 2-01-FULL-45-10 > JAPLMF01. The sequence goes on from JAPLMF010000032.1 coordinate 33,576, forward strand.
AGGATTCGGGGACTCCGTCTGATACCTGTTCACCTTGTGTTTCCCCCAGTGGATCCCGCACGTGGGGCTATTTTCCAATCCCAGGAAACACGTAAGGCGATAATTATTTTTAATAAACTCCTTCACCATAAGCATTGGCCCTTTCAATAATTTCTTACAGTGGTTCCTGAAGAATATATTGTCGTATTGCTGACGCCCCTGAGGATTCCGCATCAAACCCATGGCGCTTGTCTCGGGACATAGATATTGAATAATACCGACATGCTTTTCCATAAGATAATTCATGAGCTCTTGAGATAAAGGAAAGTTCTGGCCTAAGATGTGTACCCTGCAGTATGGATTTACGAGACACTGGGCGATCAATATTATTCTCTTATCTTTTTTGCTCATATTTATCCTTTACATTATTCTCGAGTCATACGCCCAGTGCATCACGGCCTGACGTTGTTTGGGCCTACACTTTATATCACCGGCGCTACAATGTTTATAAACTTGAGCTATATGCCGCTTTATTGCTTTCCATCTTGCTATCTGACGGCGGTCTTCTTCGCCCAGGCGCCGGCCCATGTAATACCGGCAATACCACTGAAACCATCCTCGCGGATCATCCGGATATATCCATCCTTTTTTACGCCAGTACGACAAGGGCTTGCTGGCATTAACTTTGAAATAATTCAGCTCCGGGTCATGGCGTTCGGGGCAAAGCTTTGCTTTTATAAACCAATCCTCGGGAAACTCTTTGCGACAATCCGTCATGTATTTACCGCCGAATACGCCCAGTTTTAACATTTGCTTAGGCGTAAGTTCCGGTTTGAATTCCGGATCAAAATTTTTCCCGGCTGGTTCCGTCGAAATATACCGGAAACGCTTTTGCATCTTATCGTTGACCTTTACTATCTTGCGCACTGGCCCCCGTGTTTCATGTGATACTTCTGGTGATATTCTTCCGCCAGATAAAACCCTACCGCAGGTATTATTTCGGTCGTGATCGCCTTTTTATATTTTCCGGATCCCTCTAATTTTTCCTTCGAGGCGATAGCCGACGCCTTTTGCGCTGCATTATCATAGAAGATAGCCGACCTGTACTGAGTTCCAATATCCGGCCCCTGCCGATTCAGCGTAGTCGGATCGTGTATCTTCCAAAATGTGTCAAGGAGCTCATCATAAGACACCAAGGAAGCGTCGTACTCGACTTCCACGGCCTCCGCGTGACCCGTTTTATCCGTGCAAACGCTCTCATAAGTAGGATCCTCTGTCTTACCGCCCGTATAGCCTACCCTGGTTGAAACTACGCCTTTAATATTGCGAAAAGCCTCTTCTGCTCCCCAGAAACAGCCTGCGGCAAAGATAGCTCTTTCATACTTACTGTTATTTTTGACGGTCGGAAGGAATTTTAGCGCGGCTGCATTAATGCAATAGCGTTTATTGGTCGGTGGCGGCCCGTCTTCAAATACGTGCCCCAGATGAGCATCGCACCTGATGCACAAGATCTCGGTGCGATCCATACCCATGCTTTTATCGACCTCTTCTTTTATATTGAGATTGAAGACCGGCTTCCAGAAACTCGGCCACCCCGTTCCGGACTCGAATTTTTCATCGACCCTGAAGAGGTCTGTCCCGCAACAGACGCATTTATAAATGCCTCCTGCTTTGCCGATCTCGCATTTTCCGGTGAACGGCGCCTCCGTACCTTTTTGGCGTGTAATGCGATGTTGTTCGGAGGTGAGAACCTTCTTCCATTCTGCGTCGGATTTTACTATGCGGTCAACTTCTTCAATTTTTCCGGTGCCGGTGTTAAAGATGGATATCTTTTTTATATCTTCGGAATCAGCGTTCTTCACAAGTGCTCCGATGAGAACGAAAAATAAAAAAAATGCAAAAACATTCCGCATCATATACTCACTCTATCAAAAACTGGCGGAGAGTGAAGGTCTGCTTCGCTCTTCAATACGAAAACTCGGGTAGAGCTTCGCAGAACCTTGCTAGGGCCATTCTGCTTTCGACTTGCCGCAATTCCTGCGAAGCCATACCCGAGGTTTACTCGTTGAATGGCGAAGC
>JAPLMF010000061.1:0-10315 GCA_026387155.1 Candidatus Omnitrophota bacterium
AGCCTGCATGAAGCTGCCCATAACGCTTAATAGCATGGCGGCCAGAAAGCCGAAAGAGGCTATGCGAAAAGCCGCTACCGCGTCCGGCCGTAGAGGCGCCGGTATCTTTAATAACCGATCCGTAAAAAACGGTGACAGGGAGAATATCACAAACATACCTATGAGCCCTAGTAACGCATGCGCCGAAAAGGATGTCCAGAAAACTTTTCGCATCTCGTCATCCCGCTTGAACGCAAGATGCGAAGAGAGATATTTTACCGAAGCCCCGGAGAATCCAAGCTGCAAAAAGGAAAAGTACCCGATGATGACTCCTGTAAAAGCGTATAGAGCATATAGCTCTACGTCAAGGCTGTGCACGATAAAGGGAGTAATAAAAAAAGCGGCCAGCGCCACCGACGCCTGGCCGGCGAAGTTCCATAATATCCCGCTTATCGTGCGATGGGAAAAATCTCCATCGGCGTTTTTATCATACTGCATCAGATAACCCGCCCATTAAAAACGGTTTCCAGTAGTCCCTTTAATCTGCCGCGGTAAGTATGTTCTTTATGGGCTCTGTCGTGAGCCTTTTTGGCCATACCTTCCCTTTCATCATCATGCGACAGATAATATTTTATCAGAGCCATCATCTCGTCTTCATCCTTATAAACAGCCATCTCCTCCCCGATCTTATATAAATTGCTTACCTGAGGGGCATAATTGGTCAGGACGAACCCGCCGCTGGCGGGCACCTCAAAGACGCGGGGGGTGACGTTAAAGATGCGTTTCCCGGAATAGAATAAGCCATGGCAGTCCAGTATGATCTTCGAGGCGTTATAAACCTTGACCGCCTCTCCGGAGTAGATATCCTTCTTTCTGTAGCACTTCCTGATTTCAGGCAAACGCCTCTGCCAGCGCCCCCATATCTTAAGATCAAGGCCGCTCAGACAACTCAATATCCTCTCTCTTTCCGGCGTAACGGTTCCGATAAATGCCACATCGCTCCCATATAGATCTACACGCCGGTGTATCTCGGGATCGCAGGCAAGCGGAAGGGTGTGTATATTCGCGACATCCAACCCGAGGTATTTAAGCGCTGCTGGATCATCGATAACAAAAAGATGATCGTAATCATGCCTTCCTTCTTTTGCTATTGTCATGCTACGGGATGAATGTAACGTGTCGAATAACCAGTTAGCAGTGACCGTCCCCGTCATCTTTACCGCTTTTAAAGTTTCCGGCATAATGTTCTCGCCCAACAGCGCCAGAAGCAGGTCCGGTTTGTATGCGCGCGCAAAATCCGCGAGCCCTTTGTTAATATTCCTGTTAACCGCCGATTTAACCGCCGGTATGTCATAAGGAGACGGCAATGAAGGAAATATCGGCCGCACCACGGATTTAATACAGGAGATAAAGGCGGTATTCGAATATGGGTACCTGCGGAAATCGTAAACCGAGACCTCGTTGCCGAGCGCTTCTAAAGCTCTTCTGCAATATCCTCCGATAACCCCACGCGTCGTGCAGTCTTCCGGCGCAACCAGCAAGATCCTCAATTTCATTCCCATTCCCCGATCCTGTCTTTTTTATGTCTGAATCTTATGCAGTTTAAAGGTGAGGTTCTCGGTTATCGCCGCGGCAAAAGGTGTCCGGTCCAAAATGGCTTCCAAGATAAGAATAAAGCCGAAAAACAGCGGGAACCGGTCATATCTGGAACCGCCGCAAAAAAGGCTTCCTCTTCTTACACTCCCTACCTTAAAGCCGGATTGGTTAAAAACGCCGGTCCATTCCTTTAGGCCCTTAACCGAAACATGCCGGTCAAAAACGGCGGGATCTTTCTCTTCTAGATCGGATACTCTCTCCCGGGGTTGCTTATAAAACGCGCCGCAAAGCCGGCTCATTCGGAGCACCGGATTATTTTTATTAGGTGTCGTGATTATAACAGTACCATCAGGTTTAAGGACCCTGTAAACCTCTCTCAGACATTTCATTGGCTCCGCAATATGCTCGATGACCTCCCCGCAAAAAACAATATCAGCCCATCCGGCCGGCAACTCTATCCCCGCGGCGGCATCTCCGACTAAAAAAGACACGTTCCGCACGCCGAAGCGGGACTGCATTCTGCGTGCAAGATGTATCCTCGCCTCGGAAATATCGATTCCGAATATCTCGGAATCCCTGGAGCCTAAGATATCCTTAAAGAGCCAGGTATAAAGACCGTTGCCGCATCCGATATCAATTATATGCAACCTCCCCTTTACACGGTTTGACTCTTCCAAAAAATACCGCACAATATTCCGGGTGCGCTTCCATCTCTCATAACTTTTGGTGTACTGGCCGATCGATCCGCCATGGATCCAATAGCGCAGGCGCACCGATTCCTCCTTTAACAATTCACCGAGAATCAGCTCACTATCGATTTTGTCTTCCATAGTTCTCCTGCCAGCCTTAAAAACACCCTGCCGCCGTCATCGCTTGACGTTATGCTGCGACAGGACTATCGCCGCCATAAACCAGAACGGCTCCATTATCTTTATTATCAGGAACGTATTTGTACCTATGGCGCTGAAAAGCACCCCTATAAAACCCGCTAAAAATCCCACTGTAAGCCCTGAACCGAAACCGTCGTTTTTCACATCTTCAATATCCAGCACTTCTTTGGCCATCTTAAATAGCCTTGCCAGCACCAAGCCAAATAAAATAAATCCCAGCAATCCAACCTCGCATAAAGTTAAAAATATCTGGCCGTCTATGAAGTACCGGGCGACGCCATAGCCGAATATGGGCCTCTTCGGAAACCTTTCGAACAAGACTTCCTTCCAGCTATTCAGACGCTCGCGCGGAGACTCCTCCCATACCACCCGCTTTCCGGAAATAACGTCTTCCGTAGTAACCGTCGTCATAACTCGCTCTTTCACCATTTTAGGCGCGAAAAATATAAGCATCACGGCAATGACGCAGGCGCTGTAGATAAGGACCGCCTTATTCCTTTTCGTAAAATATATTAAAGTCGCTGTTACGGGTATAACGGCCAAATATGAACCGCGCGACAGCGTGTATAAAAAAGCCCTGAACATAGCTAATTCCAGGCAGATGAGGAGTATCCTAACAGGCGTTGTCTGCACATTCAACAGGAGTCCGGCCGTTATCGCCATCGCGAAAATAAGATATCCTCCCAGCGTTCCAGCCTCCCCACCCCTTCTTGTCTCGTTCGGAGGCGAAACCCTGATAATCTGGGCCCCGGATTTCATACTCTCATTTATATAGGTATTAGAATATATAGACACTATAAAGGCTGTCAAAAAGAATACCAGCACGAAAATCTTTATCTGCCTCATGTTTTTAATAATATCCCGCGTCATTATGAAGAGCATAAAATATTCAAAATATTTTAACATAGTAAAAAAGCTTAATGCTAAATCTATTTCTCCATAAATGGCGGCCAGCAGTGTTGATACTATACAGGAAAGCATATAGAAAAAAAATGGGACCGTAAGTGGGGTCTTGAATGTATCGGCCAGGCTTTTTGTAAGAGACACCCTTAAAAACCACGCCAGAATAATGACCGCCAAGATCACATCTTCCGCCCTTATGGCCACCAGCCTTACGGTGGTACTGCCCACGATGAACTCGGGGGATAATAGCATAGAGACAATGATAACGATAAGCCCTATATCGGGCTTTATCAGCGTCGGTATGAATAGAAAGCAAAAGACCAGGAAGCCTAAGATCTGCGGAGAAAAATTTCCCTTTATGACGAGGACGCTTATGGCGAGGCCTAAAAAAATAGCGCCTAAGTATAATACCGGATTTTTATTGTCCATTACTATAGTTTCGCAAAACCCTATTCTTTTATATTAGGAAAATCCTGCCTGGACAGATCTATGATATTGTTCTCGCTGATCTTCTCGCCGCTGGGGCCCCGGAATATCATAACCACCGGCCTGAGTGGAGACCCGGGGCGGACGCTCGTAACCCTGGCCATCTCCCCAGTATCCAATCTCACAATGCTTCCTATCGGGTAAACCGACATCTTATTTATAAATACCTTTACGACGTCGGTATCGAAATCATTTTTTAAAGGACCGATCAGAGCCCTAACCGCTTTATTAGCACTCATCTTTTCTCTGTATACCCTCGTATGAGTCATCGCCTCATAGGTATCCACCAGGCCCAGGACTTTGGCATATGGATTTATATCCTCTGATCCTATGCCGCGGGGGTAACCATTACCGCTGGCTCTCTCATGATGCGTCGCTATAGTTTCTTTAACGATTTCATTTAAAACGCCGATTGAATTTACTATTTCTAAACTCCTGGAGATATGAGTCTTGACTGTTTCACGCTCCTCTTTTATAAGCATCTTTGGCTGTTTCACCAGTTCCTCCAAAGAGTCCATTCCCAAATCGCAGAATATGCTCGCAAGGCCCAGATGGCTAAGCCTGGACTTGTTAAAACCCATATTCAGGCCCAGAACAGAGGACAATATCAGGATGTTGACTATATGGTAGGGCAGATGATACTCTTCTTTTTTCTCTTCATATACGCTTCTTAAAAGGTTGTCCCCCATGACAAGTTGGTTAAATACATCATCCAGAAGCTCATGAAGTTTATCCATATATTCGGATACTTTATCACCTGCCCGCATCTTCGATAGAAGTACCTTTATAATCTCTACAGCGCTTTCGTATATTTCCCGCGCTTTATCCTGATCATCAACCCCATGCTGCTTCACGGCGGATATAAGTTTCTTAGATACAATAGAGTGGTCTTCCGAACTTTTTTCTTTTTTTACATCTAATAGAAGCATGTTTTTTGGAAAACTTAAAGGATGGCTCTTCGGGGCCGCTATTTCCTCCTTTTTGTTTACATCCGGGAATTTAGCGCAAGACCCGCTCTCTTTTTTATCTTCCGGGCTATCGTCCCCGGATTTACCTCTTAGAATATCAAACATTCTGGGCATAGAAAGAACCTTCCGTCATTAAATCGGTCACGACTTTTTGCGCCAATTCCTTATCGACCACCTTGGCTTCCTGGCCAAAACCTATCAAGAGGCACATATCGCACACATTATTGATACTCCGTGGAAGACCTTTCGAATATTCGTAAATGACCTCAACAGCCTCCTGGGTAAATATTTCCATTTTAGACCCTCCCACCGAAAGGCGGTGTTTTATATATTCCGCTGTTTCGACATTGTTGAGCCCGGAGAGATGGTACTTTACGCCCAGCCTTTGCTTAAGCTGAGGTATGGACCTTATTTTCGCTAAAAGTTCCGGCTGCCCTATCAATACGAGCGTTATAAGAAATCTGTCATTCAGCTGAAAGTTTAAAAACAACCTCACCTCTTCGAAGGTCTCTTTATTCTTTATGATCTGCGCCTCATCGATCAGTATGACCGTCTTCTTGCCTTCATTGAAATTCTTATATATAATATCCTGCATCATATGCAGGAGCTGCGGCTTAGAGCCTTTGACGTGCTCGTTCTTAAGCTGATATATTATCTCCTGAATAAATTCAACCGGAGTAAGCTGCGGGTGGGTTATAAGGGCCGCTTCGTAGATCTTATCCTTTATCAATTCATCTATTACTATCCTCGATAACGCGGTCTTGCCCGAGCCGTATTCTCCGGTCAGCATCGCCGCGCCCTTCTCCTCCTTTATAGCGTAGAGCAGCCTCATCAGCGCTTCTTCGTGTTTCTTGGAATAATACATGAAGCGAGGATTAGGGGTATTCTCAAAAGGCTTCTCTGTAAGGCCCCAATATTTTTCATACATCTACTCCCCCACCTCCTTTCTCTTCCATTCCGAATTCGGTATTTTTATATTTCTCTTTTTCTTTCTCGTTGTAATATCTCTTATTGTAATAGTAATACGCATCGATTCCAACTTCAGGTGTGACATTATTTAATATAACCCCCGAAAGGCCCTTCTCTTTTATATTCTCTATCTGGGTCTTCGCGCGCCGGAGCGCCAGCCTCGAAGTGGCGCCCGCTTTATATACCAGAAGTGTCCCGTCCACTTTCGGTATTAGAATGGACGGTTCGCTCACGGCAAGTATAGGGGAAGTGTCTATTAAAACCACATCGTATTTCTTCCTGACCATATCGAGCAGTTCGTTCATCTTCTCGGAATTGAAAAGATTGGCCGGATTAGGAAAGACCGCTCCGGCAGTGAGAATATTCAAGTTGTTAAGCCACGGCCTATCCATTACCTTATTGGCTTCAGCCGCACCAAGCATAAGATCGGTCGCGGTCCTCACAGCGGAATCGAAGGTCATCTTTCCCGTAAGAACATCCAATAGCCCCCCGTCTTTTGATTTAAAGCCGAATATCTTATGGATCATGGACCTGCGCGTATCGGCGTCTATTATGAGCACCTTGTACCCAATTTGTGACATTATAACCCCAAGGTTAGAGGTGATGACACTTTTACCTTCTTCTGGATTGCAGCTCGTTATCAGTAAGATCTTATTCTTTATCTTCTCGCCTTTACCGAATATTACCTGCAGATTAACGCTCAATATGCGGAAGGCCTCCAGGAAGATGGAGCCGCTTGACTGCTCAAATGCGGATACGGGCGCTTCGCATATAATTTTTTCACCCTTTTCTTTATTCGACCTCACTGAAAAAATCTTTGCAACCAGCCTTTTCCAAAGATCCTTCTCATCCGGTTCGTCCCCTTTTTTGGAACAAAACGGTATGACCCCCAGCACGCTCGTCTTTATGAAACTCTCTATATCTTCCACCCTCCCGATAGACGTATCTATATGCTCTATCACAAGCGCCAGCGTTATTCCGAAAATAAGCCCCAGCACCAATCCTACCGTGCAGGATTTAACCCTATCGGGATAGAAGGGGGTTTTCGGGGGGGTCGCCGGATTGATCAAAATGACATTGTCGGCCTTCTCCGCCTCTTTTATCCGGGCCTCGCTCTGCTTCTGTTTCAAAGACATATAGAGGCCTTCGTTTATAGTCACATCTCTTTTAAGCGTCCCATATTCATACTCTTCCTTAGGAAGTTCTTTGAGCTCACCCTTGAGTTCGCTGATCTGCTCGTCTATGGCAACAATATTCGGATGGCGTTCCGTATATTTCGATAAAAGATCATTACGCTTCTTCTCTATTTCATAGATCTGATTTATCAGGTTTACTCCGGTTCCCATGGCGCCTTTTTCGGTGAGGCTGCGCAGGTGATTCTCCTGTTCTATCAATTTTCCGGATACATCATCAAGCGCGGTATCGATAAAAACTCTCACGTTATGCGCCTGCTGGTTCTTTTGCTGGGAGATCACTCTTTTAAAGACTTCGGAAACCTTATTAGCTATGGCCGATGCCCTCGCCGGATCCCCGTCGTTAACATCGAGCCGTATCATGCTGGACTTCTCTATCTCGACAGCCGAGGTATTACCGGTAAGGGAATTTATGAGAGCGCGCTTCTCTTTTTGAGGCGTATCTGTTTTTATGTACCCCAACTCCTCCAACGCCGATTCCAGAATAGGCCCGCTGACGATCTGTTTCACATAGCCGGAAAGCTCCTCCTCGGGATTCCAGTAGATTTGCTGGTTGTTGGGGAATATCACTTCAGAAGGGCGGCTGAGATATGTTTCGATCTTTATTAGGACCGACGCCCTATAGACGGATCTCTGCACACTTGTGTATAGTAAAATACTAAGAAATATCGTGGAGAACGCAGTTATGACTACCCACTTTCTTTTTAAGAATATGTTCGAGTAGTCGCGTAAATTCAGTTCGTATAATTGCGGCATATTTTGGCTTTGCGCCTAATCCCCTCTTATCACTTTAACGTCCCTGTGCCAAAACCACGCCTTGGTATCTCCAGCAAACTGATAGCCGCTGGTGCCCATGGTGAAAAAATTCGAGAGGGTGCTGATCGTAGGCGCTATATCATTCAAAAATCTGTTAAAATCGGCTATTGTCGATCTCGGTACATAGACTACGTCGTTCGGCTTAAGGATAAATGCATTGGTCATCATGCCATTCCTTATGGCGGTTAAAGCGTCCAGTTTCCTCACTTTAGGATGATCCGTAAGATTATCGCTTATTATCATTATGCTTTCCCTTCTGCCGTCATTGGTGAAATCGCCAGCCATCCCTATCGCCTCAATTACGTCCAGCGTTCCGGTGAACGTATACACGCCGGGGTAATTCACCTGTCCTAGAATCACGATCTTTTTGCCGGCCGCTTCTTTTATGGATATAGTCACCTGGGGGACTCTTACATATTCCGATAGTTTTACCTTTATCGCATCCTGCAGCTGATCTATTGTCAGGCCTTCCGCTTTTATTGTTCCTACAAGCGGGTACGAAAGCTTACCGTCGTCTCTTATCTGGATATCGCGCGTAAGATCGGGGTTCTGCCAGACAAATATCTCTATCTTGTCACCCGGTGATATATAATACTCCGCCGCGGGCCTCATAGAGCTGGCCCCGGTGGAGCTCGTGGGCGTGCCCTGCGGGGTGCTTCTAAGCCGTACAAATTCTTTACCTTGGGAAAATAGAGACGACGGGTTAATACAGAAAAAAAAGCTGATTGCAAGAAGGTGCAGCACAAACCTGTATCGACCTGCCTTGTTATTCATGTTATGGATATAATATTACCATGATATCATGGGAATGTCAAACTTGCCCATCGTAAAATAGCCTTGAAAAACTCCTAAAAAGCCTGAGGGCGTATTCTGCATATAGCGGCTTTGAGCTATAGTTTTTATTGCTTAACATAACTTCTTTAGGCGGCAGGAGTGTCCTCTTTACCACCCGCCAGTATTCCGCGGCGCTGCTTGCCTCAATCAATTCAAAGAAAGTATAACTTAAGAACTTATCCATAAATCGTCTTCTGAAATTTTCTTTTAAGATAACTTTCCTGTTAAAGAAAGTTTTTATAAATATCCTTTTAAAGAGGCCCGGTTTTGTGCTGTTCATCACGGAGGGCGGAAGATCGTTGTCATATAGGTTGCCCGCCAAGCTGAGGGCAGTATACAGGGATCTGCGGAGGTGCCATTTTTTTACTTTTTCTATTACGCTCTCCCAATCCAGTTCACGGCTATGGAGATTTAAAAATTCATTTACATCGCATATATATTTCAGGCATTTGTATCCGTCATCCGACGTTACCAGGCACTGCGACATATATATCAAAAGCTCTTCCTGACCGAACCGATAGTACTTCAACCCATCGCCATCCGTCACTCTTCTGGCGCCGGCCCATAATCCGGCTATCGCCTCTTTGCAGGTCCCTCTAAGCCAGATATCATACAGGACGTCTATGAGCTGAGATCCCGGGCTGGTGCAATTTTCCTGCCAAAGCCAATCTTTTGTCTCTTCCGAAGGAGAGAATACGTATCCGTTTTCAGTTAATACATTATGAAGTTTTTCTCTGTCATTCCATTTTATGAATATATCGACGTCAATGTTCGTTCCGCGGCTTTCAATACATCCATAGATCCGTTTTGACAAAAAAGTCCCTTTTAAAGGAATGACGGCGATATCTTTTTCGGATAATAATTTTAACAGGTCTTGCGATTCCCGGTGCTGGCAATGGGCGCTGCCGAGTGAATAGAAATAGGCCTCCTTCAACTTGTCAAGTACATATTGCGGCTCTTCAAAGAATTATAGACGAGGACTGCCGCCTGGCTCTTAAAGGCAAGACGACAGAATTGCTCCCAATCTACCCCATCCCCGATCAACTCTTGCGCTTCTTTTATCAACTCATCGCTCGGGTCTTTGCGCGCGCAAATTAGTATGAGTTTTTCAGTATTACAGATAACCGGGTCGCCGCTTTTTAACCTCTTTTTTACTTTAGCGAGTAGCGATCTCCGCTCCAGAATAATATTTACACACGCAGATAAATAGATGAGTATTTCAGGATACTTCAATGACAACCATCCGACATAACGGTCAAGATGCCTCCATAACGAGGTCTGGAGATCTATGTCGAGTCCTCTTCTTTTAATCCGCGCAGCCGTCCCTATTATCGAGCCTATAGCCACCGGCCCCTCAAGAGTTTTGTTGTTATGGGCGTCCCCTTTTGTGAAATAAACCTTTTCCGGGCCGCCGCCTTTTATCATTACAACCCTGTGAACAAGGAACCTCGGACTATTCTCGGTTCCTCTGTCTACAGCTACTATATCTCCGACCTTTATTCCTTCGGCGCTTACCGGTTCTATCTTTATTTCATCGCCGTTTTTTATAAAGGGATACATACTGCCGCCAAAGGCAGTTAAGTATATTGCCTCGCCCTTCTGCAGCAGGGATATGCGCAGATCGTTATAGGCCTTATTGGCTTCTTCTTTTATATATTGAGCCTTCTCATCCATAAGCATC
>JAPLMF010000061.1:10473-12071 GCA_026387155.1 Candidatus Omnitrophota bacterium
GCGCATTGTCTATAATAAAATGTCCACCCTTATTTGGTGGACATTATATATACCTTTCCCAATATCACCGTTCTTGGCCGATGAAAGTACCTGGAACTTTATATTACTTCGCCCTCAAGGATAAGGCAATCGAAAATAGTACGGAGAGAACGGCAAACTGCAAAAAGGCATTCGCGAAAATCCCGTTTACCGGCGTCATCGTAACCCTGGAAATAATACCCACCGCCGTGCTTATAGCGGCTATTATCAAAAACACATCCCCTAACTTTTTCATATGTACCTCCATTTTCCAAAAGGATACCACATTTTTGCAGCGCTGGCAAATCTTTCTGCCGTAAAATTCCACCCCCGGTGTGGAGCATTCCACACCGGGGGTGGAATAGATGGAGCGAGCAAATAGGCGGAAAATAGCGTATTGACGAGTTGTTTATTTTCTCGCTCCCATTTCGCCCGGCAGTCTCGCGTGGTTCAAATTCAAACGCGGGCCATCCGTGCGCGCTCTCGACGACATATCGTTCACCCTGACGAGAGGCACCGTCACCGCGGTCCTCGGCCCGAACGGCGCTGGAAAGACGACTCTGCTGAAGATCATATCAACTCTCATATCACCGGACAGCGGGACGGTAAAGGTGAACGGCTTGCCGTTCGGCAAAGACGACGACAGGATCAGGGCTTCCATAGGGCTCGTCTCATCATCGGAGAGAGGTTTTTACTGCCGCCTTACGGGAAGGCAGAATCTGGACTTCTTCGCCGCAATGTACGGGCTCGACAAGTCCCGCGCCAATGCCAGGATAGAAGAGCTATTCAGCCTGTTCGGTATAACATACGGTAAGAGGCGCTTCAATTCATATTCCACCGGCATGCAGCAAAAATTCGCGCTGGCGCGCGCGCTTCTGCACGATCCGGGCATGCTCTTACTCGATGAACCCACGAAAAGCCTCGATTATTCCGCCGCACTGGCCTTTAAGCGCCTGATAAAAGATGTGCTCGTGAAACGGTATGGCAAGACGGTCCTCTTCACTACACATCTGATGGATGAGGCGATAGATTTCGCGGACAGTTTTATCGTATTGGATAAAGGAAAGCTTCTGGCCCGGGGCACGCTCGAGGAGCTGCGCAAAAAAACCTCGAGCCCGTCAGCTTCGCTGGGTGAGATATTCTTAAAGCTTACGGAAGAAACCTGATATGCTCAGCATCTCATTTCTATTCAACATTTTCGGGATACTCGTAAGCGTCCTCGTCTATTTCTTCATAAATAAATTATTCGGCAGCCGCATGGTCCCCTACCTCGAGGAGTTCGGCATCGACTATTTCTCTTACGGCCTTCTCAGTATGGCCTTCTTCGGTTACGTCGGCGTGGGGCTGGGCTCCTTCTCCGAGCGCATACGCGCCGAACAGGCTCAAGTGACTCTCGAGGCGGTGCTGCTTACACCGACCCGGTTATCGACGATACTTTTCTCGCTCGCCTTATGGAACCTGGTGCTGGCGACGGCCGACCTCATCATATACGCATGCCTTGCCGTATTTTTATTTTAGATAAGCTTCGCCAATATGAATGTATTGTCAACGATCGTGATATTCGTGCTGACGATACTGTC
>JAPLMF010000071.1 GCA_026387155.1 Candidatus Omnitrophota bacterium
CACCCATGACGCAGGCAGAACATATTTTAGCTATCATAAAATTCTCCTTTAATATCGGCGGTCCTCCACAGCGTTCTCTATAAGTTCGATATTCTCTACCGCGAGATCCAGGCCGAGTTTTACCGATACAACATCGATCCTCCAGTTTGAGTCCAACATCCCGCGGGTCTTCATATAAAAGAGGGCGTTCTTTATGATGTGACGCTGTTTAAGCCATGTTACGGCCAGATACGGCGGGCCGAGGGAATCGGTCGTCCGGGTCTTTACTTCGGCGAATACCAGGGTTTTCCCGCACCTGGCCACCACATCCAATTCGCCGAATATTGTGCGGAAGTTGGTCGCTATTATTCTGTAGCCTTTAGCTTTAAGGAATTTAACGGCGGCTTTTTCGCCTGTCTCCCCGACAATCCGATTCCCACTGCCCATACCTCTTAACCTCCGTACGCTTCAAGGACCAGACGTTCGATCTCGTCCTTTATCTCGCGTTTTAAAGGAATGACGGTGTTATACCATTTACCGTCCTTTCCTTCCTCGCGCGGCATGCTTACGAATAGCCCCTTTTCGCCTTCGACTATCCTTAAGCCCTTTATAACGAAACTGTCGAAGACCGACAGGTCGCAAAAGGCTTTTGTCGAGCCTGTGCCGTCAAGCTTATGGAGACGGCTTACCTCCAATTTGAGCTCACCGTTTGCCATCTTCACACCTCCTTCATAAAAGGGAAGAGATCCGGCAGGAGAAGGTGAAGGGATGGTGCCATATGCACCGCTAAACCCTGTCCTTTAAAACCCCATACAGGCCCATCTTGCCCTCATATATAAGACGGCAAAATGACCGAAATTATTGCAAAAATCTTTCAAAATTTTTTAATTGTCGGCGAGAAGACCGATCGCAGCCCGGGATCATCTCATTATCCAGGTTGTCTAAGATGCGCGAGATCCCTTTATTGTCGTCTCTCTTCCACGCGTCGTATATCATTATAAGCATCTTGGCGGATCTGGAATCAGCCACCCACTTTATACCAAAAACGAGAGTAGCCACGAGAGACTGTATAAAGAACCGCGGTATTATGAGGGAGAATAAAAAGAAGGCTATGGCGAGCGCCAGATAGGGGTTTATTTTCCTCATACTATAAGCCTTTTGGTTATTATCTTTTTTGTTTTTTCGGAATTGAGCTACAGACTCATGGGCTGCCGTCATCGCTTTCAGGCATTCCCGGCAATAGGCGATATGCAATTCGACCCTTTTTCTCTCATCGGCGGAAATGGTTTTGTCCAGATAGCCGGCTATTTTGTTTGCGTCAGGGTGCATAAGGTCCTCCTATATATAAGACGGTAAAAACGGCAAAATTATTGCAAAAATCTTAACATTTTTTTTAGGCGGCTTTTTGAACGTTTTATGTAACTTGAAACAGTCCCCTCCGGGATGTCGAGCATATCAGCTATTTCGCGGTATTTTTTATTGTAAAACAGATGAAGCTGTATAATAAGCCTCTCCTTGGGCGGCAACTTTTCAATAGCCTTTTCTATCTCCGAAAGAGTCTCTTCATCCGGCGGTGTGCCGGCGTAAGCCGTCTCTTCCTCGTTTAGAGTTTCCGTGCTGTCCCTATCGCTTAAATATTGAGCAGCGGCATTACCCGATACTATAGCAAGCCAGCAGGATATATCTTTTCGGTTTTTTATCGTCGAAAGTTTATCACCTTTCCACATAGCCGTCAGAACGTCCTGCATAATGTCCTCGATATCGTGGAGGGGGAGAGATACGCCATACTTCCGGGCCCGATTATATATGGCGTCTTTGATTAATCCGGAGTACTTCCCAAGAAGTGCGCCCCATGCCGAAGCATCTTTGGAAATACATCTTTCTATAAGATCGGAATCGTCTTTGTCGTGTGCATATTCCATGAGGACAATAGTATCACCTGTATGTATAAAAGTCAAATATAATTTGATTTTTAATCAAATATACGATTCTCTCTGGATTTCCCTTATTTTTGACTTATTTGTAAAAAGTGGTATACTTTAGTACGTGTCTAATAAGTCATAATTAAGGGAAGATGAAGAACATGCCTATGGATGAAAAAATTAACAAAAATGATATAAACGAGATCGACTATGGTGCGGTATTTAACGCCGTAAACGATGCCATATTTGTGCATGATATCGAGACGGGGGCCATCCTGAATGCGAACCAGAGGGCCTGCGAGATGTACTGTTATTCTCAGGATGAGCTCAGCTCGATAAATATAGCCGATATAAGCGCAGATGTGGGGGTCTATACGTTTGAGGGAGCCCGCCGGCTCATTGATAAAGCAGCTAACGGGGAACCACAGTTATTCGAATGGCTAGCTAAGGATAAGGCCGGCAGATTATTCTGGGTCGAGGTCAACCTTAAGCGCGCCGTTGTCGGAGGCAAGTACAGGATTCTGGCGATAGTAAGGGATATAAACCACCGGAAAGAAGATGAGGTTCTTCTCAGGTTGGCAGAATTCTCAATGGAACGGTCAGCCGATCTCGTATTTTGGGCCAACAATGACGCCGATATATTGTATGCGAATAACGCTGCATACAAAATGATGGGTTATTCGCAGGATGAGCTTTCGGCTATGAAGGTCCACGATATAGTGCCTGATTTTAAAGAAGGAATGTGGGAGAAGCACTGGGAAGAGGCTAAAAGGGACAAATCTCTGTTAATTCAGTTATTTATGCGCAGGAAGAACGGTTCGACATTTCTTGCAGAAGCGAGCGTAAATTATTTTGAATTCGAAAGCAGTGAATACATCTGTGCTTTTGTCCGTGATATAACAGTTCGTAAGAAGAACGAGGAGAATCTGGCCAATATAAACGAGACTTTCCTCGGTTTTGGAACGAACCCCATAGATAATATAAATCGGCTCACATCACTTTGCGGCAGGTTGCTGGGGGCGGATTGCGCGTTATACAATAGAATAGAAGGCGATATGATATCGGCTTGCGGACAATGGAATATGCCTTCTGATTTCCAGACCACAGACCGCGCCGAAGGTCATATCTGTTATGACGTCGTCAAGCGCGGCAACCAAGAAGTATTTGTGGTTCGCGATCTTCCGGCTACGGTATATTCAAAAACAGATCCGAACGTTATTAGGTACAGCCTTAAGACGTATATCGGCAAAGCTGTCATTTTTGGCGGACAGTATATGGGATCAATATGTGCAGTCTTCAGGCGCGATTTTGCGCCTACGGAAGAAGATAAGAGAATAATAGGTATCGTAGCTTCGGCCATAAGTATAGAAGAGAGCCGAATGGGCTCCCGAGCTAAGCTGGCCGATGAGGAGAAGTTCCTATCTGATATATTCTCGAGTATCCAGGATGGGATATCGGTCCTCGATAAGGATATGAGGATACTGTGGGTCAATTCTACGATGGAGAAGTGGTACAGTCACTCGATGCCTCTGGTAGGCAAAATTTGTTATGAGGCGTATTATGGACGGGGGGAGCGCTGTAAGTTATGTCCGACCGCCAGGGCTATCGAGACAGGAAAAGCCGCGTATGAAGTCGTGCCGAAGACCAATCCGCACGGCGATGTGATAGGATGGTTCGATCTTTACAGTTTTCCGCTTATGGATTCCCATACAGGTGAGTTTAATGGAGTTATTGAGTATTTCCGCGATATAAGCGATAAGAAGGCTGCTGAAGAATCTCTCGCCAGGCGCGACTATCAACTCGAGATCCTGTCCCGCACCACTCAACATGTGAATGCCGTCCTGGAGGTTAAGGCGATATTAAGGACTCTTGTTGCCGCTGCTATGGAGCTCGTTGATGCGAATGTAGGTACGGCGGGTTTGGTGTCCGGCGGCATAATAGAATTCCAAGAGGTCAATAATCTCGGTAAGGTAGAGCATTCAGGATATACCATTCAGGCGGGACACGGAGCCGCCGGCTGGAGCAGCGGCACACTCAAACCTTATCTTTCGAACGATGAAAATCATACAAAAGAGATAGCGAGAGAACTTAACGACATAGTTGGTATATATAATATGGTCAACGTTCCGATAGTCGGCGCGGACAGCTCTCTTCTGGGATGTTTCGAGATCGCGAATAAACGCGATCGCCTGCCGTTTGATACCCAGGATATATTCATGCTTCAGGGGCTGGCCGCCTCGGGCGCCGTAGCGCTTGAGAATGCCCGCCTCCTCAATCAGGAGAAGTGTTCGGCTGTAGCACTGCTTCACGAGAGGGATCAGGCCAAGGCATATTTTGACGTAGCCGGGGTTATAATGGTAGCTATGGATAAAGACCAGAAAGTCACTTTGATAAACGATAAAGGGTGTGAAGTGCTCGGGTATGTTCAGGAAGATATAGTGGGGAAGAACTGGTTTGATACATTCGTTCCGGAAAAGCAACGCGAAGATGTAAAGGCTGTATTTAAGAAACTTGTAAAAGGTGAGACCGAGTTTGTGGAGTACTATGAAAACCCGATAATCACCAAAAGCGGTGTGGAGAGGATCATAGCCTGGCACAATACCGTGCTGAAAGGCGATGACGGCATAATGGCCGCCATCTTAAGTTCCGGCGATGACATTACCGAGAAGAGGCTGTATGAGGAGGGTCAGAATAGGATGCGCGATGAGGTGGAAAAGTCCAATAAGCGTCTGAAACAGCTGGCCCTGAAAGACTACCAGACCGGGCTTTACAATCACCATTATTTAAGCGACATGATAGAGTCGGAATATTATCGGGCAAAGCGTTTTGCGCACCCCATCTCGGTCATAATGCTCGATATAGACTATTTTAAATCGATAAATGATACTTACGGGCACGAGTTCGGCGATATGGTGCTCAAACAGTTTGCGAAGGTCTTAAGAAGTATGATACGGAAATATGATACAGTGGTACGTTACGGAGGCGAGGAGTTCGTCGTGGTGTCGTCGGTGATAGACAGACCAAAAGCTATTTTATTAGGGCAGAGGATATTAGATGCCATAAATCTCAATAATTTTGGGGATTCAAAACACAATATAAAGCTTAAGCTCAGTATAGGCATAGCCTCCTATCCGATAGACGGTGCTATAAGCGGCATGGACCTCATCAATATGGCGGAGAAGATACTGACTAAGGCAAAAGAAGCCGGAGGCAACAGGGCGTATTCGTCGTCTGAATTGAAAAAAGCGCGTAAAGGTTCTCCTGCCGGATTGGAATTTGAGGACGTAGCACTCTTGAAAGATCGTATAAATAAGCTGACCAAGCGCGGCAATCAGAACCTTGTCGAATCCATATTTGCTTTTGCCAAAACATTGGAATTAAAAGATCACTACACCGGTGAACACACCGAGAACACTGTGCACTATTCTACCGAGATCGCAAAGGCGATGGGGCTGCCGTTGGAAGATATAGAGAGTATACGGCAGGCCTCCATACTTCACGACCTCGGGAAGGTGGGGGTGAGCGATAAGATACTTCACAAAAAAGCCAAATTGACAAAGAGAGAGTTTGAGGAGATAAAGAGGCATCCTCAGATCGCTGCAGATATAATAAGGCCGGTACAGTTCCTTCATGATATAATACCGCTCATACTTTATCATCATGAAAGGTGGGACGGTAAGGGCTATCCCTCGGGCCTTATAGGACCCGAGATACCGCTCGGAGCCAGAATTATATCTGTGGCGGATGTCTACCAGGCGCTCACTTCGAAGAGGCCGTACCGTAAGGCATTCTCCGAGAAAGAGGCCATTAAGATGATAAAGGCGGGTTATGGCACTCAGTTCGACCCCGAAGTTGTGGATGTATTTATGAAGGTACTCGCCGAAGAGAAGAGAGATAAGAAAAAAAGAGGATAAAATAGGCAATGGCGATAGAAAACGAAGATAGTGAACTTATAAAGCAAAGACTTACTAAACTAAGCGCGATAACTGCCGAAGGCATTTATGCCTACGGAAGCAGATATGAGATCTCGTCATCGATAAAGGAGCTCAAAGATTCCTTTATCGAAGGCAAAACTGTGTCGCTTGCCGGCAGGATAATGGCGGCAAGGCAGCACGGCAAGTCCCTATTCTACGACATAAAGGATGTTTCGGGGAAGATACAGGCATACTTAAAGCAGGATATAGTGGGCGAGAAAAACTTCGATTTCACGAAAAATCTTGATATAGGGGACTTCATTGGGATAAAAGGGGATACCTTTAAAACGAGGACAGGCGAACCTACGGTGATAGTTAAGGAATTCAGGATACTCTCAAAGTCTTTAAGGCCGCTTCCGGAAAAATGGCACGGACTTAAGGATGTCGAGACGAGGCTAAGGCAGCGTTATGTGGATCTCATCATGAACGACGAGTCGAGAGAGACTTTCATAACGCGTTCTAGAATAGTCTCTTATATCAGAAGGTTTTTAGACGATAAGAGGTTCCTCGAGGTCGAGACGCCGATGATGCAGTCCATCCCCGGTGGAGCGGCTGGTAAGCCTTTCAAGACTTATCACGAGGCCCTCGGTATAGACCTTTACCTGCGTATAGCTCCGGAGCTATACCTAAAGAGACTTCTGGTCGGGGGGCTTGATCGGGTCTATGAGATAAATAGAAACTTCCGTAACGAAGGTATCTCCGTCAGGCACAACCCCGAATTTACGATGCTAGAGGTCTACGAGGCGTATTCGGATTGCGAGGGGATGATGAAGCTGACCGAGGATCTGGTAAAAGGTCTTGCTAAAGACGTCCTTGGGAAGACGGAGCTCGAGTACCAGGGTAAGACTATTGATCTTTCGAAGTGGGAGAGGGTCTCTTTCGCCGAACTTATGAAAGAGCAATTCGACATAACTCCGGCCGACAAACAGGACGACTGGGTAAAGAAGTTAAAAGCTAAAGGCATTGAGATAGATGGTAAAGATATATCCAGGACACAGCTCATTAACATTGTAGGCGAGCTCGTGGAACCGAAGGCCGGCAACCATCCTGTTTTTGTAGTCGACATGTTCAGGGAGATGTGCCCGCTCGCGAAGACGAAAGCCGACAACCCCGATCTTACCGACAGGTTTGAGCTTTACATGGGGGGTATGGAGATAGCGAATGCCTATTCTGAGCTTAACGATCCGATCGAGCAGCACAAACGTTTCGAAGATGAACTTGCCGGCAAGAAGTGCGAAACGAAGCGGAGCCTCCCCGAAGGGGACAAAGGCAAGGGCTCGATAGATGAAGATTTTGTACGAGCGCTTGAATACGGGATGCCTCCGGCCGGTGGACTCGGTATAGGGATAGACAGGCTTGTCATGATATTGACGAATTCTTCCACCATACGCGATGTTATACTATTTCCTCAACTAAAACCCGAAGCATGAGCTCTGTTAGAAATACGGGCTCATCCATGATTTCTGCCTGGACAGGTTGGCGACCCTTCGTAGCCCTTAGATATCTTACCTCAAAACGCAAAGAGCGCTTTATATCGCTCATAAGCCTCATATCGGTCATCGGTGTTGCCGTAGGCGTCGGCGCTCTGATAATAGTCATATCGGTAATGAGCGGGTTCGACGAAGACTTAAAGAATAAGATAATAGGCACGTATTCACACATCGAGATATTATCCGATTACGGCATCAAACCTTCGAAGGAACTCGACTCGTCAATACTAAATACTCCGCATGTTAAGGCAACAGCTTATTTTTTAAATGCTCAGGCGCTCGTGCGTCACGGCAGCATAGTGGTAGGGGTCATAATGAAGGGAATAGACCCTATTACCGAGCCGAAGGTAAAAGATATATCGAGCTATATTAAGGAGGGTACACTTGCTATAAAGGAGAACGGTGTGATACTCGGCGGCGAACTTGCAAATAAGC
Source organism: Candidatus Omnitrophota bacterium (assembly GCA_026387155.1). Classification (GTDB taxonomy): domain Bacteria; phylum Omnitrophota; class Gorgyraeia; order 2-01-FULL-45-10; family 2-01-FULL-45-10; genus JAPLMF01. The sequence continues at coordinate 7,801 of JAPLMF010000071.1, forward strand.
TCGGCGCCAAGATAGGTGACAAGGTAGCGGTGATATTGCCGGCTGACCTTAAACTAAAGGATGCTGTCTCATTTATATCGAAGGGTTACGCCGAAGGAGCCGAGTTAGAAGTAGCGGGAATATTTACTTCGGGAATGTATGAGTATGATTCCAACCTCATGTATATAGATATAAAGAAAGCGCAGGAGCTCCTTAAATTGGGAGACCTCGTAAGCGGCGTAGCTGTAAAGATCGACGATCCGTTTAACGTTGACAGCGTGAAGAAGAGTCTACAGAAAAAGCTCGGTTTTTCATACCAGGTGCGTACATGGATAGATTCAAACCGGAATTTTCTTGAGGCGCTGAAACTTGAGAAGACGGTGATGTTCATAATATTGACCCTTATCGTAATGGTTGCGTGTTTTAACATCGCAGGCAGCCTGATGATGACGGTGCTCGAAAAGACGAAGGACATAGGAATACTGAAAGCCATCGGCGCTTCGAGTTTCGACGTCATGTGCATATTTGCTATGGAAGGCGGTGCGATAGGAGCTCTCGGCACGGCTTTAGGGAGCGCGCTCGGGATCGGGGCATGCTGGGTACTCAAGACTTATAAGTTCATAACATTGCCCAAGGATATATATTACATCGACAAACTTCCGGTGAAGATAGATTTCCAGGACATATCAGTCATAATAGCTGCCAGTCTTTTATTAAGCCTGATAGCGACGGTCTATCCGGCGCTTAAGGCTGCGAGGCTGGATCCGGTTGAGGCATTAAGATATGAATGAAATCATACTATCGGCAAAAGATATAGTGAAGAGATACGACAGTGGAGTCAAGAATGTCTCCGCCGTGAACGGCGTAAGCCTGGATATAAAACGAGGAGAATCGGTGGCGATAGTGGGACCGTCCGGAGCCGGGAAGTCGACACTGTTGCATATCCTGGGCGGGCTAGACCGTCCGACGTCGGGAAAGGTCTTTTTAGAAGATGAGGATCTTTATACCTTAAGTGATTCCAGGCGCGCGAAAACGAGGAATATTAAGATCGGATTTGTCTTCCAGTCTTATCATCTATTGCCGGAATTCACGGCGTTTGAAAACGTGATGCTGCCAGCGCTGATTGGAGGACGCAAAGTCGGAGACAGAGCTTCGAGCCTTCTCGAGTCGGTCGGTCTGAGCGATAGGCTGTGTCATAAGCCGGGCGAACTTTCAGGAGGCGAATCACAAAGGGTGGCTATAGCCAGAGCCCTTGTGAACGAGCCGCAGATCCTGCTATGCGATGAACCTTCAGGCAACCTCGACTCAAAGAATAGCGAAGTTATCTATAAAATTCTTTTAGATCTTAAAGCAAAGTCCGGTATATCTTTAGTGATAGTGACACATGATGAGAATGTAGCGCGAAGTTCAGATAGAATCATGCACATAAAAGATGGGCATATCATATAATCAACCCATTCCATCCCGGGATGAATGGAGCCTTTTCCGTTATCCGCCACCAACCCTTTATATATTTGACATAATATCTCTTATTATATATACTTATTAAAACATTATAATGGGATGCAACATGAACCCCGTTAAAAACACGGGGTTAAATGGAGGCTTCTAACGGGGTGAAGATATATCTTAATGGGAAGTTTGTTCGAAAGGAGAAGGCCGTTGTGTCGGTCTTTGATCATGGTCTTTTGTATGGAGACGGTGTCTTTGAGGGCATCAGGGTTTATAATAACCTCGTATTCCGCCTGAAGGAGCATATTGACAGGCTTTACAGGTCGGCCGATGCGATAGAGCTTAAGATCCCGATAACTAAGACCGAGGCGATGGAGGCCACGGTAAAGACGCTCAAAGTTAATAAGTTAAAGGATGCTTACATACGATTTGTTGTGACCAGGGGGGTTGGTGATCTGGGGCTCGATCCCAGAAAATGCGCCAAGGCCACGGTCTTTATAATCACCGATAAGATATCTCTTTATCCGGAGGAATTCTACCGGAAGGGCTTAAATATAATTACTGCAACTACAAGGCGCAATTACCCGAAGGCCCTCGACGGCAGGATAAAGTCGCTGAATTATCTAAATAATATTCTGGCAAAGATAGATGCAATAAAAGCCGGCACTGAAGAGGCTATAATGTTGACGTATGATGGATATGTCGCTGAATGCACAGGTGATAACATATTCATTGTTAAAGACGGCGTTCTCATGACGCCTCCGGTCGACGTAGGAGCGCTCGAGTGGAGGATGTTTATGCGGCCGACGAAGTTTTTCTCACAGGAACGGCCGCAGAGATAGTGCCGGTCGTCAATATAGACGAAAGGCGCATAGGCAGCGGTAAGCCCGGTGAGATCACGCTCAGACTTAAGAAAGAGTTCGAAGAACTTACAAAGACCGATGGGGTGAAGTATGTTTTGTGAGGTTTGCGGGAAGAAAGAGGCGACGGTCCACCTTACCGAAATAATAAATGATAAGGTAACCAAGCTCAACCTTTGCGAGGATTGTGCTAAAGATAAAGGGACGGAGATGGAGGAGCACTTCGGGTTGAACGATCTTCTGGCGGGTCTGGCCGATCTCGGTTCCACTACGGAGCCGGAACTTCTCGAAAAGGTTAAGTGTCCGTCGTGCGGTTTCACATATCAGGACTTTAAGAAGGTAGGCAGGCTCGGTTGTGGAGATTGCTACGAAACCTTTAAGAAACAGCTCGGCACGCTGTTGAAGAGGATACACGGCGCCGATCGCCATACAGGAAAGATACCCCTAATGGTCGGCAAGACCGTAAAAGATACGCGCAATCTTCAGGATCTCAAGGCAAGGATGGAGAAAGCGATACAGACTGAGGATTTTGAGGAAGCCGCGAGATTGAGGGACAAGGTAAAAGAGATTGAAAAGAAAGGCAAAGAGCCCGCATAGAAATTATGGATTACAAAGACTTTATAAATCAGGATACGGAATGGCTTAAAGGGACAGGCCCCAGCGCTAATATCGTCATGTCGTCGCGCGTGCGGTTGGCCAGGAACCTGGACAAGGTGCCATTCTCCAACTGGGCGGATAAGGGGCGGCTTGAAGATGTACTTGTTGCCGTAAAAGATGCAGCCCTTTCAACAGGGGGATTAAAGAACGCGCTATTTGTGAGGCTCAAGGACTTAAGCGAAGTCGACAGGCTCTTTTTGGTCGAACGCCACCTGATGAGCCCGGAACACGCCGAGAATGTAGATTACAAAGCGGTCGTCGTAGATCCTAAAGAGATTATAAGCGTGATGATAAACGAAGAGGATCATCTGCGTATACAGGTGCTCCTTTCCGGGTCAAACTTGCGTGAGTGTTGGAAGATAGCCGACTCACTTGATACGGAGCTTTCAAAAAAACTGGCATTCGCGTATTCCGCAAAATGGGGATATCTTACGGCCTGTCCCACTAATACCGGTACCGGCCTTCGAGGTTCGGTGATGCTGCATCTGCCGGCCCTCGTATTTACCGGGCAGATAGGCAAGATACTCCAGGCAATAGCGAAGCTCGGGCTTAACATTCGCGGGCTTTATGGAGAGGGCACCGATGCGACCGGCAATATATTCCAGATATCCAATCAGGTCGCTATGGGCATAACCGAGGAAGAGACGATCGATAATATAGAGCGTATATCGAATCAGGTGGTATCGAGGGAGGACTCAACCCGCAAGACGATATTGACTAAGAACAAAGAGGCGCTTGTTGACAGGATATCCAGGGCGCTCGGGACACTGAAAAGCGCGCACATAATAACGTCGAGCGAGACCATAACTCTCCTTTCGGCGATAAGGCTCGGAGTGGATCTGGGGATAGTGAAGACGATGGACAGGCGCACCGTTAATGAACTATTTTTACTTACACAGCCGGCGCACTTACAGGAACTTGACGGCCGTCCGCTGAATGCCAATGAACGCGATGTAAAGAGAGCGGATTTGATCAGATCGAAACTGAAATAAGGGAGGATAGATTACAGATGCCGATGTTTAACAGGTTTACCGAACGAGCAAGAAAAGTGATACTCCTCGCCAAGGAGGAAGCCAAGCGTTTTAATCACGACTACATAGGGACGGAGCACATACTTCTTGGTTTGGTAAGAGAGGGCGAGGGCGTTGCGGCGGCTGTACTCGCAAGTTTTGGGCTTAGCCCGGAGAAGATACGTATTGAAGTGGAGAAACTTGTACAGCCGGGGCCCAGCACCGTTATATCGGGAGACCTACCTTTTACTCCGAAGGCGAAGAAGGTCATAGAACTTGCCATGGATGAGGCCAGATCCTTAGGGCATAATTATATAGGCACAGAGCATCTTCTTCTGGGTTTGATACGCGAAGGCGAAGGCGTGGCTTCACAGGTACTTATGAATATGGGGTTGGAGCTTGAAAAGGTGAGGGAGGAAGTGATGAACCTCCTCGGCTCCGAAGTGCCCGGCTACGAAATGGGACAGAAAGTCTCGCACGCCAGGACCCCCGCTCTCGACGCTTTCGGACGCGATCTCACGAAGCTCGCCAAGGATGGGAAGCTGGATCCCGTGATAGGCCGTAAGAACGAGATAGAGCGCGTAATACAGATATTGTCCCGCCGCACTAAAAATAACCCCGTTCTTCTCGGTGAGGCAGGTGTCGGCAAGACAGCCATAGTCGAGGGCCTGGCGCAGATGGTAATAGCGGGCGACGTCCCGGAGATATTGAGAGATAAGAGGATAATAATATTGGACCTTGCTCTGATGGTGGCCGGCACAAAGTACCGTGGACAGTTTGAGGAGAGGATCAAAGCCGTCATGGAAGAGATAAAGCGCTCCAATGACATAATGATATTTATAGACGAGCTTCACACCCTTGTCGGAGCCGGAGGCGCGGAAGGCGCTATAGACGCCTCAAATATTTTAAAACCTGCGCTCTCCAGAGGCGAGATACAGTGTATCGGTGCAACGACCCTGACCGAGTACAGGAAACATATCGAAAAAGATGCGGCGCTTGAAAGGCGGTTCCAGACGATAATGGTCGAGCCTCCGAGCGTTGAGGAGACGATAGAGATACTAAAAGGCCTTCGCGATAAGTACGAGGCGCACCACAGGGTGAAGTTCACAGATGAGGCTGTCGAGGCTGCCGCAAAACTTTCGGACCGCTACATATCGGGCCGATACCTTCCGGATAAGGCGATAGATCTGATAGACGAGGCCGGATCCCGCGCGAGACTTTCGGTAACGACAGCGCCGCCGGATGTGAAACATATTGAAGAAAAGATGGCAGGGGTGAAACAGGAGAAGGAAGCCGCTGTAAAGAACCAGGACTTCGAAAAGGCGGCGAATTTCCGGGACGAGGAGCGTAAATTAAAAGAGGGGCTTGTCAAGACTAAGAAAGAGTGGAAAGAGTCCAAGGGTAAGTACGAACCTAAGGTAAGCGCAGACGATATAGCGATTATACTTTCGAAATGGACCGGCATACCTATCGTGAAGCTTGAGGAGAAAGAGCAGAACAAATTTCTCAACATGGAAGCGGCTATGCATAAACGCGTAATAGGCCAGGATGAAGCGATATCGGCGATAGCGCACGCCGTAAGACGCTCAAGGGCCGGGATAAAAGACCCACGCAGGCCGATAGGTTCGTTCATATTCCTTGGTACTACGGGCGTAGGCAAGACTCTGGTAGCAAGAGCTCTCGCGGAGTTCATGTTCGGTGACGAAGACGCCATAATACAGATAGATATGTCAGAATACATGGAGAAGTTCAATGTCTCAAGACTCGTCGGGGCTCCTCCCGGATATGTCGGATATGAAGAAGGCGGGCAGCTTACGGAGAAGGTCAGGCGTAAACCCTATTCGGTCGTTCTTTTGGACGAGATAGAGAAGGCGCACCCGGACGTATTCAACCTGCTCCTGCAGATGCTCGAAGAAGGCCGTCTCACCGATTCTTTCGGGCGTAAGGTTGATTTTAAGAATACGATAATAATAATGACGTCGAATATAGGCGCTGAGATGCTCAGAAAACAGGGGTCGATAGGGTTCAAAACACAAACTGAGGAAGTAACGTATCAGTCGATGAAAGAGAAGCTCTTAGACGAAGTGAAGAAAGCTTTCAAGCCGGAGTTCCTTAACAGGGTCGACGATATCATAGTATTCAGGTCCCTTACTAAAGAGGACCTGCTCCATATAGTGGAGCTCGAGGTGAAGGATGTAGAGTCGAGACTAAAAGATCAGAATATAAAACTGGAGTTATCTCAGGATGCCAAAGAGTTTCTGATGGAGAAGGGGTTCGACAAGCAGTTCGGCGCGCGGCCGCTCAAACGCACCGGCAGTGTAAAGGTTACCGCCAAGGCGGACCATCTGGACTTCAAGACGGACTAGAATGAGACATAGACGAACAAGAAAGCGTTTTACAATGATGCTGGTGTCGGTATGCGCACTCTGTCTGGTGCTTCTGGCCGAGGATAGGATAGAGGCGCTCGCGCCGCAGCTTAAGAGCTACGCCGAGATGAAGATAGAGGGGGCTTTTGACGGGAAGGCCCGTTTTTCTATAGGCTCGATCGAAGGCGGGATATTTAGCCCCATCACTCTGAACGATATAAAGATATCGGACCGGAAGAAGGGGCCGGTATTTTCTTCCATCGATCTACCGATAGTCAAGACCAACTACAGGGTATGGGACCTGCTGACCAAGAGGAAGGATAAAACGCTATTGTCGATGTTCTTCTTCGGCGATTCATATATTGATATAAATTTTGAAGTTGCCAATAAGGATATTTCCGGTTTCGTGAGGTTCCAGCGCGGGCGAAGCGGCACCTTAACATTCAAAGGTTACGCCAGTTTTTTAAGTAGTAACAAGATCGATTTTAGCGGATCGATAACCGGCGATTATATCGACATCGAGATCAAGCCTTCTAGCGGAGTTGTCAGAGCCAGAATATCGATAAATGAGGATAACTCAATAAAAACCGATTTCAAAATAGAGCATGTGAAGATTTACGGCTTCGATATAGCATGCGCAGGCTCTGCGACAAACACATTCTCCCCCGGATATTCCGAGGGAGAATTACGGACAGATAAGATAATACTGAATTACAGTCCTTTCTTGGGGTTGTTTGCCAAATATAAGGTATCCGCATCTTCTTTTGAACTCTCAAGCCTTGAGATGGAAAATTCTTTCAGCGCCAAGGGAAATATATTTTTTAAACAGCCTCAAGCGCTCGATATGACGGTGCTTTCTAATAATGTTAACCTGAGCTGGCTCATGCCGATCTTCGGGGTCAGGAATGCGGCCGAGATCCTTTCGGGCACAATGAATAGCAAGTTCGATCTTAAGGGTTATGTCAACGACATAAGGTCCGACATCCGGCTGGAGATAAGAAAAGGGAATATGTCTACGCTCGATTTTGATTTTTTAAGTGTCAATTTTAAAGGGGAAGGGCCGATATTGCGTATAGAGGACTCGAAGATAGCCAGGGAGAGCGGATATTTCGCGCTAGGCGGTGAGATAGACTTGCGAAAACTCGGTAAGCCGACCCTGTTCGCCGGCATAAAGATGGCCAGCGATGACAGGGCTGTAAACTGGGATTCGCTCGATACGCGAAGCGTCCAGGGTGCGCAGGAAGTGCGCATGAACAAGAAGGTATTTGAAGGCATAAATGTAGACTTCACAAAATTCCTGGATGATGAACGCATCGACGAAGGTTCAAGATATAAGGACGAAGTAAAACTCGAATACGAGCTGAGCTCAAGCGAGAGCCTGAAGATGATGGTCGGTTCCAATAACGATTTCTTCGGAGTGGAGCACAGGGATAAATTCTAATATGAAAAAATTCGCCCAAAACCTGGGTCACGGCTTCATGAGCTTCCTGCGATATTCCGGCGGTATGGCGATACTGATGGGCCAGACGCTCTTCTGGATACCGGTACCTCCGTTCAGGCGGAAACAACTATTTGAACAGATGTCGAAGATCGGTGTCGACAGTCTGCCGATAGTATCTCTAATAAGCCTCTTCACCGGTATGGTATTGGCTCTGCAAAGTGCATATCAGATGAAGAAGTTCTCGGCCGAGATGTACATAGCAAGTCTCGTGGCGGTGTCGATGCTGAGGGAACTAGGACCGGTCTTGACAGCACTCATAGTCGCCGGCCGGGTCGGCGCTTCTATAACAGCGGAGATTGGGACGATGAAGGTGACCGAACAGATAGACGCTTTGGAGACCCTTGCAACGAATCCGGTCAAGTATCTCGTGGTGCCGAGATTCCTGGCGCTCATACTGATGCTGCCGCTTTTGACCGCGTACGCCGATCTGGTAGGCATCATAGGCGGATATATAATAGGCGTCTATAAACTTGGAATATCGCACGGTATGTACATGAAGAACACCTGGCAGCCGCTTCGATATAAGGACTTTTATACGGGGCTCATGAAGAGTTTCTTCTTCGGCGTCATAACATGCATAGTCGCATGTTATGAAGGTATGAACGCCGACGGCGGCGCAGAAGGCGTGGGCAGGTCGACGACCGCAAGCGTTGTAACGAGCTTCATACTTATAATAGCGTCGGACTGCTTCTTTACGGCGCTCTTCTATTTTATAGCAAAGTAGGTTAAGGCGCATATGATAGAGATAATTAATCTTTGCAAGGCTTTCGGCGGGCATCAGGTGCTGAATAACCTGAACCTTACAATAAATACCGGTGAGACCACGGTAATAATAGGCCGGTCAGGCTGCGGTAAGAGCGTCCTATTAAAAAATATAATAGGACTGCTCAAGCCGGATTCCGGGCAGGTGATAGTAGACGGAAAAGATGTGACGAATATGGACGATAAAGAGCTTAACACCCTTAGGCTCCGCTTCGGCATGCTTTTTCAGGGCGCGGCGCTATTCGATTCGCTGAATGTTCTTGAGAACATCGCTTTCCATATGATAGAGCATCTTAACTCTCCGCGCGCGGAGATAGATAAGAGAGTAAAGGAATGCCTGGCACTGGTGGGATTAAAAGGGATAGAGACGAAGAAACCTGCGGAGCTTTCCGGAGGTATGCGTAAACGTGTGGGTCTGGCCCGTGCCATATGCGTCCGTCCCAGCATAATGCTGTATGACGAACCTACTACCGGTGTCGACCCTATAACGGGTGATGCGGTGAATGACCTGATACTGGAGTTGCATAATAAATTGAAAGTGACAAGCATCGCGGTTACACATGACATGACGAGCGCTTACAAGATCGCCGACAGAATGGCGATGTTATATAAAGGCAAGATAATAGCTACTGGTACTCCGGATGAATTTAAGAATACGAAGGATCCGATAGTCCGCCAATTCATAACCGGCGCCAGTAAGGGGCCGATAACCGAGGGGATAGATTTCGAGCACTTGATTTAGCCTGTCCTGGCAGGAGCGATTTACAGGCCAGGGCGTATAGCGGATAGAAAATAAAAAACTTGAGGAGGAGTGAATGGACGATTCTAAGACTTTTGAACTGAAGGTGGGGGTGTTTATACTTATAGGCGTCGCTATATTATTCACAATAGTCTTCTCGATAGGGGATATAAACCTTTCTAAGACAGGATACCGGGTGAAGGTGCTATTTAATTTTGCCAGCGGTATCGGGCCTTCGGCGCCGGTCAGGCTTGCCGGCGTTGGAGTAGGCCAGGTCCAGGGCATACAAATAATACATGACCCCAAGGACGATAAGACCAAGGCTGAGCTGACGGCCTGGATAAGCGATGGTACAAAGATAGAGGAAGATGCTGTAGTTACGATAAATACGCTCGGGCTTATGGGCGAGAAGTACCTTGAGATACTTCCCGGCACGGCAGGGTCTGCCGCTGTTAAACCTAACGGTATCCTTGTCGGTAAGGATCCGGTCCCGATGGAGAAGATAACCGAGAACCTTGCAACGTTGTCGGAGTCGATCAAGACTATAGTGGATAAGATAAAGAAGGGTGATGGCACGATCGGCAAGCTTCTGAACGATGACGCAATATATAATAATCTCGAGGCCTTTACGGCCGATATAAAAAAGCACCCATGGAAGCTTTTGAATAGACCCCGGAACGAGGAGTAATAAAATATGACGATAATATTTTTGAGGCTTTTTTTTACATTCCTGTCGGTAGTGGTAGGCTACTACGTAGGGATGCTTCTCGGGGATTTTAATCTGATCTGGGGTATAGGAGGGATGGCGGCAGGATTTTTTGGCGCGGCCATCGTTATACTGGTTGAGATGGGGATGAGGCGTTTTTCGGTAAGGAATCTTTCGGCGGCGGTATTCGGGCTCCTGTTCGGTTTCTTCATGGCGTGGGTCCTCACCGGTGTCATACGGCTCGTGCCAATGTCGATACAGATGTTCTCCTCGATACAGATAATCCTGATACTCATATTTTGCTATCTCGGTATGATAATGGCCATGAGGGGCAAGGATGAGTTCAACGTCATAATACCATATGTCAAGTTCGTCAGGCAGGACCGCAATGACGATATAGTATTGTTGGATACGTCCGTGATAATTGATGGAAGGATAGCCGATATATTCCAGACGCATTTCGTAGAGGGCAGGATAGTCATACCGCGCTTTGTCCTGAAAGAATTACAGCAGATAGCCGATTCACAAGACGCTCTCAGGCGTAACCGCGGGCGCAGGGGATTGGATGTGCTTAACAAGATCCAAAAGAACACAGCCTTAGACGTAAGAATACAGGAAGACGACTTCCCGGAGATAAAAGAGGTGGATGCGAAGCTCGTTAAGCTCGCCAAACTTCTTGGGGCTAAAGTGTTGACAAATGATTTTAATCTTAATAAAGTTGCGGAGATCCAGAGCGTCACGGTATTGAATATAAATGAGCTTGCCAATAGCTTGAGGCCGGTTGTATTGCCCGGAGAGCCCATGGATGTCAGGGTATCTAAAGAGGGGAAAGAGTATAACCAGGGAGTGGCATATCTGGATGACGGCACGATGGTCGTAATAGATAACTCCAGACATCTGATAGGCCAGGCCGTCAAGGTCATAGTAACCAGCGTCCTACAGACTTCGGCCGGGCGCATGATATTCGCCAAACTTGAGGATGCCGACAAGGGTGTCTGGAAGAAGAGATGAGTTTAAGCGTAACGGCCATAGTGCCGGCGGGAGGGTCCGGCAGCCGGCTCGGCCTTAAGACGAAGAAGCCGTTCGTAATGCTCAGCGGCAAACCGCTTCTCTACTATTCGATCAAGGCCCTTGAAGCTTCGGGAGTGATTAATGAGATAATAGTAGCGGCCGAAGAGAGTCAGATTCACCGCGTAGAGGCTCTCGTAAGACGGTTCGGATTTCGTAAGGTAAAAAAAGTTGTTGTCGGCGGTAGCACCAGGTCCGGTTCTGTGAAAAATTGTTTAGACGCTCTTACCGGTGACCCGGATATAGTGCTTATCCATGATGCGGCCAGGCCTATGGTATCCGTCAGGATGATAAGAGAATCGATAAGACTGGCTTCGAAGTACGGGGCTTGCGTAGTGGCGGTCCCGGAGAGCGATACGATAAAGTTAGGCGATCGGTTAGGTTTTGTAAAGAGGACGATAGACCGGCGTAATGTATTCAGGGCCCAGACGCCCCAGACTTTTAAGGCAGTTCTTATAAAAGAAGCGTATGAAGGGCTCGGCAAAGGAAGGGGGGCCACTGACGACTCTTCGATATTAGAGGACCTGGGAATAAAGATAAAGATATTACCCGGCTCATACCGAAATATAAAGATTACCACCAGGGAAGACCTAAAAATAGCGGAGGCTCTATTATGAGGGCAGGTATAGGATATGATATACACAGGCTTGTAGAGGAAAGAAAGCTGTTTTTGGGAGGTATAGAGATCCCTTACATAAAGGGATTGCTCGGATATTCCGATGGTGATGTTGTGCTCCATGCCATATCGGATGCGATATTGGGAGGGATGGGTATGGGGGATATAGGGGTCCATTTTCCAAATACAGACCCTCAATATAAGGACGTCTCCTCGCTTGAGATCTTGAAGAAAGTAGCGGCAATAGCGGCCTCGAAAAAATTTGTTATTAATAACGTCGACACGGTGGTACTGGCCGAAGAGCCCAAAATTTACCCTTTCAGGCAAAAAATGGTGGACATTATATCCGATACCCTCGGTATAAAAAAAGATAGAGTAAATATAAAAGCCACTACGAACGAGGGTGTAGGATCGCTGGGAAAAGGCGAGGCGATAGCGGCCTATGCCGTAGTAACTTTGGAGGAGAAGTAATTATGGTGATCATTAATATGGCTATCATCCTGGCAGTAGCCTTCGTAATATTCTGGACTGCCGTTGCGGTGATATTCAAACGTGAGGTGAAAGCGATATTTGCAAGCGACCCCGCGGCATCAAACTTGCCGGAGGTGCTTCTTACATATTCGGGGCTGCATGCTCTGGTCTTCTACAGGATAGCGCATGTGTTAAGGGGTGTTGGCATACCGTTCTTTCCACGGTGGCTATCGCAGATGGGCAAATTTTTTACGGGCATAGAGATCCATCCGGGTGCCGCAATAGGCCGTGAGTTATTCATAGACCATGGCATGGGAGTCGTCATAGGAGAGACGGCCATAATAGGGGATAACGTAACCCTTTACCAGGGGGTTACATTAGGCGGTACAGGCAAGGAGAAGGGGAAGAGGCATCCGACGGTGGGTAATAACGTTGTGATAGGAACGGGCGCGAAGGTCCTTGGTAATATAACCATAGGAGATAACTCCTACATAGGCGCTAATGCCGTTGTCATAAAGGATGTCCCGCCTAATTCGACAGTCGTGGGAGTCCCGGGAAGGATAACGAAGCAGGATGGAAAGAAGATAGATATATCGCTGGACCATATACACGTCCTCGACCCGCTCTTACAGGAGATGGAAGAACTTAAGGAGCGCATAAAGAGGCTGGAGAAATAGTTTTAAGTTATAACTTATAACCGACCATTCAATGAAGATATATAACTCCCTCACCCGCACAAAAGAAGAGTTTATTCCGCTCAAACCCGGACATATAGGCATGTACGTATGCGGCCCGACGGTTTACGACGAGCCGCACATAGGTCATGCCAGGAGCGCTTATATATTCGACGTCATAAGAAGGTACTTCGAGTACAAAAAATATGGCGTCACATTCGTCCGTAATGTTACGGATGTCGATGATAAGATAATAGATAAGGCCAGAAAAGAGCTCGTGCCCGAAAGCCCGGGTCCTCGAGTAATAGAAAAGACGAAAGAGGTATCGGAAAAATATCTCAGGTTGTATCACGAAGATATGGCGCTACTTGGGATTCGGGCGCCCGATAAGGAGCCGAAGGCGACTGAATACATACCTAAGATGATCAGATTCATAGAGCTATTGATAAAAAAAAGTCATGCATACCAGGCGGACGGCGACGTATATTTCGATATAAAGACAGCAGTCGAATACGGAAAACTTTCTAATCAGAATCCGGATAAAATGGAATCAGGCGCCAGGATATTGCCCGGCGAAAAGAAAAAAGGCCCGATGGATTTCGCCTTGTGGAAGAAGGCCAAAGAGGGAGAGCCTTCATGGGATAGCCCCTGGGGGCGGGGGAGGCCTGGATGGCACATAGAATGTTCGGCGATGAGCTCGGATATACTCGGCGAAGAGTTTGACATCCACGGAGGTGGCATAGACCTGATATTTCCGCACCATGAGAACGAAATTGCGCAGTCGGAAGGCGCCGGTAAAAAGTTCGCGAAGTTTTGGATGCACAACGGGCTTTTGACGATAAAAGGCGAAAAGATGGCGAAGTCGCTGGGGAACTTCATATCGATAAAGGGATTCATGGCCGGGTATAAGGACGCAGATCTTCTGAAATTGCTATTCCTAAATACGCACTATCGGCATCCGGTGGATTATACAGAAGAGAAGATAGCCGGGATGAAGGCCGAGAAAGAGCGAATTACGATAGCGCTGGATAAGATGAAGCGGGCCGAAGATCAGTCCGCCCCGGCAGGCGCAAAAGGCAAGCCGGGGAAGTCAGAGGAGTTCAGAAAAAAGTTCGAAGAGGCGATGGATGATGATTTTAACATGCCTCTTGCGCTTGCCGCGGTATTTGAGCTCGTGAATGAGGCGAATAAAAATATAGAAGATGCAGAGTTCGCGTCGGCGGCCGCAAAACTCATAACCGAGATCGCTTCTGTGTTTGGGCTCAAGATATGCTTCCAAGGAGAGATCTCCTCGGACGTTAAAGTTTCCATCCAGATGCGCAACGACGCTCGTAAGTCCGGTGATTATAAGGAGGCCGACCGTATAAGAAAAGAGCTTCTGGGAAGAGGCGTAATACTGGAGGATACGAAAGACGGCACTATATGGCGAAAAAAGCTCTAAATAAAGGGTTCTTCATAACTTTTGAGGGCTGCGAAGGGTGCGGCAAGTCTACGCACAGCCGTCTTCTTTATGACTACCTGGAGAGGCTCGGTTACGGATGCGTCATCACTCGGGAGCCGGGTGGTACCAGGGCGGGGGAAGAGATAAGGAAGATATTGCTCCATTCCGACGGTATAAAGATATCCGACGTAACAGAGTTATTCCTCTTCGAATCGGCCAGGGCCCAGATAGTCAGGCAGATCATAAGACCGGCCTTAGATAAAAAAAGAATAGTAATATGCGACCGTTTCAGCGATGCTACATTGGCGTACCAGGGATATGGCGCCAGGATACCGGCCCTAACGATAAAGGCGCTGGATAAAGTAGCTACCGGCGGTATAATGCCGGACCTTACATTTGTTCTGGATATAGATGTCTTGACCGGCCTGGGCAGGGCTAAACGCAAAGGATACGACCGGATGGAGAAGAAGGCCCTCTCCTATCACAGACGCGTCAGGACAGGGTATCTCGCGATAGCTGCTAAAGAGCCTGCAAGGGTCAAAATAGTGAACCTCGAAGACGACATAAGCGGTACACAGAGTAACATAAGGAGACAGGTTAGCCGTGTCATTCAAAGATATAAAAGGTGAGGCGTGCGCTATAGATTTCTTAAAGAACGCCGCCTCAAGCGACCGGGTGGCCAGCGCCTATATATTTCTTGGGCCTTCGGGCTGTGGGAAGAAACTTACCGCTGTGAACTTTGCGAAGCTTCTTAATTGTAGCGGGCCTATAGAAGGCGAGCCTTGTGAGAAGTGCGGATCTTGCAATAAGATAAATTCCTCGGCGCATCCTGACGTTTTGGTGCTGGAGAAAGAAGAAAAGAAGGCGGAATTCGGTATAGATATAGTGCTTGAAGCGATAAGGTCAGTGTCGTTAAAGCCATATGAGGCCAGAAAGAAAGTGTATATACTAGACGATGCTGACCTTATGAGCGAAGAGGCCCAAAATGCCGTTTTAAAGACTCTCGAAGAACCTCCGCAGGATTCGTTGCTTATATTGATGGTAGAGGACATCCAGGCCATTCCGGCGACTATAAAGTCCAGCGAAAAGATATTAAGGGATGATCATTTGGTCGATGTGAAAGACGCGCGGGTCCTTGCCAGGCTTTCGCTCGGGAGTATAGGCAAGGCCCTGGAGAACGCTAAGGACGGGTTTTTGGACAAAAGGGCCAGGACGATAGATGCCTTAAAGACTACGAAGATATTCGATTCGGATTTTGAAAAGATGAAGAGAGGCGATTTTATCGGATGTCTCGATATAATGCTTTCATGGTACAGGGACATACTCGTAACCAAGGCATTTGCCGGTAAAGATGCCAGTATCCTTAATATAGATAAGATTGACGAAATTAAGGCGGAAGCAAAAAGATTATCTTTTGAATACCTCGATAGCGCCGTTAACGCTATAGCCGATGCCAAGGATCACCTCGACAGAAATGCGAACCCCAAACTTACGATGAGTGTTCTTGGTATAAAGCTAGAAGAGAGAGGATAATATGTACGAAGTCATACAGGTCAGGTTGCGCGAAGCAGGAAAGATCACATATTTTTCTACGGGCGGAGTAAAGTTTAAAGTAGGCGACCATGTGATAGTAGAGGCCGATCGCGGTATGGATTATGGCCAGGTGTTGTCGGAGACCGAGGCGATACTCGATTCCGACCTCGAGGAGCCGCTAAAGAAAGTCGTCCGCAAGGCTAATCTCTGGGATTTGCAACAGATAGAGAAGAATAAGAAGAAGTCAAGGGAGGTCATCAATACCTGTTCCAAGAAGATACAGGACAGGAAACTTCAGATGAAGCTTATCGACGCCGAATTTTCGTTCGATAGGTCGAAGATAATCTTCTACTTTACTGCCGACGGGAGGGTAGATTTTCGCGACCTGGTCAAAGACCTGGCCAACGCCTTTAAGACGAGGATAGAGTTAAAGCAGATAGGCGTGCGCGATGAGGCGAAGATCCTGGGTGGGTTGGGCCCCTGCGGCAGGGCTCTCTGCTGCGCCACGTACCTGAAAGATTTTGAGCCCGTGACTATAAAGATGGCGAAGGAACAGAACTTGCCGCTTAATCCGACGAAAATATCAGGCTTATGCGGCAGGCTCATGTGCTGTCTGGGCTACGAATACAAGACCTACAAGGACCTTATGAAGGGAATGCCAAAAGAGGGGGAGATAGTAAAGACCGAAAAAGGTAACGGGAAGGTCATCGGTATAAATGCAATAAAACGGTCCGTCACGGTGGAGTTTGAGGATGGCAGCCAGATCGAGGTGCCGCAGAAGTGAGTAAGTTCTATATAACGACTCCTCTATACTACGTCAACTCCAAACCGCATATAGGCCATTCTTATACACAGGTCGCCTGTGATACGGTATCACGGTTTGAGAAGATGTCGGGGCATGAAGTGTTCTTCATGACCGGTACGGACGAGCACGGCGAGAAGATTGAGGAAGCCACTTTAGCTAAAGGGCTTAAAGCGGGCGAGGAGAAGAAATTCGTCGATGCGATAGTGCCGGTTTTTAAGGACCTGTGGAATAAGCTAGGCATAAGATACGACTACTTCAGACGTACGACGGATCCGGCGCATGAGAAGTACGTCCAGGCCGTTCTTGATAAACTCTACAAGGATGGCCTTATATATGGTCCCGGACGCAAGTCTTAACTGACGGTTTGTGCCCCGACTGCAAAAGGCAATGCGAGAAACTGGACGAGACTAACTATTTTTTTAAGACTTCCGAATACCAGAAATGGCTTATAGATTATATAATGACAAATCCGCACTTTCTAAGGCCTGATTTCAGGCGCAATGAAGTGCTAGGATTTCTAAAGGAAGAGCTCCACGACCTCTGCATATCTAGGCCGAAGTCGAGGATGGCATGGGGTATCGAAGTGCCTTTCGATAAAGATTTTGTCACCTATGTCTGGTTCGACGCTCTTATAAATTACATATCGGGCGCAGGTTATCCGCATGACATGGAGCGTTTCAATAAATATTGGCCCGCCGATTTTCATGTTATAGGCAAGGACATAATACGCCATCATGCTGTATATTGGCCCATAATGTTAAAAGCCTTAGGCTTAGAGATCCCGAGATCGATATTTGCGCACGGCTGGTGGGTGATAAAGGGCGAGAAGATGTCGAAGTCGAAGGGAAATGTCGTTGATCCGTTGGATATGATATCCCGTTACGGCGTAGATCCCTATCGCTACTTCCTGCTGCGTGAGGTATCGTTCGGCCTGGATGGCACTTTTAGCGAAGACGCGCTTATTGCGAGATATAACAGCGATCTTGCCAACGACCTCGGTAATCTGTTAAACCGCACATTGACTATGGCGGAGAAGTATTTTGACGGAAAGGTCCCGGCGGTAACCGATAAGAGGTCTCAAGTTACGGGCAAGATGAGAGATATAGCAGGGGCTCTCGGCGGGGAGCTAGAAAAAGCTATTCCGAACTTTGATTTCATCGCGGCGCTTGAGAAGATATGGGCACTTATCAATGCAGCCAATAAAT
>JAPLMF010000013.1:0-3533 GCA_026387155.1 Candidatus Omnitrophota bacterium
TATCCTCCCTTTCATCTCGTCGCTTGGCAAATGCACGACCGATACGGTAGTTTCGACCACGTGCTCGGCCGCACACCTCTGGATCGCTAAACCTATTATCTTGCGAGCCTCCTTGTCGGCCTTCTCTTTTGCTTCATCTTCGGAGCGCTTTATCATTATAGCCGCTTCCTGCTTCACTTCACCGTCGAGCTTCTTTAAAAGCAGCTGTTTCGCCTCTTCGCGGGTCATTCCCGATATGTTCTGCAACCTGTCTTTCTCCTCCTGAAGCAGGCGGTCAAGGTCCTTCTCTTTCAAATGGAGACCTTTCTCTTTCTCTGTGATCGCATGATCCTTGCGTTCGATATCTTTTTCTTTTCTGTCGATCACATCGACCTTCCTGTCAATATTCTCTTCCTTTTGCAACAGCCGTCTCTCAAGCACTACAAGTTCCCCGCGCCTGTCCTTGGTCTCTTTTTCAAATTCGCCTCTCAATTTAAGGAGAGTGTCTTTTGCCTGGAGCTCGGCCCCGTGTTTTATTTTGTCGGCTTCTATCTTCGCCTGATCCATGACCTTCTTTGCTTTGTCCTCTGCATTCCTTAATTTACTCTTTGCGTGAAATTTGCGAATTAAATACCCGAGGGCTACGAATGCGCCCGCGGCGATGGCCGAAAGGCCTATGTAGACTGCCGTGACTTCGTTATGTTGCATGGTATCCTCCCGTTGGTGTCATTTAAACGTAAAGTGCAAAATGAAAAGCGTAAAGTTAAGGTATAAAACTTAAAGTTTTACGTTTTGGTTTTGCGCTTTACATTCTACGCTTATTTAAGCAGCGATTGTTCTTGAGACGGGAATGTCGTGTGAGTCTTTTGGGAGGTTGTCTACGACTTGGAAATCGAAGGCAAGGCCTATGGTCTTCGTGCGATCCGGTAGAGACGAGAGGAACCTGTCGTAATATCCGTGCCCGCGGCCCAGCCTCATATTACACTTATCAAAAGCTACACCCGGCACGATCACAAGATCTATATCTTCTAATGGAACCTCTCTTACATGTCCAGCTCTTGGCTGGAAGATTCCGAAATGCTGTCTCTCCAAATCCTTAACCCTATCCTTTATCTCGCCTGCTATAAGTCGTTTGTCTTCCCTAAAGATCACAGGAACGCAAACCCTCTTCCCCTCTTTTACCGCCTCGTCGATCATCGAGATCGTATCGACCTCATCTTTCAGCGAGACGTAGAACATCACTACTTTGGCTTTCTTGA
The DNA here is from genome assembly GCA_026387155.1 of Candidatus Omnitrophota bacterium. Lineage (GTDB taxonomy): Bacteria > Omnitrophota > Gorgyraeia > 2-01-FULL-45-10 > 2-01-FULL-45-10 > JAPLMF01. The sequence continues at coordinate 1,239 of JAPLMF010000013.1, forward strand.
ACGCCTCTTCATTAAATAACCTAGTTTTAATTATATCACTTTTACGCGATTTTTCAAGCTCGGAACACGCTTTTATCTTATGCCTTATCTCGTGCCTTATCTTGTGTTTCATCCTTAGTCTTTAAACTTTCTTTGCTTTCTTTTTGGCAATATAATCATCTATCGCGCTCCTCAAGGCTTCTTCCGCTAGCACCGAACAATGCATCTTTATTTTTGGCAGCCCTCCGAGCGCCTCGGCAACCGCATGGTTTGACACTTTGAGCGCCTCGTCTATCGTCTTCCCCTTCACGAGCTCTGTCACCATACTCGAAGTGGCTATCGCGGCCCCGCAACCGAACGTCTTGAACTTGGCATCGGTTATCACCTCTTTGTCGTCGACCTTTATATAGAGCCTCATAATATCACCGCAGACTGGGTTCCCGACGTTCCCTATACCGCTTGCGTCCGTTATCTCACCGACGTTCCTAGGGTTCTTGAAATGCTCCATAACTTTTTCCGAATATTGCCCATCCATTATTATCTTCCTTTCTCATATAAAGGTGACATATCACGCAGTCTCTGAATTATCGGAGGAAGCGCCGCTATGACATAGTCGGCGTCCTCTTTCGTGTTATCTTTACCCAATGAAAACCTTATCGACCCTTGCGTATCGGCCGGATCTACGCCCATAGCTGTTAATACATGCGACGGCTCGAGCGATCCGGAAGTACATGCTGAACCCGTCGAAACCGCTATACCCTCCAGATCGAGGTTCAACACTATAGATTCACCCTCCAGGTACTTGAACCTTACATTTAGGGTATTCGGCAGCCTTTTTGTAAGATGGCCGTTAATCGTCACTTCCGGTATCTTTGAAGTAATACCTTTGTAAAGATAGTCCCTTAACCCTGTAAGCTGTTTTACCTCTTGGGGGATCTCAATCTTGGCAAGCTCCGCGGCATACCCCATGCCGACTATTCCAGCTACGTTCTCGGTGCCGGCGCGTTTCTTCATCTCATGGTGGCCGCCATGAAGCTGCGGTATTATCTTTGTTCCCTTCCTTATATAAAGAGCCCCTACGCCTTTCGGCCCGTAGAACTTATGTGCAGATATCGAAAGAAGGTCTATCGGCATGTTTTCCAGGTCCATTGGTATCTTACCAGCCGCCTGCACGGCGTCGGTATGAAAACATATGCCTTTTTCTTTTGCGAGTCTTCCTATCTCCTCGACGGGTTCGATCGTGCCGACCTCATTATTTGCCCACATCACGGTAATCAGAATGGTCTTTGGTGTTATAGCACTTTTTAACTCATCTAATTTTATGACACCATCTTTATCTACCCCTACATAGGTGACTTTAAACCCCTCTTTTTCTAAATATTTGCAGGAGTTCAGCACCGCATGATGCTCAATGGCGCAGGTTATCATATGGTCACCCTTGGACTTCAGCGCGTTAGCTACACCCTTTATGGCCAGATTGTCTGCTTCCGTACCGCCCGAAGTGAATATTATATCTTCCCGCGCCACCCCTAAAAGTCTTGCGACCTTGGCACGCGCTTCATCCACGGAGGTCCTGGCGGTCCTGCCAAAAGAGTGCACACTCGACGCGTTGCCATATTCGTCCTTGTAAAAGGGGAGCATTGCCTCGAGAACCTCCTCGCGCATTCTCGTCGTGGCGTTATTGTCCATGTAGACTTTTCTCATTTTAGTTGCCTCCGATCTTTCGTGCCTCGCCGCATAGGTCTTCCAAAGTCATCGATTCGAGACAATCATTTATAGCGTTAGATAATTTGAGCCATACGAGCTTCGGCACACAGGATCTGGTCTTCTTACAGTTTGCGCCGGGCGCCTTACCGGAGCTTACGCAATGTGAAAGGCGTATATCTCCCTCCAGTGCTTTCACTATATCGGCTACGGTAATGTTATCGGCGTCTTTTGAAAGCGTATACCCGCCTTTCGGCCCGCGCACGCTCTCTATCAGGCCCTTGTGGCGCAATTTGTTCAAAAGTTGCTCCAGGTACTGAACCGATATTCCCTCATTTTTGGAAATATCGGATATCGGCACCGCGGCTCCGTCCGATTTCATGGCAACATTGAGCATTGCTCTCAGTCCGTAAGTCGATTTTGTCGAAAGTTTCACGATAATAATTTTACCAAACTTGACTACTTTTGTCAAGTATAAATCTCCATTCCACACCGGGATGGAATAAAAAATTAAAATATTTTTGCAATAATTTCGCCCATTTTTCCGTCTTATATATGGGGAGAGTTGCTTCCAAACCTGGTTTGGTCCCGCATGCCAAACCAGGTTTGGAA
>JAPLMF010000013.1:3635-4650 GCA_026387155.1 Candidatus Omnitrophota bacterium
CCTTGGTAAGGGCGGTGACGATCGCCTGAGTATGCTTGCGGTCGTTTATTAGACCCTTTACTTCTCTTTTAAGCTTTTCTGTGTGAAGATTCACCAGAAGCTTCTGGGGCAGGCCCTTTGATATCACGATAAGCACATTCATATTAAGCTCACCTTCTTTCTTGCTATAAAAAGCCTATTACAATTATATCACAAATTGTGATAATGTCAAGAGCTGCCTATAAAAAAATCACATTCTGTGTTGCCTTGCTGAAAATATGTGCTATACTTCTATTATGAGTTTCGCCGATAATCTAAAACACATACGGGAATCAAAGAGTCTGTCCCAGCAAAAGCTCGCCGAGAAGCTTGGAGTCGCCCAATCCACGGTGGGAATGTGGGAATCGAATAAGAGGACGCCGAAACTTGCTGAATTAAATCGCATGGCCAGGGTACTTAATATAACGATCGCGCGCCTGCTCGGCCAGTCGAAAGATAAGAAGGTCGAAATACTTAAAAACGAGATCTACGTAGACGGAGAAAAGGTGTGCGAACTCGACGCCACCGACGTCGAAGGGATACTGAGCTATATATCTGAGATAAAGGACAAAAAAGGTGCCCTCCCCCGGACCCCGCCGTCCGGGATGCAGTCCTCGGCCAAAAAGATCCTCATAATAGACGACGAGCAGGAGATATGCGAGATGCTCTATTCTTTCCTTATCCCGCATAATTATAAGGTCTTTTTAGCCTTCAACGGCCAGATGGGTCTGGAATACTTCGAGGAGATCAAGCCCGATATAGTGCTGTTAGATCTCAAGATGCCCGATATCGACGGCCTGGAGGTATTGAAGATAATACGCAAAGTGAGCACTGTCCCGGTGATAATCATTACCGGCAACCCGCAGGATGTCTCCGATATACACCTCGCGGATCTGGATATCGAGGGTTTTATAGAGAAACCGATAAGCCTTCAGGCGGTATTGAATTCATTAAAATACCTTATAGGTGAATGAGGGGTAGCTATATGAAAGAGAGA
>JAPLMF010000048.1:0-8927 GCA_026387155.1 Candidatus Omnitrophota bacterium
CCTAGTATTAATCTTCGTGGCGGGCGCCGCGTATGCGATTACTCCGGCACAGAACGACGACGCCTATAAAGATATTGACCAGCTCAAGCTCCAGATACGTAAGATGAAGCGCGAGATGAGCGGCCTCATTAAGGAGGTAACCGCTGGCTATTCAAGCGATTCAAAGGCGCTTATTGAAGGATGGGGACAGGATATCAATATAGATGTTACCGAGACCGATAAGGATGTTCTCGTAAAGGCGGATCTACCCGGCATGGATAAGGATAGAATAGAGGCTGTGCTCGAACAGAACAAGTTACTCAAGATCGCCGGATCCCGCGATGTCGTGAAGAGTCAATCCTCGCAGGGGGTCGTTGTGCAGGAGAGGGCCAGGGGCGCATTCTCCAGGACGATAGAGCTTCCAGTTGAATGCCGGTCTGACGGCATAAAGGCCTCCTACAATAACGGAGTTCTCGATATATCGATACCAAAGAAAGAAATGACGAAGGAAGATACGGTAAAGATAAAAGTTCAATAAAAAGGGGATGTGATGAAGGCTTCGGAACTTAAGAGAGGAATGATAATAAAGGATGGAAGCGATTTCCTTATGGTGATCGAGATGGATCATAAGACCCCCGGGAACCTGCGCGCGATATATCAGGCTACGTTTAAGAGTATTCTGGGAGAGAAGATAGTAAACAGGCGTTTTAGTCCTTCGGACACGGTTGAGAAGGCCGATCTTGAGGCCAAGCAGGGCCAATACTTATACAAGGACCATTCCGGGTACCATTTTATGGATATGGCAAATTATGAAACCCTGGTACTGGGAGAAAATCTGATAGGTCCGAACAAAGATTATCTCAAGGAGAATCTCGAGGTCAAGGTTCTTTATTATGATAATCACCCGGTGACGGTTGAATTGCCTGTCAGTTTGCCGCTTAGAGTAGTGGAGTCATCGCCGGGAACAAAAGGTGATACTACCGGCAGAGCCATGAAGTCGGCCAAGCTTGAGACAGGTTTGGAGATCAACGTCCCTCTCTTTATTGTGGAGGGAGAAACGATCCTTGTAGATACAAGGACCGGCGAATACCTCGGAAGGGCATAAGATCTAACCTTCATGTCCCGCCATGGCAGTTAGGTGGACGAGGCGGGATGATGCATAGATAGAAGGGAATTCCGGGTTTTTTTGTCGGACGGGTTCCATATGCAAGAATTTTCTACCGCCATAGTGGGGGCGGGCGCCGCCGGTCTGGCCGCGGCTATAAGCGCTAAACGCAGAGGCACATCCTGTGTCGTATGCGAACGGTTGCCGAAGATAGGGAAGAAGATACTGGCTTCCGGCAACGGTAGATGTAATCTTTCCAACGAAGATCTATCCGCAGGAAATTACAACGAAGGATCTAAGGGGCTCGTCACGTCCGTATTCGGTAAATTCGGATCATCTGCGATAAAGGATTTTTTTCACGGCCTCGGGCTTGAGTTGGTGTCTGAGGATAATCGCATATTCCCGGCAACAAATCAATCGTCCTCCGTACTTAAGGCGCTTGAACTTGAGATAGAGAAGCTCGAGGTTCCTATAGAGCTTGGTTTTACAGTCGAGCGTATCGAATCGGGGAATAAGGGTTTTTTCGTAGTGTCTGCATCCGGTAAGAGAATAAGCTGCAGTTCGGTAGTAATAACCGGCGGCGGCAATTCATATCCTGCGCTGGGCTCTGACGGCAGTGCTTACAAACTTGCATCCTCACTAGGACATACCATAGTACCCCCGGTTCCTTCAGCGGTGCCATTAATGGTAAAGGACCCCCTTTGCCATTTGGCGCAGGGTCAAAGGATCGAGGCAAAGGTAAAAGCGATGATCTCAAAGGAGGTAGTCGCCCAGTCGTGCGGCGATCTAATGTTCACCAAGTACGGATTTTCCGGCACTGCTATTCTAGACATATCAAGGAATGTGTCGATCGCGCTTAATAGGCAACCATCTAAAAGTGTATATCTTGAGGTTGACATTGTACCTTTTATCGGAGAGGATGAGTTGGCAAGTAATATAGAAAGGGCGGCGAGGGACGGCAGGCCGCACGAGGATGTGCTGGCGGGGGTATTGCCGCTTAAAATATCCGCGGCACTTAAGTGGCTGATATCGGTGGGCAACCCTGCTATTATAGCCAAAAAACTGAAATCGATGCGTTTTGAAGTGATCGGTACGCGGGGGTGGAACGAAGCCGAGTTCACTGCCGGAGGCGTCGATGCCCTGGAGGTCGATCCGGTTACGCTAGGATCAAAGATTAAAAAAGGAATATATTTTGCCGGTGAAGTCCTTGATGTTGATGGCAGGCGCGGGGGTTATAATCTGGCATGGGCATGGGCTTCTGGGTTTGTTGCCGGAACGGCGGTGCCAAGATGAAATACGAGTATGATATAGCTGTGATAGGTGCAGGCCCATCCGGGATCATGGCGGCCATCCGGGCTTCGGAATTAGGCAGGAAAGTGGTTATCATAGAAAAGAACGATAACATAGGCAAGAAGCTCAGTATAACAGGTAAGGGAAGGTGCAATATAACCAACGCATGCGATCCTGAGGGTTTTGTCAAGAAGTTCGGGCCTTGCGGCCAGTTTTTGAGGAACGCTTTCTATGCGTTCTCGAGTGAGGATCTCGTAGATTTTTTCGGTAAAGCCGGTGTCGAGATGAAGACGGAGCGCCAAGGGAGGATCTTCCCGGTCACAGATAAATCATCGTCTGTAGTAGAAGCTCTTAAAATGTCCCTTGCCGCTAACGGCGCGGAGCAAATATATGACTCCTCTGTAAGCGTGATAAAAAAGGAGGCCGGTGGATTTGTGATAAGTATCACTGATAAAAAAGATATCCGTGTCAAGAAAGTTAATATAAAGCCTCTCCGCGCGGAGCTGGTGCCTCTTGTTACTGAAGAAGGCTGGGTAAAGGACCTGCAGGGACTGGGCCTTGAGAATATTAAGATAACATTCTTCTCCGGCAAAAAAAAGATCGAATCGCCGATTGGCGAGCTCATGTTCACTCACTTCGGCGTATCCGGACCTCTAGTGCTTGATCTAAGCGGAGAAGTGACGGCTCTTCTGGAGGAAGATAAAGAAGTGGCGCTCCAGATAGACCTTAAGCCGGGATTACGGGAAGAGCAGCTCGAATCGAAACTGATACATAAATTCACATCAAAGGGCCATAGCATGATGAAGAATATAATGAAAGATGTCCTGCCCAATAGGCTAATACCCGTATTTCTGAAGATCGCCGGGATATCCGAGGGGAGGATGTCTAATCAGGTAACTAAGGACGAGCGCAAAGGTATTAAAAGATAAAACGCAGCCTTGCGCTAGAAGAGGCGATGGTCACCGGAGGCGGCGTCTCTATAAAAGAGATAGATCCGCATACGATGGAGTCGAAGATAGTAAAAGGATTATATTTTGCAGGTGAAGTAATGGATGGGGCGGCTCCAAGCGGCGGCTATAATCTCCAACAGGCGTTTTCAACCGGGTATCTTGCCGGGGATAAGGCGGCCAATGCGTAAAATAATATTAGCATCCAGGTCAAAAGCGCGCCAGAAACTTTTAAAGCAAATAGGGTTAAAGTTCAGTATTGTAGAAGCGGATGTGAAGGAATCTTCCTCTCTCAAGGGCAAAAGATGCGGCGCCCTCGTTATAGATAATGCCGTCAAGAAGGCTCGTGCCGCGACCAAAGGATTCGATACCGGGGTTATTATAGCGGCCGATACCGTGGTTCTGGTAGGTAAAAGGATCGTAGGCAAGCCCAAGACAATGGCTGATGCCGTCCGCTCGCTTAAAGCTCTATCGAAGAGTCCTCAATGGGTATATACAGGTATCGCCATTTATGACATCGACAGAAAGAAGACGCTGACCGATTTTGAGAAGACGAAAGTCTATATGTATCACTTGACGCTTGAGTGATATGCAGATAAAGAGATATTTTCGCAAGGTCTCTCCTTTTGATAAGGCCGGATCTTTCGATGTTCAGGGTCCAGGGAGTATCTTTATAGATAGGATCGAAGGGTGTTTTTATAACGTGGTCGGGTTGCCGCTGGCTAAGCTGGGAGCCATGCTTAAGAAGGTCGGCGTTCATATAATTTAGATCAGTATTTGGGAGATGCGTTCTAAGCAATAGATGAAGATAGACGAAGCTACATTTGCGATATTCGATTTCGAGACGACGGGTTTGTACCCTTACTCCGGAGACATGATATGTGAGGTTGCCTGCGTAATGTGGCAGCCGTCAAAGCGCGGGATCAGGAAATTTCACTCGCTTGTTAACCCGGGACGGCCGATATCTTATGGGGCGCATTCAGTTAACGGAATAAATGATGATATGGTAAAAGATTCCCCCATAATAGAGGATATCCTTCCTGGATTTCTTAAATTTATAGAAGGGAGCGTTCTGGTGGCATATAACGCCGGTTTTGATCTGGGTTTTCTGGAAGCGGCTCTGGGCGAAGAAAAAAACATATTGAAAGATTACTATGTGGTGGATGCCCTTACTTTGGCAAGGCGACTATTCCATGGCATAGGCCGTTATAATCTCGGCAATGTATCAATGTCACTGGGGATAGATCCGGAAGGGGAGCACAGGGCTCTGGCCGATGTCATGATGACATGGAGGGTCTTTAAGAAAGAGCTGGATATACTTAAGTCGGAAGGCGTCGATACCATTGCCGACATAGCCTACATCCCAAGCGGGCGTAAGCGAAAACCTGCGGCGTTAAAGGTAAAGGATTACAAGGTAAAATTGATAGAAGAAGCGATACGCGAAGAGAAGCGGCTCAGTATAGTCTACAGATCAGTTTGGAACGATTCCGTTACAAAAAGGATTATAACACCTAAAGAGATAAGGTTCGGTTACGACCGTTCATATGTAATAGCGCATTGTCATCTTAAAAACGAAGAGAGAAACTTCAGAGTGGATGGGATAGTCGATATATCCTCGGTACCGTGAGAAAAATTCAAAAGGAGGTAGTATATGTTGAAGGATATTAATTTAGGGAAGGAGCTTGTGGTGAGCCTGCCCAATAAAGTGGGCATCCTTGCCGACATTTCGAAGATCCTAGCGGATCACGGTATAAACGTCGAAGGTGTGGCCGGTTATACGGAAGGAAGGGACGCAAAGATCATGATAGTTGCGGAGGATACCTTGCGCGCGAAAGAGGCTCTTGAGAAAGGCGGTTATAAGGCGATAAAAGAGAACGAGGTGCTGGTGATCGACCTGGAGAATAAACCAGGGGCCCTTAAGGTCATGACGGCCAAGCTTGCAAAGGATGGCATCGACATAAGGTATACTTACGGTACCGCGTGCTCATCCGGCTGTCCGGCCAGGATAATAGTCGCAACATCCGCCAATGAGAAGGCACTTGCATTGCTTAAAGGTTAAGAGGAGTTTCATAGCGCATGTCGATATGGATGCATTCTTCGCATCTGTAGAGACCAGAGACAAACCGAGCCTCCACTTAAAGCCGGTGATAGTGGGATCCGATCCCAAAGGCGGCAGGGGGCGGGGGGTCGTATCGGCTTGTTCATACGAAGCCAGGTCGTTTGGGATCCATTCCGCGATGCCCATATCCGTAGCTTACCGCAAATGCCCCCACGGCGTATTTATCCCGGTAGATATGGAAAAATATTCCGCGGCATCCCGAGAGATCTACGAAATATTGCACACATTTACCCCTGATATCGAGCCGGTAGGTATCGATGAGGCTTTTTTGGACATAACCGGCAGCTATCATCTTTTTGGGACTCCCCTTGAAACCTGCAGATTGATCAAATCGAAGATAAAGGACCTGACCGGGCTGACGGCGTCGATTGGGCTTGCGCCGTCAAAGATAGCCGCGAAGATCGCGTCCGACCTTGGCAAGCCGGATGGACTCTTAGAAGTGCCCGAGGGCGGGTTGGCTGAATTTCTGTGCCCGCTTGAAGTGCAGAGGCTCTGGGGCCTTGGCCCGAAGGCTGAGAAGGCGTTAGAAGCCATAGGTATAAAGACTATAGGTGAACTGGCTCGTCGCCCGATAGAACATATAAGAGGGGCCATAGGCTCTCAAGCGACTGATTTCTGGAAGATAGCAAATGGGATCGATGAAAGTGAGCTCACTATTGGCCGTGAAGCCAAGTCGATCAGTAATGAGATCACTTTCGACAGTGATACCGCCGACCGGGATGTGGTGTTCGGAGCATTAATGGATCTTTCGGAAAAAGTCGCCGGTAGGCTGAGGGAGAGCGCCTTATGGGCAAAGACTATAACCCTCAAGATAAGGTTGAGCGGATTTAAGACGTACACGCGTTCCGTCACGGCGTCTAAGCCGACGAATATTACGAACTTTCTTTACAATGCGACAAAAGAATTATACAATGAATTTAAAGAACAGAAGATAAGGCTTGTCGGCGTCAGGGCTTCCAGCTTTTCGTCAGGAGAGGTTGAAAAAGACCTCTTCACACATGCGGCGGATAGAAAGCTCGAAGATATCGAGTCGAGTGTTGACAAGATAAGAATTAAGTTTGGGAATAATGCTATATACCGGGCCAGCATCAAGAAAATAAAAAGGACCATATGAGCCATAAGAAGGATTTCGGACCATCGACGATATTTAAGGATATGACCAAGAAGGGCATGCTGCTGTCTTTTATCGCTAGCCGTGAATATTCGCTCGGCAAAGACAGGTATACGGCCACGATGCATGACGATTTTTTTGCTACTTCAATAGCTGTCAGGGACAGATTGGTAGAGAGGTGGATAGAGACGCAGCAGAGGTATCACAATGAGAACCGCAAGAGGGTCTATTACTTTTCCATGGAGTTTTTGATAGGAAGGCTTCTCGGCAATAACCTTATGAATCTCGGGATTTGGAAGGAGACGGAGGAGGCGCTTAAAGAAGTCAGCCTTGAGCTTAGCCAGATAAGGGAATGCGAGGCCGACGCCGGTTTGGGAAACGCCGGTCTTGGCAGACTAGCCGCTTGTTATCTGGATTCGATGGCGACTTTAGGGGTGCCTGCCCACGGATACGGCATAAGGTATGAATACGGGATATTTAATCAAAAGATAATAAACGGCGCTCAGATCGAATTTCCGGATGAATGGCTTTCGAAGGGAAACCCCTGGGAATTTCAAAGGCCGGAATATGCGGTTAAAGTACATTTTTACGGCCGAGCGTATCTCGATAAGGACGAGAACGGTGTCTTGTGCGCTCACTGGACAGATACTGATGATGTAGTAGCGATGCCTTACGATATGCCGATATCGGGATACAAGAATGACATAGTCAATACGCTCAGGCTCTGGTCGGCGAGAAGTTCCGAAGAGTTCGACCTGAGCTATTTTAAGACGGAAATTACGAGCGCGCAGTATATGATAAAGTGCTGACGGAAAATATTTCCAAGGTTCTGTATCCTAACGATAACGTCAGCCAGGGCAGGGAGCTCAGGCTAAAGCAGGAATATTTCTTTACCTCGGCATCCTTAGCGGATATAGTCAGGCGTTTCAAGATGGAAAATAAGGATCTGAGGGATATTCCAAAGAAGGTCGCTATACAGTTAAACGATACACACCCGGCTATCTCCATCCCGGAACTTATGAGGATCCTCGTGGACAAGGAGAAGATGGACTGGGATGCCGCATGGAATATAACGGTAAACACTTTCTCTTACACGAACCATACCATAATGCCCGAGGCTCTCGAGGCATGGCCGGTCCTGATGATGGAAAAGATACTCCCCCGCCATCTGCAGATAATATATGAGATAAATTACAGGTTCCTTAAGGATGTAGCCATAAACTTTCCCGGTGATAATGACCGCCTGCGCCGTATGTCTATAATAGAGGAGTCCGATACAAAAAAAGTGAGAATGGGGAATCTCTCCGTGGTGGGCAGCCATCGTGTGAACGGTGTATCCCAGCTCCATTCGCAGTTGCTCAAAAGCAACCTTTTTAAAGATTTTTACGAATTCTCTCCCGAAAAATTCATCAATGTGACTAACGGTATAACACAGCGCCGGTGGCTTATGAAGGCAAATGTGAAGTTGTCGGGTCTTATAACCGAGACAATAGGGGATGGCTGGGCCACGGATCTTGATAAGCTCGAATCTCTTCTACCGTATAGAGACGACGCGTCTTTCAGGAAGAAGTGGGATGCCACCAAAGAGGCCAATAAGAAAGAGCTGGCCGCGTACATAAAGAAGATGACAGGGGTAGCTATCAACCCTGATTCGCTTTTCGATGTTCAGGTAAAACGCATTCACGAATATAAGAGGCAGTTGTTGTTCGCTTTTTATATACTTTCACAGTATCTTAAACTGAAGTCCTGTCCCAAGACGGATATGCTGCCCAGAACTTTTATATTTAGCGGCAAAGCTGCTCCAGGATATTATATGGCTAAGTTGATAATAAGGCTCATCAACTCGGTCGCCGAGATAGTTAATAATGACAAGACCATAGGGGATAAAATTAAAGTGATATTCCTGGAGAATTATAGAGTATCTCTTGCGGAGAAGATATTTCCGGCCAGCGAACTGTCGGAACAAATATCGACCGCAGGGACCGAAGCGTCAGGCACCGGATGTATGAAGTTCATGGTCAACGGTGCGTTGACGATAGGCACGCAGGACGGAGCAAATATAGAAATAGCTAAGGCCGTGGGTAAGGAAAATATATTTACTTTTGGCCTTAAATCGGACGAGATACTCGCTCTGCGCTCTCAGGGATATGATCCCCGTGATTATGTGGAGAGGTCACCGGTGCTATCGGATATATTCAGGCTGATACAGACAAATTTCCTGTCGCCGGTAGATTTTGGACTTTTTGAACCGATAACGAGGTCTCTCTTGGATGGCGATTATTTCTTTGTCTGTGCGGATTTCGACGCATATTGTGAAAAACAGGATGAAGTATCAAAGGCCTATCTTGATAGGGATAGGTGGATAAAGCGTTCGAT
>JAPLMF010000048.1:8946-16205 GCA_026387155.1 Candidatus Omnitrophota bacterium
AGCGTTCGATAACGAACGCTGCTAAGTCGGGTTATTTTTCCAGCGATAGAGCGGTGACGGAATACGCCAGAGATATATGGGGAGTACCTGTGAAGAGAGCGAAATAGGGTATTTAAGCTTTCTCTATAGCTTCCCGCGCCTGGTCCCGCAGAATTGCGAAGTCCGCAATATGAAACGTAGATGCGTCGATGGCAGGCAGCACCTTTAGGCTGACCGGGACTTTTGATGTGAATAGCCAGCTTCCTTTAGACATAGCATCGCCAGTACCTCTTATAGCTATCGGCAGTACAAGGGCCTTCTCTCGTATAGCCAGCTTAAAAGCTCCGTTTTGAAAATCTTTCATATCTCCGGTCTCGCTCCTTGTACCTTCAGGAAAGAAGAGGACTGACATCCCTGCCTTAAGCCAGGTCGCAGCCTCCTTATATATCTGTTTTATGCTTGAGAAGCTGCCGCGTTCCAGCCTTATGTGTTTACCTAACGACATAGACCAGCCAAGCACCGGTATGCTGAATAAAGATGCCTTGGCGACCCATTTGAACTGCATCTTTGTCTGATAAGCTATTACTATATCTGCCAGAGATTGGTGGTTTGCTATTATGACATAGGTTTTCTTAGGGTCGATATTCTGAAGTCCTCGCACCGTAACTTTCCAGTAAGGGTTTGATGCGATCATCATATCGGACCACCAGAAACACTGTGCGTGGGGTATTCGCCTTTGTTTATCGAAAGGATAACAGAGGACAGAGAAGAACATGGCAAGGAATAGCATAAATGTCAGTACCGAACAGATCGTCCATAGCGCGGCCGATATAATCACTTTTTTCATAGGGGTATTATATAACAAATTAGCCTTTAAAAAAATCAAAATGTGTTATATAATCTTACCCATGACTAGGCTAAGCACACGCACTATTGAAAATATAGATCGCAAACTTGAAAGCACTGAAGAGGGGTCGGCAAGGCACAAGGTCCTTTCCAGCGCCAAATCTTTCAAAACCTCCTGGTTCGATCTCGGGCAATCGCTTTACTCCGTATGGCGGGACAGGCTTTATAAGGAGTGGGGGTATGCCACTTTCGACGCATATACGTCAAAAGAGATTGGCATAAAAAAACCTACCGCGATGAAGCTCCTTAAGTCATATTACTTTCTGGAAAAAGAAGAGCCCAATTATGTGGAGAGGGCGGCTGTATCTCCTGAAAATCCGGCTTCGGTACCCACTTACGACGCCATAAACCTGTTGCGACTGGCCAAAAACAAAAAGACCCTGGATGGAGGGGACTACGCGCACTTAAGAAGAGAGGTGCTTGAGATGGGCAGGGAAGCCAGTCTCGTCAAAACACAAAAAAAGGATGACCACTTTGAAACGGCTCGTCACATCATTAAAATCATTAAGGACCGACATAGAGAGCTCTAAGTTGCTGCCAGCAGCTACTATAAAGGAGATATCAAATCTGATACATAAGATAGAACTCGAGATAACATAAATAGAGGGGGTATTATATGGATAGGTACGTAACGGTAGCGGTTGTGATCATTGCCATGCTCGTGGCGGTATCGGTCGTTAAGGATATAACGATAAGGACGGCGATCGAAAAAGGAACAGAAATGGTGACCGGTCTACGTCTCACGATATCCGGTTTTAACGCCGGGATACTGCGTAGCACAGTAAAAATAAGAGGCCTTAAACTGCACAACCCCAAAGGTTTTAAGGACCCGGTGATGGTGGATATTCCGGAGATATATGTAGATTATGATCTGCCGGCGATATTTGGCGGGACTATACATTTAAGGGAGGCTCGAATAAATCTGGCTGAATTTCTAGTGGTCAAAAACAAGGACGGCCGTCTCAACCTCGATTCATTAAAAGCGATCACGGCCCAGAAACAGGGAAAACCCGCACAGGATAAGTCCGGTAAGCCGATGAAGATGCGCATAGATCTCTTAAAATTAAAGATCGGTAAGGTCGTATATAAAGATTACTCCTCAGGCGAAGCTCTTTTCGTGAGAGAATTCAATATAGGGATGGATGATACTTAGACCAATATCGATAATCCTAATACTCTCGTAAGCCTTATAGTGGTTAAGGCTATGACAGGTACAGCCATAGCCACCCTGGCGAACTTCGATGTCGGATCGTTGTCGAGCTCCGTATCGGGCAGCCTGGCTTCGGCCAAGCAGGCTGTAACTTCCGCTGTAGCAGAATCGAAGGTGGTTGTTGAAAACGCTAAGGCGACGGTTGCAACTGCCACCGCCACAGCCAAGGGCGCGACAGAGACGGCAAAGAAGACGGTCGAAAGCCTGGGCGGCATGTTCAAGGGCTTTGGTTCGTCGAAGGAATAGCTAAAGGGATGCGCGAAGCGAAGAAGATATTGATAATATCTTCGGATCGAAGTTTAAGCGATGTCCTAAAATTCTGTTTCGACGGATGGGGATACGAGGTTATAGTGTCGGAAGATCCGGTATCCGATATCTCCCCGATAAAGAAGGCCTCGCCGGATGTGATAGTGGTGGACGTCCATAGCGCCAATGCCCAACAGCTGGAGGTCTGCAGGCTGCTTAAAGACGATTTTCTGACGGCATTCATACCTGTAATAACGCTCATAAATAAAAGACAGCTTCGTTCCCACCTTTTGTATATAAAACAGGGTGTAGATGACTACGCGTGCGTATCGAGATGGCGATGAGGCGCAGCCAGTATAGTTTCTATTCAACTCCGCTTACAGGGCTCCCAGGCGGCAGGATAATCGAAGAGACGATCAAAGAGAAACTTAAAGAACGGGAGGAGTTTTCGTTCGGGTACATCGATATCGATAACTTCAAGTATTTTAACGACAATTATGGGTACGTCCGCGGGGACCGGGCTATAATGCAGACGGCCTACATGCTATATATAACCGTATCGAAGTTCGGTAACAAGAAGGATTTTCTCGGCCATATAGGCGGTGATGACTTCGTCTTCATCACGACGCCGGATCGTTATCGGGAGATCTGCCATAACGTCATACTAATATTTAACCGTATCATGCCATTCCATTATTCCGAGGAAGACAGAAGACATGTGTATGTCGTCGCGCGCGACAGGACTCACAATATAAAGAAGATACCCCTTATGAGCATCTCTATAGCCGTTGCGAATAACATGAAGCTTTCGCAGTTTAAGAATGTTATTGAAATAAATGAAAAGGTCGCCGAGGTGAAAAGATATCTTAAGACTTTCGAGGGGTCGAAGTTTATGGCAGACCGGAGGGAGCGGGAATCCGGGGCGCCGGAGGGTGCCGTTGTCTATAAAACTAAGGATCTAAAACAGGAAAATTACAGACCTTTAGGGCAGATACTGTTGAAAGGAGGCCTGGTATCCGAGGAAAAACTGGACGAGGCGCTGGTCCTTCACTGGCGCAGGGGCGTCAGACTCGGCGAGGTATTGAGGGAGCTGGGGGTCGTCAAAGAGAAGGATCTTGCGTCGGCGCTCGTAGAAGAGGCAGGGCTATGACCGAAAAGACTAACGAAGGCAGGGTTAAATGGTATCTTAGGCCGCTTGGTATATTTATGATCATCCTTATGGCCGGGCCGTTCGCGCTTCCGCTTGTATGGAAGAGCCCATCCTTTAAGCGATGGCATAAGGTAGCTATAACGCTTCTACTTTTTGTACTTACGATATGGCTTGTTAATAGTTCTCTCGAGTTGTATCGGATCCTGCTTAAAGAGCTAAAGTCTATTTCGGAGATCAGGTAATCCTTATTTTAAATTTTTCATTTTGCCTGCCCCGGCCATTACTATTTACAGGCCGGGAACTTTTGAATTCACTACTATGCCGATAATAATTGATGGATGGAATCTTCTTCGAAGCGACAGTTCCCGAATAGATGATGACGGGGTCATGTCTATAGAGTCTGCTCTTGAGCTGATAGCCTATCTGGAAGATTTTCAAAGGCTTCGCGGCGATCCGATAGTGCTCGTTTTCGATTCAACGAAAGAATATCTCGGCATAGACCGACAGAATACCGCGAAGCTTACAGTTATCGCCGCCAGGAATGCCGACAATTACATAAGAAGATATATAGATAATGTACCGGAGCGGCAGAGGAGGAATTTGAGGGTCATCTCTTCGGACAACGGTGTTTACTATTATGCAAAGAGCGCCTATGCAGAACCGATAAGGAGCGAAGAGTTCTGGAAGAAGCTTGACAAACGTTAGCTCGGCTGTTAAAATACATAAAAATACACGAGAAGGGGTGAGATAATAATGCCTAAAGTCAACGTCGGTGAACATGAGCCGTTGGAAAAGGCGCTAAGACGATTCAAGAAGAAGATAGAGATAGAAGGTATACTGAAGACGCTCAAAGCGCGCAAACACTACGAAAAACCCAGTGAGAGGAAGCGCCGTAAGAGAAAGATGAGCGGATCCAGATTCTAACGACACGATACACTAAGGAAACCGTTTCTTTGAATGATTTAAAGAAACGGTTTCCTTTTTTGTCCAGAATTTCACATAGGAAATTCTGGATCTTACCAGTCTATAGCTTATCCTGATTTTGCTATGTCAAAATCAGGATTGGGGATTTGAAAAATGCTTAGTCTTTCGGCTTCGTGGAATTCAGCCAGCCACAGTAATGGATATGGCCTGATCGATGAGATAAAAGCGGCAGGCTTCGATACAGTGGAACTAAATTTTGCGCTGACGGAGCGCATGATAGATGATGTATTGGCCATTAATAAGATCGGCGCGATAAAGGTTTCAAGCCTGCATAATATTTGTCCTCTCCCGAAAGAGGCGGGGGTGAATGAAGCTTCGCCGGATTATTACTCCTTAGCCTCGCCCGATACGGAGGAGCGCCGACTCGCGGTGGCCGTTACTAAGAATACTATCGATTGGGCCGCGAAATTCGCAGCCCGGGCCGTCGTCCTGCATGCAGGGCGTGTGCAGATAAAAGACGGGACTAGAGACCTGGCTCTTCTCACAGGTGACCATAGAAGGTTTGATGATTTTAAAAGCTACATGATCAAAGATAGGGAGAGGAAGAAAGGCGTCTATCTGGGAAATGTAATAAAGAGCTTGGGAGAGCTCATACCATACGCCAAGAACAGGGGTATTTCGCTCGGCATAGAAAATAGGTACTACTATCGCGAGATCCCTATATTTGAGGAATTTGAAGAGATCTTCAGCCATTTTAAATATTGGGACCTTTACTACTGGCACGATGTTGGCCATGCTGAAGTATTCGAAAGGCTTGGGTTTTGCCGGCATAAAGATCTCCTGGAAAGGTTCGCCGACCGCTTGCTCGGTATACATCTGCATGATATAATAGGAGTGATGGATGATCACAAGGTGCCAGGTTTAGGGACCTTCGATTTTAGCATGTTGAAATCTTATCTGCGTAAAGAGACGATAAGGGTAATGGAGGTTCATCAACCGGCAAGTATTGACGAGGTTCGTAGAGGCGCCGAGTACCTATACCGTATTCTGGGGTGATACCGTGGGAATGGTTCGTAGACCTGTAGTTGCGGGGCAATTCTATCCTGGAACAAAAGAGCTTCTGCTTAAGACCATAGCGTCGACGATCAATAAACTTCCCGGCAAGGATGAAGCTATAGGTGTCATTTCGCCGCATGCCGGATACATATATTCAGGGTCGGTCGCCGGAGCTGTTTTATCATCTATAAAGCCACGACCTAAGTATATAATTCTCGGTCCTAATCATACGGGTTTAGGCGTCAGTTTTAGCATGTCGAAGGCCTCGTCATGGAAGACCCCGTTGGGCGATGTAACTGTGGACGAGGATTTACGGAAGAAATTGCTCATGTATTCCGGACTTATCGA
Organism: Candidatus Omnitrophota bacterium; assembly: GCA_026387155.1. Lineage (GTDB taxonomy): Bacteria > Omnitrophota > Gorgyraeia > 2-01-FULL-45-10 > 2-01-FULL-45-10 > JAPLMF01. The sequence goes on from JAPLMF010000048.1 coordinate 14,766, forward strand.
AGCCGATGATGCCGCGCACATAGCGGAACATTCGATAGAGGTACAGCTGCCGATACTGCAGGCAATACAAAAGAAATTTACCTTCGTCCCGATCGTGGTAGCATCCGATGACTTGCAATCGTACAGGATGATGGGTAAGGATATCGCCGGCGCAATAAAAGAGTTAGGCATAGAGAAGGAAGTGTTAATAATCGCGTCGAGCGATATGACGCATTATGAATCGGATGAGAGCGTGAGAAGAAAAGATAAGGCCGCAATAGAAGCGATATTGGAGTTGGACGAAGAGAAGCTTTTTAAGCGGATACGCCAGATGGATATATCGATGTGCGGATATGGTCCGACGGCGATCATGATATCCGCGGCAAAAATATTGGGCGCTAAAACAGCGCGGCTTGTAAAATATCAGACCTCTGGGGACGCTTCTGGGGACTATTCATCCGTCGTCGGTTACGCCGGAATAACGGTATCTTAAGAGAAGGGAAGATCATGAGTGTCTTCAGATTATTTAAGAAAAAAAAGAGAAAGGTCACGCTGGTTCTGGGAGGCGGATCTGCAAGAGGACTTGCTCATATCGGGGTCCTTGGGGTATTCAAGGAAAAAGGTATACCTATAGACAATATTGTAGGCACAAGTATGGGAGCGCTTGTAGGTGCTTCGTATTCGGTCGGTGTTTCGCTCAAGGAGATGTATGATTTAGCGGAAAACTTCACGGTAAATCAGCTCCTCGACCCGACTATACCGCGGATGGGATTATTGGCAGGGAAGAAGCTCGAAGCTATGATCAGGCAGCTTACGCATGGCAAAGGCTTTAAGGATTGTAAAATACCGCTTGCCGTAGTTACCACCGATATACAGAATGGCGAGGAAGTCGTATTGCAGGAAGGCGATCTCGTGAAGGCTATACAGGCCAGTTGTTCCTGGCCCGGCATATTCAATCCGGTAGAGATAGACGGAAGGATACTTGTTGACGGCGGGATAAAAGACAGCGTGCCTACGAGTATCGCGCGTTCACTCGGAGCAGACTATGTGCTGGCGGTCGACGTGGGTTTCTGCGTCAAGGATGGCAAGATAGAGAATATTTTTCAGATGATACTGCAATCTTTCCAGATAATGGGAGAGGAATTGAACCAATATCAGTCAAAAGGCGCGGACTTTACCCTAAAGGTGGAACTCGGGAATCTCGACCAGGTGTCGTTCGATAGGGCCCATGAGGCGATGATGAAAGGTGCTGCGATCGCAATGGAGAAGATACCGGCGATAATGAAGGATCTGGGGCTATAATGACAGTTAATACTGTTCTGATCGGCGTATTGGTTTTATTGGGATTTGCCGTATTCTATCTCATTATACGGATGAAGGATATATCGGCCGGCCTCGCAAAGCTTGGTGATAAACTTCCGCTGACAGACGAGATGCGTCGGCAGGCTTCGCAGACCATCG
>JAPLMF010000048.1:16246-20661 GCA_026387155.1 Candidatus Omnitrophota bacterium
CATGAAGGATGTGATGAACGAGGTGACAAGCCTTCGTAATCTCTTCACGATGCCGAAAGCTGCCGGTTCCGCAGGGGAGAGGCTCCTGGAGAAAGCACTGGGAGATATCCTGCAGACCGGCATGTATGATACACAGTATCATTTAAGCTCCGGTACTGTGGATTTTGTTATCAAATTCAAGGACTGTGTAGTTCCGATCGATTCGAAACTTTCGCTGGAAGATTTCAATAAGCTGCTTTCTACAAATGACAACGCCGAGAAAAGGACCCACTGGAAGAATTTTACAGCCGCGGTAAAGAAGAGAATAGATGAGACCTCGAAGTATATTCTGCCGGGTGAGAAGACGACCGACTTCGCAATGATGTATATAGCGTCTGAAAGCGTCTACTACGAAGCTTTTGTAAAGAACGAGCATTTCGGGGAACCGAATAGCCTTATGGATTATGCGATGAAAAAACACGTATATCCTACTTCACCGCAGACTATATATCCTTACCTTATTACGATCCTGCAGGGGATGAAGGCTTTAAAGATCGAGGAGAATGCGAGAGAGATCCTCGGGAAGGTCAACGGTCTTCGCAACGACTTTGAGCGTTTCAAAGGTATTTATAGCATCATCATCGGCCATATCGAAGACGCTCACAAGAAGCATTCCAACGAAGCCCATACCGCGATCACCCGCCTGGAGCAGCACATCTCAAGCCTCGAGCATAAGGGAAAGTAGATTGTCGTATAGCCTTGGATTTCCATAGGGGGAACCATAGGTTCCCCCCGCATGGCGTTCGCGAGCAACTGAATATCAACAAGGTAACTCGTTCACTGTCACCTCTGCCGATTGTAAACCCCATGTTTTGCGCAGGAACACTAAAAGGCGAGGTAGCGGCAGGACCCGAAAAGTTTTGTTAGAGTACTGCTTTGCCCTTGAAAAAGGGCGCCGGCTGTGGTAATTTATATCGCATGAAGGCAATAGACAAGAAGACGGTGCAGCATGTCGCGCACCTTTCCAGGCTTGAGTTTGACGAAAGTCAGCTCGAGCTTTATTCCGCGCAATTAGCCACCATATTAGCTTATATAGATAAATTGAATGAAGTGGACACGGCTTCTACCCAGCCTACCAGCCATCCATTGGCTATCCTTAAGAACGTATTTCGTAAAGACATTCTCAAGCCTTCAATTTCACCTGATGATGCACTTTCTAGCGCCCCTGCAAAAGACGGCAGTTTCTTCGTGGTTCCGCTTGTAATAGAGGGTAAATAATGGAGAATCTCCATACTTTTACCGCACACAAACTTCTCGAAGATAAGATCGACCCCGCGAAGATCTCAGCCTCCGTATCCGAGAGGATAAAAGCCGTAGAGTCTAAGATCAGAGCCTTTGCCAAGGTAAATCCACCCCCGGTGTGGAATAAAGGTAAACTCGGCGGGATTCCCGTTCTGATCAAAGACAATATCTGCGTTAAGGGTGAAGAGACTACATGCGCGTCACGGATACTGGCTGGATTTAGGCCTCCATATGATGCGACGGTCGTTCGAAAATTGAAAGAAGCCGGTGCGGCGTTCATCGGGAAGGCGAATATGGATGAGTTCGCTTTCGGTTCATCTTGCGAAACTTCCTGTTACGGTCCTACGCGCAATCCGTGGAACCTCGACCGTATTCCCGGAGGTTCGAGCGGAGGCTCGGCGGCTGCGGTTGCGGCAGATGAGACGATCCTGGCAATCGGCTCCGATACCGGAGGTTCGATCAGGCAGCCGGCAGCGCTTTGCGGCGTAGTGGGGTTAAAACCTACCTATGGTAGGGTGTCGCGTTACGGGCTGATAGCGTTTGCTTCAAGCCTTGACCAGATAGGACCTATAACAAAAGACGTGGAGGATGCGGCACTATTACTTGGTGTTATAGCAGGGTATGATGAGATGGATTCGACTTCTGTAGATATGCCAGTACCCGATTATAAAAAGTCGCTTGTAAAAGATATCAAGAACCTGCGAGTAGGAGTACCGAAAGAGTATTTTGTCAAAGGTATGGACCCGGAAGTCGAGTCCTCGGTGAGGGCTGCAGTAAGTGTACTGAAAGGCCTGGGAGCGAAACTAGTCGATATAAGTTTGCCGCACACCGAATATGCGGTAGCTACTTACTACATAGTAGGTCCTGCCGAGGCAAGCTCAAACCTCGCGCGTTTCGACGGAGTCCAGTACGGCCTCCGCACGAAGGACGCTAAGGGCATTATAAATATGTACACTCGGACGCGTTCGGAAGGTTTCGGCAGCGAAGCCAAGCGGCGGATACTTCTCGGGACATACTGTCTTTCGACCGGATATTATGACGCTTATTATCTTAAGGCCCAGAAGGTCCGCACGAAGATAAGGGAAGATTTTGAAAAGGCGTTTGGGTCCTGCGATATCATCGTTACGCCTACGGCGCCGACGCCGGCGTTCAAAATAGGCGAGAAGGCGAATGACCCTTTAAGTATGTATCTCTCGGACATATTCACTATACCGGCAAATCTGGCCGGCATACCGGCAATATCTATTCCGTGCGGTCTTTCGAAAGACGGGCTTCCGATAGGGTTACAGATGATGGCAAAGCCGTTCGATGAAGAGGTCATCTTCCGCGCTGCGTTTACTTTCGAGCAATCGACAGACCACCACACGAAAAGGCCGAAGCTATGAACTACGAGATGGTCATAGGTCTGGAGGTACATCTACAGCTCGCCACAAAGACGAAGGCGTTCTGCGGCTGCTCTACTGGGTTCGGCGCTGAGCCCAATTCTCATACCTGTCCTGTCTGCCTGGGATTTCCGGGCAGTTTGCCTGTATTGAACAAAGAGGCGTTCAACTTTTCCATCAAGGTCGCGTTGGCGCTAAATTGTACGATACAGGATCTGATTAAATTCGACCGGAAGAACTATTATTACCCGGACTTGCCGAAGAACTTCCAGATATCGCAGTACGATATGCCGCTTTCTTACAACGGCTTCGTTGATATACCATCGGGTGATAAGGCAAAAAGAATACGTGTAAAACGCGTACATTTGGAAGAGGATGCCGGTAAACTTATGCATGAGCCGGCCAGAAGTCTTGTCGATTATAATAGATCAGGTATGCCGCTCTTAGAGATCGTGACCGAGCCGGACATAAATTCTCCGGATGAAGCATATGGGTACCTAGCTAAATTAAAATCTATACTTAAGTATTTAAGGGTATCGGACTGCGATATGGAGAAGGGGAGTTTAAGGTGCGATGCCAATATATCCCTTAGGCCGAAAGGCGAGGTTAAACTCGGGACGAAGGTTGAGATAAAGAACATGAATAGCTTTAAGAATGTCAGATCGGGCCTTGAGTTTGAGATGAAGCGGCAGCTTTCTGCGATAGAAGACGGTGAGAAGATAAGACAGGAGACCCGGCTTTGGGACGCGGATAAAGGGATAACCAGCCCGATGCGATCGAAGGAAGAGGCCGAGGATTACAGATACTTCCCTGAGCCTGATCTGGTGCCGTTTGTGGTAGATAAAAAAGAAGTGGAAGGGGTGCGTAAGGCGCTGCCAGAGCTTCCCGAGACTAAAGCTCGACNNAGCTCGACGGTTCGTTAATGATCTAGGATTGTCGAAGTACGATGCAGACGTGATCACAAGCGATGTCGATATGGCGGAATATTTTGAAGGGGTTTCCGGGATTTACGCGAATAAGAAGACGATAGCTAACTGGCTCATGGGGGATATATCGGCAAAGTTGAAAGAGAAAGAGCTTCAGATAAATGAGCTTGGCTTTCCGCCGAAATGGCTCGTGAATCTGCTTGAGCTTATCGATGCCGGTACGATAAGCGGTAAGATGGCAAAGTCGGTTCTTGCTGAGGCCATTGATACCAAGTGTGATCCGAAGGAGATAGTCAACCGGAAGGGGTTGTCGCAAGTCAGTGATCGCGGCGAAATAGAGGTTATAATTAAGTCCGTGCTGGCTAAGAACGAAAAGTCGGTCACAGACTACAAGTCCGGCAAGAAAAACGCGCTCGTGTTTCTCATGGGTCAGGTCATGAAAGAGTCTAAGGGGAAAGCAAACCCGGCCATGACCAGCGAGATCTTGAAAAAGGAGCTCGGGGAATAAGGGCGTCATGGTAAAGCTCTCCAAATTCGTTATAGTGGCGGCTTTTTTGGTTGCCCTTCTGTCGCTGACCATAATCGGCTACAACAAGCCGGCAGTCGACAAGGTCGTATCCGATACGACGCTTCATGACCAGCTTGGCAACTTTGGCGAAGCTATAGACATACTGAGGGCTGAGTATGTCGATCCGGTAGACTCCACTAAGTTGATACATGGCGCGATGAAAGGCATGTTATCATCGCTTGATGATTACAGCCAGTTCCTGGAGAAGAACGAATATGAGGAGCTGAAGTCTGACGCGAAGGGCGAGTTCGGCGGGTT
>JAPLMF010000022.1:0-12317 GCA_026387155.1 Candidatus Omnitrophota bacterium
ATGTGTCGTATTGCGTTCACAAAGTCTGGTGCCATATTTTTCCGAATACACGCGGGTCTATTTAGTCGAGCACTATTCAAAGCATAGCCTGAAAGAAGCAAATCCGTATAAAAAAGATGGTTTTATATTGTGGATAGGTCGCTTTGAACATATATCATACGTAATTGAGTTTTTAAGAGGAAATAAATTACCTCTGCCCATTAGATTTCTTTCTAACATGAGGACTAATAGAAAATCGTATGATCTTGGTTTTAATCTATTAAGGCAAATGGGACTAAAAAAAGAAATTAAAAAGTATGATATAGAAGAGTGGGATACTGAGAAACAGGAACAGTTGATGCGAGAAGCAAAAGCGGCTCTCGATATTACAGGAACGACTTTCAAAGAGATCCATAAACCATCTGCAAAAGTTCAGCAGTTTATTCTTTCGGGCATTCCAGTGGCTACTAATGCCGGATGTAATTCGTATAATTACCTAAAATCTAAGGAATTCAATATTTGTACACCATATGAAACCAAGAGATGGCTGTCTGAAATATATTGGGAGGAAACAGTCAGGTTTGCCGATAAGCTTAAAGATGTATGTTCGCTGCAGCAAGTTGTAGACAATTATAAAGAGATTATTTCTGAGCAAATTGTTAGCCGTTAGATCAGGATTTATCCGCTCAAGAGTATTGGTATACAGAAAACTAGCAGACCTAACAGAAGGCATTCAAAACCTGTCTTGCAAGTATATGGAAATAAGTAGTCAGAGATATCGAACCTAAAGGACCCGGTTTATTATGATAAAAATCACGCTACTGTCCGTTAATTTTGGAGACTGGTTTTGGTTGCAAAAGAATATTTGCTTAACCAGACAATTAAATCAGTCTGTTAAATTTGATTGGATTATTGTCGATAATAACCCCGGGTCCGAAGAAGATATTCCGGATTTTTTTAAAAGTCCGGACATTAAACTCGTGAGAGGCGCTGAGCCATTTTTACTAGCTGACAAGGGAAGCTACCATCATGCCGCCGGTATTCGAATAGGCTTACAATACGTCAAAAGCCGTTTTTTGATAATCATGGATCCGGATTTTTATGTAGTTTATCCCGATTGGATGAATCAAGTTATTCTGCATATGCAGAATCGCAATTTGGTTTTTTTTGGCTCACAATGGCATCCAAGGTTTGTGACACACTATCATTATTTTCCTTCAATTCATTTTTGGATATTCGATCTGGAAAAGGTTGATAAGGATGTATTGGATTTTACGCCCAACATTAAGAACTCAGGACTTAAGAAGATAGCGGATTTCTTAAAAAGTAAAAAAGTGAAGGGAATTTATAACTTAGTGATGGCGGGGAGATATCCAGATACAGGTTATAAAATATTTAAAAAATTCTCTCGTAATATGAAATTTAAAAATGAATGCCTCAAAATTGTTTTTGACCGAAACTCACTTTTGAAGCCAATTTTAAATAAAAATGAGTATTTTGTTGATAGGGGATTTGTAGCTGATTTAAATTGTAATACTGTATCCCTGGGATGGGAAGAGTTTTATTTTGAGGGACATCCTTTTGGTTTTCATCTCCGGCGCGTCGGAAGACCTGGTGTTTTTGACCCTGCTCTTGAGAAAGAGCTTTTGAATGATATCCTGAGAAAAGTAATTTCGGGGAATCGTTAGAGATGGCATTTTTTACATCCAGTTGAGAGATAGGATATTATTATAGTGAAATCTTCCCCAAAACCCCTTATTTGTCTGACGACCGTGTTTATTCCACGGGAACACATTTTTTTTCTAGAGGAATGGATACGTCATCATTTGACCATTGGCGTGCAGCATATTTTTCTTTATGACAACGGAACGAGGTCAGGGGAATTAAGGTGCCTCTCAACTGTATATACCCCATCACCCGCAAGTGTAAAATTGTTTAATGCTGGTTTAACTAAGCGCGGGGAAGACTACAAGTTGTTTACTTCGCGCTGGACCGATGATGATATAACCAGAATGACGCGCGAGATTGTAAACAAATTCCCTGGACGCGTGTCATTGATACCCTGGCGCCATCTCGGTAAAGAAGGTCGTGTTCTCTACGCAAATATACTCGCCTATACCCACCATCTTGGAACGGTTCAAAAAGGCAGCTGGACTATTTTTACAGATCTTGATGAATTTATATGGACAGGTGTCGGATATACGCTACCAGATATCATCATAAATATGGATCGTATGGGCTGCGTGTGTATTGTGCTAAATCATAAAAGGTTTTGGTGTAGATATACAAAAAATGGACCTGTTTCGAGTGTTTATGATATTAAGGAATGTGTGGATATGAACACCTACCCTGTTTTTTCCGGAAAAAGTATTGTCAAGACCGGTTATGTTCGTCCGATCAACACACACAAGTTTTATGTTTTTGGTAATAAGGCGGTTATGAAGAGAGATGTGATGCGATTCAATCATTATACTTTGATTCGGGGTTCTGCGACTTCTTGGGATGGTAAAAAATACAAAATTGACCAAAATGACGGTTCATTAAAGGAAACGTTGACTCGTACACAAGAAAATACGGTTAATCTTAAAGAAGTTTGTGAAGACTGGCAGCCACAGACACTTCGTGAGAGTTTAAAATTCTATTTAAAAACCGTATTCAGATCGCCAAAATAGTTGTGCCATTCCGAAGGGGTACCCCGCTATGAATAAAATGATAAAAAACAGGGTTCCTCATATTATTTTCTTATATTGGGTGATCAAAATAGTATCAACAACACTGGGGGAAACCGGAGCAGATATGTTTTCCATGACCTTTAATTTAGGCTATGGAGCTACTATCGCGATATTTATGAGTTTATTTCTAGCATTGCTTGGGATTAAACTTTTTTTAAAAGGCTATCACCCGTTGGTTTACTGGTTGACTTTTACCGCATCAGCTATAGTAGGTACTGCAATATCCGATTTTATAGATCGTACGTTAGGGCTTGGTTATGCGTTAGGATCCGCTATTTTGACAGTGATGTTATTGATAATCCTTGCCGCGTGGTATAAAAAAGAAAAAACGATAAATGTAGAATATATTACGACGCCCACAGCCGAGATCTTTTATTGGATGGCTTTTTTAATTGCAAACACGCTGGGAACGGCAGCGGGAGATTTTTTTGCTGATAACATGGGGCTTGGTTTTATGAACAGTGCGATTTTGATATCCGTGATACTTATCATTGTAGCTCTGTTGCATTTTTTTACAAAGATCTCTAACATATTACTATTCTGGTTGGCGTTTGTTTTAACAAGACCGCTTGGCGCCACATTTGGTGATTTTCTTACCAAACCTATTCAAAAAGGGGGAATTAACCTTGGCACGGTGGCTTCTTCAATAATTATCTGTATAATTTTAGTTATTGCGATTCACAGGGAGACTAAGCTAGAGAAGGAGAGATGGACAATTCCCAGATAGGGTGGCACCTTTTAAGCTTTTATGTCAAATGTTATGAGAGAATATAAGAAATGACAGATATGCTTTTCGTTCAAAATTATTATGAGCAGAATATCGGAATAATGTATATATCGGCCCTACTGAAAAAGCACGGTTTTACTACGGATGTAGCTATAGGGTCTAAAAAAGATATTATAAGAAAAACCATTAAAAACCCTCCCAGAGTTATAGGATTTTATTGTACAACCGGGTTCCACCACAAGAACATAGCGATAGCTGTTGAGATAAAGAAATTATTAGGAAACCGGATACGAACGATCCTAGGAGGTCCCCATCCTACATTTATACCGGAAGCTATAGAAAATGAAGGGATTGATATTATTTGTCGGGGAGAAGGGGAGTATGCTGTGCTAGAGCTTATAGAGTCGCTCAATGCAGGTAGGGATTATACCGGGATCAAGAACCTGATAGTGAAGAAAGACGGTAAAATATATAAAAATGAATTAAGACCTTTATGTGATATGGATGCGCTTCCTCATCCCGATAGGGAGCTATACCGGGATATCGAGAGTATATACCGAAATAAACGCCAGGAAGTAATGATAGGAAGAGGATGTTGCTTTGATTGCGCCTTTTGCTCAAATCACGCCTTCAAAGAACTTTATAAGGGGAAAGGGGTATATACGAAGTGTCGTACAATATCCAATGTGATAGATGAGCTTGCTCTTATAAAAAACAAGTTTAACCCATCCTGTTTCTTCTTTCATGACGATGTTTTTCTAGCAAAAAAAAGTTATTTTTCAGAATTTCTGAAAATATATAATGAAAAAATAAGGTTGCCTTATGCGTGTCTTGTTAGAGCGGATCAGATGACGGAAGATTACGCGAAGCTTTTGAAAGAAACCGGTTGTTATTTAGTTTCGTTTGGCATAGAAAGCGGCAACTCTCGATTGAGAAATATGTTGCTAAATAAGAATGTCTCGGACGATAGCATAGTAAAATGCGCGTCGCTGTTTCATAAGCATAGAATTTCTTTTATGACATTTAATATGGTTGGTTTCCCCGGAGAAACTCTGCGCGAGACGCTGGATACGGTAGATATAAATGTGCGTATAAGACCCAATTGGGCCTGGTTTTCGATATATCAACCATTGCCCAGTACTAAGCTTGCTCAATTTGCCTTGGACAAAGGATATATCAGTAGTATCGACGTGCTTGCAAGGGACGCTACTTTTCATAAGAGTAGTATTATCTTAAAAAATCATCCAGAGGGTAAAAAGATCTTAAGGTTAAAGAATAGCGCTAATCTTATGATAAAATTCCCTTTTCTCAAGGGCTTTATAAATAAGATCGTTATTAATATGCCGTTTGACGGTTTATACAATTTGATCGATAACCTTCTGTACTTTATTCTATACTATAGTAAACTCACCTATAGGCAGTCGGGTATTGAAGCCATTCGTTCCCTTTATTGGATTAGCAGAAACATGAAAAACCAAGAATGTTGACTTGAGTACGAAGGTCTTGGAAAGAAATGGGTCTTTAGTATGAGTAAAAAAATTTATCTTCGAACTTTCGGCTGCCAAATGAATGTACGGGATTCGGAATTCGTGACCGGGGTTCTACTGGGATCGGGATTTCAGAAGGCTAGCTCTGAAGATAAGGCGGATGTTATAATATTTAATTCCTGCTCCGTACGTAAGCATGCCGAGGACAGACTGTTCAGCAATATATCGGAACTAAAAAACCTGAAGAAGAAAAAGCCCGGTCTCATTATAGGGCTTATGGGGTGTACGGCCCAGGCCTATAAGGAGAAGGCTATAGGCAGAGCTCCGATAATCGATTTTGTATGCGGACCTGGGAACGTTCATGAAATCCCCGCTATTATAAAGAAGGTGGCTAAGAGTCATCGGGCCATAGTGGCCACGGATAAAGTCGATAGCCCTCGTCCGGAGTTATTTCCGAAATTCAGGATCGAGGGGCTTTTGGCATATGTATCGATCAGCGAAGGTTGCAATAACTATTGCTCGTACTGTATCGTGCCGTATGTACGGGGCAGGGAGAGGTCGCGCGATACGACGGATATTATAAAAGAAGTGAAGGATCTGGCTTCGCGTGGTTTCAAAGAGATAATGTTACTAGGACAGAATGTGAATTCGTATAAATACGGATTTATACAATTGTTGGAGAAGCTTAATAATGTTGAAGGCATCGAGAAGATCCGATTTATGACGAGCCACCCGAAGGATGTGTCGAGAGAATTATTTGAAGCGATGCACGATCTCGAAAAGATAGATAAACGCCTCCATCTTCCGGTTCAGTCCGGATCAGACAGGATATTGAAGCTTATGAACCGGGGGTATACGAAAGATCATTACCGGAAGCTCGTAAGTATGTACAAAAAACTCGTCCCGGGAGGTGAGATCACAACCGATATCATAGTCGGCTTTCCTAGAGAGACCGAAAGAGATTTTAAGGATACGGTGAGGCTTGTAGAGAAGACGCAATTCGACGGAGCCTATATATTCAAATATTCGCCGCGCCCTCCGGCAAGATCGTGTAAGCTTAAAGATGATGTTCCGCCCGAAGAAAAACAGCGACGGCTTGCCGTTATACTGGATATCCAGCGAGAGATGTCGCGGAAAAAGAGGAGATGTGTATGAGACTATTCACAGTTATATTATTTTTATCAATTATCATTTTTCAAATTCCGCCGGCCCTCGCCTCAACCAGTGCCGAACGGGTCGAGGAGTTTTTTTTAGAAGGCAAATATGACAAAGCCCTAATGGAGGCCGATAAGGCCATAGATGCCGATTCCGGGAAGAAGTACGAATTGTATTATATCAAGGGCTTAAGCGCACTTAAACTGAATAAATTTGCCGAAGCAAGAAAGGCCTTTCTATATGTGACGGAGCGTTATCCAAGTTCCGAAAGGGCTCTGGATTCATATATAGGGGTAGGGGACGCCTATTTTTTGGAGGGCAATAACTCGGGCGCTCTCCGCTCGTATAAGACCGCGGCCGATATATTCGCCGACGATAAGAATATCGTGGTTGTAAGGCAGAGGATCGCGGATTGCATGGCTAAGCCCGGGATAGAGGAGAGGCCTGGAGAATATGTCGAGACCAGACCTGCCGTAAGGCCAAAAAAGTATGTAAATTTTATTCCCAAGCAGAAAGGGAATGCCCGTATCGAATCGACGGTGCGGGAATCCGCGAGCCGCGATAGCGCAGGTCAATTTTCCGTACAGGTAGGATCTTTTAAGAGCAGGTCCAACGCCGCCAAACTCGCATCGAAGTTATCTGCCAGACATTATGAAGCACGCCTCGAGTCTCCATCCGGATCATCGGATAAGCTTTACAGGGTAAAGGTAGGCAGGATCTCTTCAAAAGGAGAAGCCGAGAGACTTGCCGTGAAACTAAAACGTGAAGGGTATCCCACTAGAGTATGTCAGGAAGATTAAAGTCAGCCGTAATATTTATAGTGGGTCCGACCGCTACAGGGAAGACCCGTCTTTCGGTTAAACTCGCCAAATGTATAAATGGTGAAATAATATCCGCCGATTCGATGCAGGTATACAAAGGGATGCGTATATCGAGCCAGGCCCCGGGCTTTGCCGAAAGGTCCGGCATCAGGCACTACCTTGTATCCACGCTTGATCCGTCCAGGGAATACAATATCAGTACGTTCAGGAAGAAAGCGACGGAAATTGTAAGATCGATAATCCGGCGCGGCAAAGTACCGATAGTCGTGGGAGGCAGCGGCCTTTATATAAAAGCGCTCGTGGACGGGTTATTTCCGTCACCTGAGGCGGATATTCAGTTCAGGAAGAAGACCGAAAGGTTTATCAGAAAATACAGCAGTATCAGGGCGCATGAAAAGCTTGCGGCAATAGATCCTGAATCCGCGGCGAAGATACACCCCAATGATGTTAGGCGCATAATAAGGGCGCTTGAGATATATCACACGACCGGCAGGACGATGACGGAGCTTAAAGCGGATACAAAAGGCCTTAAGGATGAATTTCGGACAATATTATTCGGACTGATACAGCCAAGGGAAGATATGTATAGACTAATAGAGGAGAGGGTTGAAAAAATGTTCGCCTCCGGCATTATAATAGAGGTAAAGAAGCTCTTAGAGAGACGCTTGTCCAAGACCTCATCCGCTGTTTTGGGATTAAAGGAGGTTGCCGGTTATTTAAGGGGAGAATATGATCTGACAGGCGCCAAAGATCTTCTCAAAATGAATACGAGACGGTTCGCCAAGAGACAGCTGACATGGTTCGGATCCGACCGGCGCATAAAATGGATAGATATGAGAAAGGTGTCGGGCCGGAAGGCCTTAAGTATAATAATGAAAGGGGTAAAATAAATTGTATAGAGCGCTTCTCATTACAGTTGATTTCAGGAAACGGGAGGATTGGACCGCCGAAGAACGTTCGATGGAACTTTCTGAGCTCACCGGATCGGCAGGAGCCAAAATTATAAAGACTATGATAGTGAATAGGCACGCTCCGTGCCCGTCTCATTTTATAGGCAGCGGTAAAGCCGAAGAAGTAGCTGCGATATGTGCGGCCGAAAAGATAAATCTCGTAATATTCAATAACGACCTTACGGGTACACAACAAAAGAACCTTGAAGAAAGTATAGGGGTGAAGGTGATCGACAGGACCCAGCTTATACTCGATATCTTTGCCCGCAGGGCTCGTTCCAACGAAGGCAAATTGCAGGTGGAGCTGGCGCAGCTTATGTACATGATGCCGCGGCTTACCGATAAAGGCACGGAACTTTCAAGGCTCGGAGGCGGTATAGGCACCAGAGGGCCGGGCGAGCAGAAGCTCGAGGTCGACCGGCGCAGGATAAGGGACAGGATCGCGCGGCTTAAGAAAGAACTGGAAAGCCTTGGATCAAGGCGCGGAATGATGCGTAAACGCCGCGATAAATTCAGGATACCTTCTGTCGCTATAGTGGGATATACGAATACCGGGAAATCCACCCTTTTAAACGCCATAACCGGATCGTCGGTAGCCGTGCGCGATAAGCTATTTGCGACGCTCGATCCCACGATACGTAAACTGACCATGCCGAACAGAAGGGAGATATTGTTTATAGATACCGTAGGGTTTTTAAAAGAGCTTCCGCACCACCTTATAGAAGCGTTCAAAGCTACACTAGAAGAGGCGGTCGAAGCTGATCTGTTACTGCACCTTATAGACGCAAGCCACCCTAAGGCCAAGGAACAGGCCGAGGCCGTATATAAGGTGCTGGGAGGTATCGGCGCTCTCGACAAGCCTATAATAACCGTCCTGAATAAGATCGACAGGGTATCTCCGGAGGAGGTAGTGAGGCTTAAAGATCTTTTAGGCGCCGCCGTCGCGATATCCGCTCTCAATAAGGAAGGCTTAGGCGGCCTACTGGAAAAGATAACTAGGTCTATCCCGATTTTTACTTAACCCCTTAGGTATTTCTCGTGGGCAGGGTATCCTTAAATTTCCTTTGGAAATTTAAGGATAAAGCTCTTGACAAAATAGCACTTTATGATACACTATGAAATTAGCACTCGTACTAATAGAGTGCTAACACTATCTTAGAAAGGTACGAGCGATGTTAAAGGACTTCAAGAAGAGGCAGGAGGAAGTTCTTACGATAATAGTGAAGCATTATGTTGATACGGCGGAGCCTGTCGGTTCGCGTTTTGTATCGCGCAAGCTGGGTTTATCCAGCGCCACAATACGTAACGTCATGGCAGACCTCGAGGAGATGGGTTTTATAGTGCAGCCGCATACTTCGGCCGGCCGCGTTCCGACCGATAAAGGATACAGGTTCTTCATAGATACTCTTATGAAGATCAGGGTTATAGAGAACGATGTTATAAAATCGATCAGGGAAGAGTACGGGCACGCTTTAAGATCCCTTGAAGATGCGCTCGAAAGAACGTCGCATCTCATATCGCACCTTACAAATTACGTAGGTATAACCCTCATATCTCAGTATGATAAGGTGTATCTGGACGGTACCAGCCACATGATACAGGAGCCGGAATTTCAGGACTTTAAGAAACTACAGTCGCTTGTAAGATGTCTTGAGGAGAAGAAGGAGATACTCGATATACTCCACAGGGATCTGGAGGATGAAGGTCTTAAGGTACATATAGGTAATGAGAACAGGTCCGGGTTCCTTAGAGATTGCAGCGTAGTTACACGCGGTTATAAAATAAGGGGAAGACCTTGCGGGCGTATAGGCGTGATAGGGCCTAAACGCATGTTATACGAAAAAGTCATACCGACCATAGATTTTCTAGCAGGGGCCGTTACGGAGATGCTGGAGGAGCTTGAGTGATGAACAATTCACACGGCAAAAACGACAAAAAGGCAGAGGAAGATATTATCACCGTGCCGAAATCCGAATATGACGTCCTGAAAGCGAAAGCCGATGAGCGGGATCTCTATTATGATAAGTACCTGCGCCTTCAGGCGGAATTCGATAACGCCAAAAAGAGGTTCGAGAAGGATAAGGGGGATCTCCTCCGTTACGCAAATGACGGGTTTCTTTTGGAGTTCATGCCGATACTCGACAACCTGGAAGCCGCCGAGAGACATATAAAAGAAGCGAAGGACTTTAAGGCCGTACAGGAGGGTGTCGATATTATACAGGTGCAGATACAGCGTTTCCTTAAAGATATAGGTGTCGAGAGGGTGAAGACAGTAGGCGAAAAGTTCGATCCTCATGTACATGACGCGATAGAGGTGGTTGAGACGGCGGACGGCGATGATGGTATGGTCGTCCAGGAATTAAAACCAGGATACAGGTTGAATGGCAGGCTGCTTCGGCCTGCATCTGTGAAAATTTCGAAGAAGAAATAAAATCAAAAGGAGGGTAATATGGCAAAGGTTATAGGAATAGATCTTGGAACTTCAAATTCGGCGGCGGCTCACATGGAGGCCGGGCGCCCCGTGATAATACCTTCGGCTGAAGGCGCCGGGGTGGCCAGCGGCAAGGCATTTCCGTCGTTTGTGGCTTTCACAAAGGACGGGCAGAAGCTCGTCGGCGAACCGGCGAGGCGCCAGGCGTCCGTGAACCCGGAGGGGACCATATTCGCGGCTAAACGTAAGATGGGCACGGACTTCAAGTATAAAGTTTACGGAAAAGAGTATACGCCTCAGCAGATATCAGCTTTCATACTGCAGAAGATAAAACAGGATGCGGAAAGCTATCTCGGAGATACGGTGAATGATGTTGTAATCACGTGCCCGGCGTACTTTAACGACAACCAGCGCCAGGCGACGAAAGATGCGGGAGAGATAGCAGGTTTAAAAGTATTGAGGATAATAAACGAACCTACGGCCGCATGTCTTGCTTACGGTCTCGACAAGGCCGGAAAAGAACAGAAGATAATGGTATTCGACCTGGGCGGAGGCACTCTCGACGTCACGGTACTCGAGATGGGCTGGGATGATGAGCATAAAGCCGCTACATTTGAAGTAATATCAACTTCCGGTGATACGCAGCTGGGCGGTACCGATATGGATATTGCGCTCATCGACTACATAATAAAGGAATTCAAAAAAGAGACCGGTATAGACTTAAAGAACGACAAGATGGCAGTGCAGAGGGTAAGAGAGGCTGCGGAAAAGGCGAAGGTTGAGCTTTCAAGCACCATATCTACGGACCTGAACCTGCCGTTCATAACGGCCGACCAGTCCGGTCCAAAGCACTTGACGATGTCGCTTAATAGGGCCAAGCTCGAAGAGCTCGTATCACCTATTATTGACAAGTGCCGCGGTCCGATCGAAAGAGCGTTCTCCGATGCGAAGCTTACCGCGAAGAATATCGATAAGGTGATTCTGGTCGGCGGGCCGACGAGAATGCCGATAGTTCAGAAGTTTGTGGAGGACTATGTCGGCAAGAAGATAGAACGCGGCGTAGATCCGATGGAATGCGTGGCGCTCGGAGCGGCAATACAAGCTGCGATCATGACGGGAGACGCAAAGGATGTCCTGCTTCTTGACGTCACGCCATTGTCGCTCGGTATAGAGACCTTAGGCGGAGTAGCTACGAGGCTTATAGAGCGTAATACGACCGTACCTACGAGGAAGAGCCAGACGTTTTCAACTGCGGCCGATAACCAGACGGCCGTTACGATACGGGTATTGCAAGGCGAGCGCAAGATGGCTGATGATAATGTTGATCTGGGGAGATTCGATCTCGTCGGGATACCACCGGCGCCGCGCGGTATACCTCAGATAGAAGTCACTTTCGATATCGACGCAAATGGAATAGTACACGTCGGGGCAAAAGATCTGGGCACCGGGAAAGAACAGTCGATAAAGATAACCGCTCCCAAGAAAATGTCAAAAGAAGATATTGACAAATTCGTAAGAGAGGCCGAGAAGTTCGCGACCGAGGATGAGAAGCGCAAAGAACAGGTCGATGTTATAAACCAGGCCGATACTCTTGCCTATGCCACCGAGAAAGCGCTGAAAGACTACGGAGACAAGGTCAGCCAGACCGAGCGCGGGGATATCGAGGCTAGACTGAATGAGTTAAAACAGGCGATGAAGGACAAGAATACCGAAAGCGTTAAGAAAAAGATGGAGGAACTTTCAAAGGTTTCACATAAGCTGGCTGAAGAGATATATAAGAAGACTCAAAGCCACGAGCAGAAGGGTCAGGGCGCCGGCAGTCAGGGAGCCGAGACACAAGGACAAGAGGCTGGGCCGGAATCCGCAGGCAATAGTGCCGGAGCTAAAAAGGAAGACGATATCATCGATGCGGACTTTACCGCTGAGGATGGGGATAAAAGAAAGAAATAAGATTTTTTTTTTTTTGTTTGCAGTAACGGAGCTTTTGTTTATCGTTTGAAGTTAATACTGAAGAGTAAAAAGGCTACCCGGCCAC
>JAPLMF010000022.1:12363-12926 GCA_026387155.1 Candidatus Omnitrophota bacterium
ATTAAGATATAGATTTAGCTCGGATATTAAGGACATAGCTATATAAGCTATAAAAATCCTTGACGAGCAAAATTAGGCGAAACCCACTGGCCGGGTAAAGCCTTTAAATTCCATGGAAGATCAAGGAAGTTATGGCAAAGAAAGATTATTACGAGGCCCTGGGTATTGCTAAGGGGGCAACTGCCGATGAGATAAAGAAGGCCTACAGGAATATGGCTTTGAAGTACCACCCGGACAGGGTCTCTTCGGATAAGAAGAAAGAGGCCGAGGAGAGGTTTAAGGAGATATCCGAGGCCTATGAGGTTCTGATCGATCCCGAAAAGAAGGAAAACTACGATCAGCACGGTCACGCCGGCGTCGAAGGGGCTTTTAAGCAGGGCGGGTTCACCTGGCAGGACTTCCACCACTTCGACGATCTGAAGAACACCTGGGGAGAGGTGGATATAAGCGAGCTCCTCCACGGTTTCGGTTTTGGCTCGGAAATATTCGGCGGCGGCTCCGGAAGAAGGGGCGGTTCGAGGCGCGGGTCCGACCTAGAATATCGCATGGAAATAAGTTTTGAG
>JAPLMF010000022.1:12955-18461 GCA_026387155.1 Candidatus Omnitrophota bacterium
GCCGTCTTCGGCGCCGAGAAGACGATCGTTATACCGCGTTATGAAACCTGCGACGAATGCCAGGGTACCGGAGCAAAGCCCGGGTCGAAGGTCGAAAGATGCGCTACATGCGGCGGGAGAGGCCAGATCAATTCATCCAACGGTTTCTTTAATATGGTAAGGACCTGTCCTAAATGCGCCGGCGAGGGATCCGTTATAAGGACGCCATGTTCCAAATGTAACGGTCAGGGCCGGGTCAAGATAAAACGTAATATTACGGTGAAGATCCCGGCGGGAGTCGATTCAGGCTCCCGCTTAAGGATACACGGGGAGGGTGAGGCCGGTGAAAAGGGCGGTCCGCGCGGCGATCTTTATCTGGCGATATATGTTGCAAACCACCCGATATTTGAACGCCATGAATCGGACCTATTCTGTGAGGTCCCGATAAGTTACGCAGTGGCGGCTTTGGGCGGAGAAGTCGAAGTTCCTACTTTATCGGGCAAGATAATGATGAAGATACCATCCGGCACCCAGAGCGGCAAAATATTCAGGTTAAGAGGCAAAGGCGTGGCGCACCTGCATGATCGCGGGATAGGTGACGAACTCATAAAGGTCCAGGTGGAGGTGCCTACCGATCTAAGCGCAGAACAGAAGAGGCTTCTTAAGGAATTCTCCAATGTTTCCGGAGATAGTACGGGCCCGTTATCGCGTACCTTTATTGAAAAGATGAGGAGAATGTTCAGATAAAATGCCTACATACGAATACGAATGCTCAAAATGCGGCAAGAAGTTCGATCTTTTCCAGCCGATGAAAGACGACCCTATAAAGAGGTGCCCAGACTGTAAAGGCAAAGTGGATCGCCTATTAGGTCAGGGAAGCGGCATAATATTTAAAGGCAGCGGGTTCTACGAGACTGATTACAAGAAGAAGACCCCACCTCCTCCCTGTGGCAAGCCTAAATCCGATGGCTGCAGCGGGTGTTCCATGAACAAAGGTAAAAAACATTAAGATAAATCTTTCCTACATAAGGTATTGGCTTCCGGTAATAACCTGGATGGCCATTATATCTTACATATCCTCGGTCCCCGGTGATAATTTGCCCGACTTAGGCATTGCCGGTGTGGATAAGTTCGCTCATTTTTCCGAATACCTGGTGATGGGTATTCTCCTCACGAGGGCTCTATTCGGCCAAAACCTAAAAATTAACTTGTTTCGGGCCGTTATTTTGTCTATAATTATAGCCGTTTTTTACGCTGCCATTGATGAATGGCATCAGGTGTTTATACCGGGTAGACAGGCCGATATCCTTGACTTTGCGGCGGACGTCGCCGGCATAACGCTCGGTTCAATGCTTTATTTAAGGAGATACTTGGGTGCCAAAAATAAGACCGTTTAGGGCATTGCGATATAACAGGACTCTCGTGAAGGATATCTCCAAAGTGGTAGCCCCTCCCTACGATATAATACCTCCAAAGCTCCAGGAAGAACTTTACAGGAAGCATCCAAATAATATAATACGCCTAATACTCGGCAAGACAAAGAAGACAGATAGCGTTAAGGATAACCGTTACAATCGCGCGGCCAAACTTTTGGATGAGTGGATAGAGAAAGGCATCCTCCTATACGATAAGAGGCCCGCTATATATATTTATATCCAGCGATACAAATACGATGGTAAGACCATAGACAGATTCGGTTTTATAAGCAGGATGGGGCTCGATCTCGGCAGGAAAACAAAGATCCTGCCGCACGAAAATACGCTTTTAGCGCCGAAGCTGGATCGCTTAAGCCTTACGCGCGCTACCAAATGTAACCTGAGCCCGATATTTGTTCTATATGAAGACAAGGGCCGCAAGGTTGCCTCGGTGTTACGCAGTTTTATATCTAATAATAAGCCGGCTATAGACGTGGATTTCCAGGGCGTAAATAATAAAGTATGGGTCTTAGACGACCCAAAATCTATTAAAAGGGTAGAGAAGGCACTCGGTAAGAGTGATGTATTCATAGCCGACGGCCATCATCGCTATGAGGTTGCCCGCATGTATGCAAGAGAAGTCAAAAATAAAGATATTTCCGCATCGGAAAAGGCAAGTTCGAAATACACCATCGCGTACTTTGTAGAGTCCGAAGAAAAGGCGCTTACGATACTTCCGGCTCACAGGGTCGCTAAAGATATCGGCGGATTATCAAAGGCCGAAGTGATACTGCGGCTAGAAAAGTTCTTTACCATCAAAAAGATGGCAACGCTTTCGAGAACGATGTCGGGGCTTGGAGCTTTAAGCTTCGGTCACGCATTCGGCATGTATATGGGTGGTAAGGATTTTTATATATTGCGCCTCAAAGATATCAGGTATTCCGACGATGCGATAAAGGATAAGCCAAAGGACTGGAAGAGGCTTGATGTTTCTATACTTCACCATTTCATATTCCAGAATCTCCTCGGAATAAGCGATAGTGACGACAATATCGACTTCTTCAAATCTCCGGAAGAAGCGCACCAGCTGGTGCGGCGCGGGAAATACAAGATAGCGTTTTTTCTGAATCCGACTAAGGCCTGGCAGGTAAGGCGCATAGCTCAAAAGGCCGAGCGCATGCCGAGGAAGGCGACTTATTTTTATCCGAAACCTGTGTCTGGACTCGTGATAAATAAGCACTAGAATATCAACTTGAGGTCTTAGATGGCGGAAACGATATTTCTCGATATAAAGGAAGCGCTCAGAAAAGGCGACCGTGTCAGCGTAGCCGAGCTGGTAAAAAAAGCGATGGATTCCGGGATTGAGATCAGAAAGATCATGGATGAGGCGCTTATCTTGGGTATGGAGGAGATAGGTTCGAAATTTAAGAAGAATGAAATATTCATTCCTGAGGTCCTTATATCGGCGAAAGCGATGCATTACGGCATGGCTGTGTTAGAGCCGCATTTTGTCAGGTGCGGTATAAAGCCGATCGGGAAGGTTGTTATAGGTACCGTAAAGGGCGACCTTCACGATATAGGTAAGAATATAGTGAGCATGATGATGAAGGGCGTCTGTTTCGAAGTGGAAGATCAAGGGATAGATGTATCTCCGGCAAAATTTGTCGATGCCGTCCGTAAATCCGGTGCCGATATATTGGCGATGTCGTCATTACTTACCACATCGATGCCTTCGATGCGGGAGACGATCAAAGCCCTGAAAAGCGCCAACCTGCGCGATAAAGTGAAAGTGATAGTCGGAGGAGCTCCGGTAACTCAAGACTTTGCCGATTCTATAGAAGCGGACGCTTTTGCCAGGGATGCCGCTTCCGCTGTGGACAAGGCCAAGGAACTTTTGAAGCGTTAATATATGCCATTATTTCCCAGAAAACCGAAATACACGATAGTAAAGATCGCCAAGAAGCGCGATATTCCGCATGACCTCTGGACAAGATGCGAGGATTGTAATGAGCTCATATATAATAAGAAACTGGATGAAAATCTAAGGGTCTGCCCGAAATGCGGATTCCATTTTCTGCTGGCCGCGAGGGAGAGGATAAAGCTGACGCTCGACGAAGGGAGTTTTAGAGAAGCTGATGCCGACATGGAGTCGCTGGATCCGCTGAATTTTCAGGGGCCTAAGACCTACAAAGAAAAGCTTAAGAAGGATCAGGAACTGACCGGCCTTAAGGATGCCGTGGTAACCGGGGAAGGCACTATAAACGGTAAGCCCGTAGTATTTGGAGTTACGGATTCACGGTTCATAATGGGGTCGATGGGATCGGTGGTGGGGGAGAAGCTGACCCGCGCTATAGAGCGTTCCACCGAGAAACACATACCCCTTATAATAGTGTCGGGTTCCGGCGGTGGTGCCAGGATGTACGAAGGCATGTACTCCCTTATGCAGATGGCGAAGACCTCCGCGGCGCTTGCGCGCCACCATAAAAAAGGGTGCTTATTCATATCGCTTCTCACAAATCCTACGATGGCCGGAATAATGGCGAGCTTTGCGTCGCTCGGGGATATAATAATGGCCGAACCAAAAGCTTTAATAGGTTTTACCGGCCCGAGGGTAATAGAACAGACAATAAGGCAGAAGCTGCCGCCGGGATTCCAGAAGTCCGAATTTTTATTGAACCACGGTCTCATAGACCTTATCGTCCACAGGAAGAATATGAAGGAATCGCTCGCCAGACTGATAGGTTACTTCTAGGATGGTCACCGGTAAATAATGGCTGAATATTAGGAGTATCTAGAAAATAACTCACTATGGCACAAGTAAGCTTAAAAGGCGTATCTAAAGCGTTCCCCGGAAACGTATGGGCTATCCGCGATATAAATCTCGATATAGAGAATAAAGAGTTCGTCGTATTTGTAGGCCCGTCGGGATGCGGTAAATCTACCACATTACGTATAATAGCCGGCCTTGAAGAGGCCACTTCCGGAGATGTCTACATAGGTGACCAGCTGGTCAACGATGTCCCGCCTAAAGACAGGAACATCGCTATGGTCTTTCAGAGCTACGCGCTCTATCCACACATGAGCGTTTACGATAATATGGCTTTCGGACTCAAGCTCCGCAAGTATCCCAAGGCCGAAATACATTCAAGGGTAAAGGATGCCGCCACGATCCTAGGCATAGAGAATCTGCTTAACAGGAAGCCCCGGGAACTTTCCGGCGGCCAGCGTCAGCGCGTTGCGGTCGGAAGGGCGATAGTCCGTAAGCCTATGGTATTTTTATTCGACGAACCGCTCTCTAATCTCGATGCGAAGATGCGAGTACAGATGAGGACCGAGATTAAGAAACTCCATCTAAGATTACAGACGACTATGATCTACGTCACGCACGACCAGACCGAAGCAATGACGATGGGGGACAGGATAGTCGTCATGAAGGACGGGAATATACAGCAGATAGCCGATCCTATAAAGCTCTACGATAATCCGGTCAACAGGTTTGTAGCCGGGTTTATAGGCTCGCCGCCTATGAACTTCGTCAAAGGAATGATAATAAAAAAGGACGGTAAGATATATTTTAACGAAGGCAAGTTTCAGGTAAAAGTGATAGACGCGATGTCAAAGGCCCTTACGCTTTATATCGATAAGGAAATCATGTTCGGGATACGAGCCGAAGATATATACGATAAGCTTTTTGTGTCCGAGGCGCCTCAGGAGAATACCATAAAAGCGATTTGCGAAGTCATAGAGCCGATGGGCTCAGAGGCATACCTATATCTCAATACGGGGAAGCATTCCCTTACGGCCAGAGTCGGCGGGCACGATAAACCGACCATAAATCAGGATATGGACCTTGTCTTCGATATGTCGAAGGTCCATTTCTTTGATAAGGATACCGATATCACCATCATCTAACCAAAGACCCCCTAAATGTCGGTATTTCCCCGTGACAGGAAGATTCTAGGAAAACTCTCCGTAATTCTTGCTTTTGCCATTATTTATTTCGTATTTACGTCTTCCGATCCGTATCCCTCGATAATAGCGCTTAATATATCGATACTTTTAGCATGGATGATCTTCGGTATATTCAGAGGGTCGGCAGTCAGCCTCTTCTC
>JAPLMF010000088.1 GCA_026387155.1 Candidatus Omnitrophota bacterium
TACGAAGATAGCTGTACATCCTGACTTCAGGTTATTCGCCACCCTAAACCCTATCCAGGGTTCTACAAGGATATCCCTTGGCAGAAGTCAACTACCTGGCCCGTTCATAAATAGATTCAAGCTTGTCTGGGTGAAGGAGAAGACGCCAAAAGAAGAATTCGCGATATTTAAAGATATGCTAGAAAAAGAAGGTATAAATACGATTGGTAGTATAGAGAATATTGCTTCGATTTCTCCACCTGCGCCTCAGAAAAATGTAGCCGATATAATACGAGCCACAGCTTATAGCCGTCTCACAACTCAGATTACAAAAACAACACCGCTACCCGTATCACCACCGGTTCAACTTTTTAAATCAAATTCTCCGTCCGTAAGGAGCCTATTTGTAACCGGTGAGCAACCACTCGGCATCAAATCGTTTTCTGATGAAAGATTGCCAAAAAAAGAGCCGGAAGATGTTATAGATGGTGCTGTTGCACCTGAAAAAGAAATGCCGGATCGAGCGCTAGAGGAGCTAGCTAAACGTATATCCACAGATCCCGAAACTTATCAAAAGCTTGCAGATAAGAAAAAGATCGTCGAATCGTTTTTTAGGCGCTTCGCGCGCAGTCTTGTAAGAATCACAGCGGGTAAGGCATGGGAATATTTTCCTAAGGAAGAAGTGATGACATATCCTTTGTCAGAGATATTGGAGACGGGGGAAGAGAAACTAGCGGGTGAAGGGATGCACGAAGGCATGCACAGATACGGCACAAGATATGTGAATTTTATGCCTTTTATCGACAAGGCCACAAATATTCTGTTTAATGCAGCGGAGGACGTTACTATAGACAGGTGGGGAACTCATCTGGTCGGCGGTGGGCAGAAATTGATAGACGCGAAAGATGCTGTTATTGATACAGAAGAATGGGGCAAAAGCCATTTCGGCAAGGATGTGCCAGAGTATATAAAATTTTTAAGCGGTATATTCTATCGTGGAAAACGAGGATCTCTACCGGCTATCCTTCAGGGAGATACAAGAACGCTTCTTGAGGACAAAGAAACTAGCCGCGCACTTGAAGAAGTTTTTGAGACGATACCAAAGGTGCAGGATGAAAAAGGTAATATCTATATCAATAAAGAGCCAACCCCGATGGAGATAACCGCGGCGGCTAAGCGAAGGGTAGAAGTTATGCGCGATAAGATATTGCCAATATATCAGAAACTTATTGAGAAAAGAAGAGAAGAGCTGGAGCGACAATACGGAGAAGAGCAAACCGAGAACGAGATTGAAAGAGAACTTGCGCCATATGCGGAAGAGCTTGAGGATAAGACTAAAGATAATTCTGCTGATTGGCAAAAGGCCCTTAAAGAAGTTACAGACAAAAAAAGTGAAACCCGCCGAGCCTTCGAGCAAAGGATGGCGGCGGAATTTACGGCTGTGCGTTCAGAAAGGGAGATGGAAGGAAGGCGTCTTTCGGATGAGGAAAGATTCCTTCGAATAAAGGCGCTTGAGGATAGGTTTAAGAGGATGCTAAGCGAATATCAGTTGAATTTGGATGTCGTGAGACGACTTGTCCATGCGCTTACAGGCCAACTTGCGAATATCATTAGGGAGGATATAAGACCAAGGTGGCTTACTGGTTTAAGAAAAGGAAAAGATATAGATTAACCTGTCCCGAATCCCGCGCAGTTCCGCCAAGGAATACAACTTTTGGACATCCGATGTCCAATTGGACATCGGATGTCCAAAAGTTGTATTCCTTGGCGGAAGAGAATGCGCTTCATGCAGCTGTTGTATTCATGGACGTCCTGCATGGCCTCGGGATAGATTTTAACGTTAGGGGGTTTGGCAGCTCCACCTATATGCACAAGGCCTTCAGGGACCAGAAGATTTCCGGCGTGCGACGGACTTATGATTCAATAAAGGAAAGAGACGATCTTATAAGAGAATTATCGGAATCGATAAGCTGCGGCGGGTCAACAGCTGACGGCGATGCGATGCTGGCAGCGGTAGATGATATGAAGAAATTTGGTGCAGAGAGAAACGTCATATTGGTGTTAACAGATGGCGAAGGAAATACAGGGACGCCTCTCTCGGAAGCGCTCAAAGGAGCAGAAGACTCGGGCGTAAAGGTAATAGGAATAGGAATAGAAAGAAGCATTACCTATGTCGCTCAAAATTATAAACATTATGTCCAGGTGCCGGATATAGAGATGCTCCCTGTCGAGTTTAAGAAGATATTAAGAAAGGAAATAGAGTCGTGGTACGGCGCAAAGAATTTATCGCGCGGGCAGATTGACGAGATTGAAGAAACCCATCCCACTTTAGATAAAGCGGCAAATGAAGGTAGAATGTTCGCGTTAACAGGGGATCAGTTATCTGGTCTGGATTTGGCTAATATAGATAGCGAAAAACTTACAAACCTCTTTTTGGGTAACCTTATATCGATCAGATCTCCGCCTGAAACAAAGATCAAGATATCCGAACGATTAAAAGAAAACGTTTTCAAGGAAAATGTGATAAAAGGCCTGAAGCTTATATACGAATCCGCAAAGCCTGAATTTTTGCCCAAAGATAAACCGATGCGTTTCTGTATGGTGGTGGAGGATGAGGGCCAGCCAACGATTGTATTCAATGACAGTTTTAACAATCTTATAGCGCATTCAGGTGGTGGCAAGAAGACCGGATCAAGATATGCGTCAATATATACGGGCTATAATTCTCTGGTTACCGCGGTGAAGATGAACGGGGAAGGCCGCTTCAGGGAGCTGGTTGCCCACGAAGCCAGAGATCTTATGCGCGGTTTTCACGTTGATGAGGAGCTAGAAAGCGCTAATAGATTATATGATGATGTTCTCGATATATATGACAGCGACTCCGCGAAATTTCTATGGTTCGATTTATTGCGCACTCATCCCCAAGAAGGCAAAGCTTATATATTAAAATATGACCAATCGAGATTAGCCGCATCTCAGATAGGGGTAGTGGAGACATATGTGCAATTACTGAGAGAAAAGTATTCCATCGATATTAAGATGCAAGCCCATTCTCAGGCGCACGGCTCTCACGAGTCACTCATAGCCGTATACTGCACAGGTAAAGATTTTAAAGGTGAGGGCCATGTGGATATATCTATACCGGAGGGCGAGCTAAAGGATTACATATTAAGGATTACCGGCATGGTAAATATAGCCATTGCCTCAGCCAATATTCCGGATAATCTATCAAACGAAGATGTAGATAAATATAGACCAATCATTAGCTATATTCAAAAACAATATAAATCCATAATCGGTGAAGAGCTGGCCGTTCCGGATTCTATAGAAGGTATATTAAAGGTAATAAAGAGAATTATATTAGGTCTTCCCAAGTCATACCGCAGGAATGTCGAAGAGATAGAAGAATATAACCGACTCGCCAAAGAAACCCTGACGGCTGCATAATTTTATATATTTTTTATCTATTTGTTCTGAAAGAGTTTAAGCTTGAGATTTTCATTAAAAGTAGTAGAATAAAGCAAGGATGAAAGAGCTAAACGCAAATGAATTAAATAGAAGCCGTTACATCAAAACAATTAAAACCCTCAGTTATAATGGCGAGGGTTTTTTCTTTAGCGTTTAAGGATGAGAAAATGGAATATCCCAATTTAGATAAAGAGCAGGAAATCAAAGAAATCAAAAAAATCAAAGAAAATGAATATCCCAGGATGTGGCTTGAGGATATTTCTGAATGGTATCCTTATCCGGGGACCGACCCTTTTCCTAAAGAATGGGCAGTTAAAGATATAGTTGTTGTAAGCGACGTGGGAACCGTAAGAAAAGGCGAGGAAAGAAAAACTTATCGAATAACCAACAATACTAAAAAGAAGCAGGAAAGCGGCGGTTTCTTGCTTAACTTGCCCGATAACATTATAAAGAACCTAGACGGCTATGATTGTAACATGAGGAAGTCGGCAAGAAAAAGGGGAGGACAAAGAAAAGGGACTGTCATCGACGGCTATCGCGGTACTCCGCAAAGAATACTAGGGTCCGGTGATAAATATCCCGACGAATACCTAGGTGAAGACTGGCCAATAGCCGAAATCATATGGGATCATGAATATGATGACGAGAAAGACGAATATTATAGTGCCGATTCTGTCATAATAGATGATCCGGCTTATTCGGAATGGAGAGTATCAGGTCTTCATCTTTCAAAGGTTAGTTTCAGGATGTGGGAAGAAGGACAAGCTGTCCGCATTTCCAAGAGTGATTCAAAACCGATAATATACCACATGGAAAATCTAGCCATACCAAATAGTGCGGTCAATGTATCTTTTATGGGATCGGCAAAATCCAAATTCGATAGATAATATGAAAATCCAGAAAGTCAAAATTGATCAAATTAACCCCGCAGCTTATAACCCCCGTCTTGATTTAAAACCCGGCGATCCTGATTACGAAAAGCTCAAGAAGAGCATTGAAAAATTCGGCTATGTCGAGCCACTCGTATGGAATAGCCGGACAGGTAACCTCGTCGGCGGCCACCAGCGTCTAAAAATCCTAGTTGGACAAGGTGCCAAGGAAGTAGAGGTAAGCGTAGTCGATTTCGATCTTAAAGAAGAAAAAGCCCTTAATCTTGCTCTAAATAAAATCCGCGGCGATTGGGATATTGAAAAACTCGGCGAGCTTCTGGATGAGCTCGGCAAAACCCCGGACTTCGATGTTACTCTTTCAGGTTTCGATATCCCTGAAATCAGCGAAATTCTTGACCAATTGGAAGAGGCGAAGGAAGACGATTTTGATTTTGAAAGCGCGTTAAAGGATGAAGAGAAAGCCACGACCAAGCCGGGCGATATAATCGAGCTTGGTGAGCACCGGATTTTATGTGGAGACGCTTCAAAGCCTGATGACTTAGCAAAACTTTTAGGCAGCGAAATGGTTGGCCTAATCCATACAGACCCGCCCTATAACGTCGATTACTACGGAGGAGCTAGACCTCACGCAAAAGCACGTCCAAAAAGCTCAAAGCAATGGCAGAGGATATATAATGATAATATGAGTCAGGAAGATTATGAAAAATGGCTCAAAACTATTATTAATAATTCTTCCAAGTATCTTGCCTCCGGAGCGGCCATTTATATCTGGAACGGTAGCCGCCAATTCGGCCCCATGTATGACATGCTTACAGAACTCAATTTTCACATAGGGTGTGTAATTACATGGGCAAAAGAGAGATTCGCGATAGGCTATGGCGATTATAACCAACAAACAGAATTCTGTATATATGGCTGGAAAGAAAAAGCAGGAGCCCATAAATGGTACGGTCCCAATAATGAGTCGACTTTATGGGAAATCAAACGGGATCCTAACTATATCCACCCTACCCAAAAGCCCGTTGCTCTTGCTCACAGAGCCATTAGAAATAGCTCAAAAAGAGGCGATATCGTGCTGGACTTATTCTTAGGTTCCGGCACGACTTTGATAGCCGCGGATTCCTTAAAAAGAAGATGCTTCGGTACGGAAATCTCCCGTGCATATTGTGATGGAATCGTTAAGCGGTATGTCGGATTTGCAGGGAAAGACAAGGTATTCAAAGAAGTTTTAGTAAAGTATGAACTCGCATAAGGAGGTAGATAATTATGCCGGATGAAGAACGCCCCGATAACATAGAAGAAACCCCCGTCCTTCAAATCATAGCGCAGATTAGAGATGGCACACTCGATCCCAAACAAATACCGCAGGACATACGCCTAGATTGCGTTGAGCATTTGTGGTATGTGGAAGGCCAGCCTACAGCCGCGATAGCCCACGTCTTAAAAGTCAGCGATAAGACGATTAGGCGCGATAAAGATGCTATCAGGGAAAGAAATGCTAAAAAATTGACTCCGGAAGACAGGTTAAAGCTTCTCAATGAATTTATGGATAAATGGACCGCTTCACAAGAGAACATGACACGGCTGTCACGTTTGAAAGAGGGATCAATTCAAGAAAAAACACAGGCCAGTTATTTGGCCACAAAAGCTATTAATGAACAGATAGAGATTCTTCAGAGCTTAGGTATCCTTTATGCGAGGCCAGAACAGTCAGAGATAGAAGTTCGTACTCACGAGGAGGAAGCCGACCCGGCTAAATTAAAGGAAGAGTTAACCCGCCTTGAAAAAATCGCAAATGACAAAAATATCAACGATCCAGAAATCACAAGACTAATCGAAGACGTAAAGCGTAATATCGCCATCGCGGAAGCAAAAGAAGGATTAGCTAAGCTTGAAGTAAAGATTAACGATATAACGAAAGACAGGGATTCTCAAAAGTGAGTATCGGCAATGAATCGGAAAGACGCCTACGTAAAGCAATGGGCAAGAAATCTATCTTGGCCTTTGCCGATATTTATCTTTCCCATCATATAAAAACCAAAAGCCCTTCTTTCCACAAAACGATATGCGACTGCCTTATGGAAATGTCCAACCATCGCAATAAGCGGCTGGCAATAGCGGCTCCTAGGGGATACGCCAAAAGCACACTCGTGAACTTATTTTATGTATTGTGGTCTATTTGTTACGGAAAAGAACGGTTTATTTTGATTTTTTCAGCGACCGCCGATCAGGCGCAGTCGCAGCTAGCCACAGTTTCCAAGGAGCTTCAGACAAACGCTCTCTTACGAGATGATTTCGCGGATGTATTTTCTACCAAAAGTCAGATTAAAGCAAAATTTACTCAAGACGAAATTATTACGCCCAATGATATTAAAGTAAAAGCATATGGTGCAGGACAAGGATCTCGAGGGGTTAAGCATAATGAGCATAGACCGACGTTAATTATCCTTGACGATATTGATGGCGAAAAGAATACTTATAGCTCCAAATCCAGAGAAAATATTTTTAACTGGTTTAGCGGGGTGGTCTTGTATATGGGCGCGATCAATGTTGTTAATACGATTTCCATAGGAACGCTTGTCCACATCCAATCGCTATTAACACGACTGACGAATAAAGAAGAATTTCTTAATTGGGATAAGCTTATTTATAAAGCAATTGATGAATTCTCCAAGCGTGATGACTTGTGGCAAAGGTGGGAGAATATCGCACGTAATCGTGGCGAGAGCTATGAAGGCTACGCAGGTCTGGAAGCGGCAGATAGGTTTTTTCAGGATAACAAAGCTGATATGCTTAAAGATACCAAGGTCCTATGGGAAGAACAGGAGGACTATTATACATTGATGAAGATCAAGACATTCGGAACTTCCTATAGTTTCGATTCCGAGAAACAAAACGACCCCACCAAGACTAGGGACAGTTGTTACGACCCGGAAAATTTCCATTATTGGGACGACCAATTTCCTACATTAGAAACATTACTCGAATCTTTCGGCGGCGACTATAGCTATATAGGCGCCTGCGATCCAAGCGTTGGCGTGAAAAGCGGCCGTTCGGATCACTCAGCTATCATTATTCTTGTCCAGCATAAAGGCCGTCTCTATGTCATCGACGCCGATATTACGGAACGATCTCAAGAAGACTTAGTTCAGGCTATTGTCGATTACTGTAAAATCCGCCATCCGATGGATAATTTTGTTATAGAGGCCAATTTATTCCCAGAGTTATTGCTTAACACAGTACGCAATCATGCTTATAAGGAAAACGTCTTAGCTCCCTTCAAAGAAATCCGTAATACCAAGAATAAAGAACAAAGAATCTTTGGAATGAAGACCTATCTTACGTCAGAAACAGTTTTCTTTTCCCGAAAGCATACAACGTTAATTGAACAGCTTAAATATTTCCCAAGAGGCGAGCATGATGACGGTCCGGATGCTTTAGAGATGGCTATAAGGGCAGCGGAAAATCGGGTTAGTTTCCTGCCATTAAATGATGAGGACATAAGGGATAAATGGGGACGAAAGATTACTGATAGGGATTTTGGCCAGCCGCCTCCAGAGGAGCTTGCATAAAGCAAGGGTGGTGGAAAAGCAGCCTTTTTGATATAGAATAGGTAGTTTTAGAGGTGGACATTGCATCTAAAAAGGCATGTCCGTAATAACGGGCGGACATTTTGTAACTATATGTATTTCAATATGTTATGATTTTATGTCCGTCTGTAAAGTGGACAGAAATGGACATAAAAGTGGACATGTCCAAGCCATTCAAGGTCATTAAAAACCTCTCTAAAACTCGCCTCTCTGAATTGAGAAAATCCTTGCTTATTATGGTCAATAACTATATAATAGGCGAACGTTTTTGAGAGATAAGATTATGGGGAGAGGTTATTCGCCCCACCACTTAACGATTTTGCCTCCGGCCCCAAAAAGTGCGGAATTGCTTTTTGGGCCTTCGGCCGCCGCGCTTAAACGAAGGCGGGCTAATCGCCAAAATCGTTTTAAGGAAAACCTTTTCTAAAAAGGTTTTCCTTAATGTCCATTACCAAAAAACACTTTCAATGTTGCTAGCTCATTATATCCTCCTTTCCCTTAGAAGTTCCACCCCTTTTACATAGATGGCGCCTTTTGTAACCTGTATCGGCAAAAACATGGCGGGACATTGTAAAATAGAGATAATGTGGTATACTTTACCCTAATAAAATATGAATTGCGATAATGGCATAAAAATGGGC
>JAPLMF010000103.1:0-17535 GCA_026387155.1 Candidatus Omnitrophota bacterium
ACCCATCTCATCCAGCGTAGATACGGTCAGGATATTTTCTGAGATCCTTAAAAAAGAGGCCAAGCGGGCCAGGCGATATCTTGACTACTGGGAACGTCTGTTTATGAAGGCCGAGGACATGGAGGAGGGCCCGACCGGATCGAATGAGCGTAAAAGGATGGTTGAACAACTCTGCCGAATTATAGTTGCGCGCGACGAAAAGATACTGCGGCTGGCAAAGCGGTATATAAGTTTGCGCGACATACTGGATGTTAAGGCGAGGATGATAGGGACCGGGTTCATAGGGGGCAAATCGGTCGGCATGTTGATAGCCCGCGCCATCCTATTGAAAGATAAAGGCCTTGATTCAAAAGAACTTTTTGAACCTCACGATTCTTTTTACATAGGCTCCGATGTCTTCTACGCCTACGTAGCCGAGAACGGCTGGTGGAGGTTGCGCATGGAGCAGCGGACAAAAGATGGGTATTTCGATGTCGCCAGGACGCTCAAGGTTAAGCTCATATCCGGCATCTTCCCGGAAGAGATCAAAGAACAATTTAGACAGATGATCGAATATTTCGGCCAGTCCCCAATAATCGTCCGCTCATCGAGCCTCCTTGAAGACAGTTACGGCAACGCCTTTGCCGGAAAATACGAAAGCATATTCCTTGTCAATCAGGGAACGCCGGAGGAACGTTATACGAAATTTACGGATGCCGTCCGGCGGATCTACGCTTCTACGATGAACGAAGACGCTCTCTCATACCGGTTGCAGCGCGGCCTTGACCAGGCGGATGAACAGATGGCGCTCCTTGTGCAAAGGGTGTCAGGGTCTTATCGAAGCGGCTACTTTTTCCCGGATGTCGCCCGTGTAGGCATATCATATAACACCTTCGTCTGGAAGAGCACCATCGACCCCAAAGCCGGCATGCTTCGTCTCGTGTTGGGCCTGGGCACCAGAGCCGTCAACCGCGTCGAAGGTGATTACCCCAGAATAGTGGCTCTGGACGATCCATTGCTCAAGGCTCACGCGAACATGAACGATACGAGGCGTTTCTCGCAGCACGATGTTGATGTCCTGAACGTAAAAGATAATGTTTTGGAGACCATCGGATTGAAAGATCTCATAAAAAATGGCGTTGATATCAGGCTCGACCTGATAGCCGTAAAAGAAAGTGACACTTGGATAATAACTTTCGACCGTCTTGCCTCCGAGAACAAGTTCCGGAATACCATGATAAGGATATTGAAGACTCTCGAAGCAGCCTACGAGTATCCTATTGACATAGAATTTACGATCAATTTCAGAGAAGACGATGAATTCCGGATAAATATACTACAATGCCGGCCGGTCCAGACCAAAGGATTGGGGCGCAGGGTAGAGATGCCTTCAAAAATTGGAAAAGGTAAAACACTATTCAGGTCAACCGGCAATTTTCTCGGAGGAAACATCTCACAGGAGATCGGCAGAATCATTTATGTGGATCCCGCGGAATATGCGGCTCTGGCATCCCAATCCCAAAAGTACGATATCGCGCGAGCGGTCGGTGAGATCACCAGAAAAATGGAAGGCGATAAGAAACCGGCGGTAATGCTGATGGGTCCGGGCAGATGGGGAACATCGACACCATCTCTTGGTGTGCCCGTCTCATTCGCTGAAATCAGCAATGTAGCCATCCTGGTAGAGATCGCTTTCGCCAGCGCAAACGCGGTCCCGGAGCTTTCATTCGGGACCCACTTCTTTCAGGATCTCGTTGAAACGGGCATATTTTACCTTGCTCTTTTCCCGGACAGTGCGGATACTTATATAAATCGGACATTCTTTGATTCTTTGCCCAACACGTTGAAAAAAATCGCACCTCAGTACAAAAAATACGGACATGTCATCAAAGTACTTGATATAAAGAACCTCAAGCCGAGGATCGCGGCAGACATAGTATCCCAAAGACTTGTTTGCTATAAACCATAAAAAAGGTTACCAAAAAAGAGATTTTTATACTTGTATATATGGTTAAATTTTGTGCACGGTGTAGTGCAAAAGTAGACAGATTTTGAACATAGACGTTCATCGTTGATCCTAAGAAAGGGTCTAGATGAGCGTTTTTTTATTGAGCTAAAAAAGGGGGATGTCATGAGCGTGAGAAATGAGGCGTTATTCAGAATAACAGCAGCGGATCTTAATGGAAAAAAACCGTCGGGTAAGGTATCGGAATATTTCGGCGAAAATACATTCAGCGCCGATGCAATGGCAAAGCACATATCGAAGGGGACTTTCGCAGCATTCAAGAAGTGGATGTCTGAAGGCACGACTATATCGCGCGAAGAAGCCGATGAGATCGCCGGCGCCATGAAAGATTGGGCTATGTCTAAAGGAGCCACATACTACACGCACTGGTTCCAACCAATGACCGGCCTCACGGCCGAAAAACATGACAGTTTCATCTCTATAGTGGCTCCGGGAAAAGTTATAGAAAAATTCTCCGGTTCAAAATTAGTGCAGGGAGAACCGGATGCTTCGAGTTTCCCCTCAGGCGGCATAAGGTCAACCTTTGAAGCGCGCGGCTATACGGCATGGGATCCTTCAAGCCCTGCATTCATAATGGAATCAAAACTAGGCAAAACCCTTTGCATACCCACAATATTCATCTCTTACCACGGCGAAGCTCTCGATAAGAAATTACCCCTCTTGCGTTCGGACGAAGCGCTCAATAAATCCGCATTAGGCCTATTGAAGCTCTTCGGCCGCAAGGACGCAAAGAAAGTCTTTTCGACCTGCGGACCGGAGCAGGAGTATTTCCTCATAGATAAGAACTATTACAATCTTCGCCAGGACCTGGTCCTGACAGGAAGAACCCTCGTAGGCGCGCCTTCACCGAAGGGACAGCAGCTGGAGGACCAATACTTCGGCACTATAAAGGAAAGGGTTATAAACTTCATGTTTGAGGTGGCGGAAGAGGCTTATAAGCTTGGCATACCGGTCATGACCAGACATAATGAAGTGGCGCCACATCAGTATGAGTTCGCCCCGGTATTCGAGGAATCGAATCTCGCCGCCGATCATAACCAGCTATTGATGGAACTCATGAAGAAGGTAGCGCTGAGACACGGTCTTGTGTGCCTTCTACACGAAAAACCATTTGCCGGCATAAACGGAAGCGGCAAGCACTTGAACTGGTCACTCGCCGACAATAACGGTAATAACCTCTTAAACCCCGGAGACACCCCGGAGGACAACCTGCAGTTCCTGGCGGTGCTTGCGGCTGTCTTAAGGGCTGTTCACAAACATGCTGAACGGTTACGTGCAAGCGTAGCCCTGGCTGGCAACGAACACAGGCTAGGCGCTAATGAGGCCCCTCCGGCCATAATAAGCGTGTTTTTAGGCGACCAGCTTACAAATATACTTAATATAATTGAGAAGGGTGGCAAGAATAAGGTATCGAAGAGCGATATAATAGACCTGGGTGTATCCAGACTGCCGAAGTTCAACAAGGACTCTACCGACCGGAACAGGACCTCGCCTTTTGCATTCACCGGAGCCAAATTCGAATTCCGCGCGGTCGGATCCTCACAGAATATATCCACTCCGATAGCGGTGGTTAATACGATAATTGCCGAATCCCTCGATTACGTTGCGGACAAGATCAGTAAAGCGTCAAGCGGCAAGGATTTCAATACCGCCGTAATGCGGGTCATAGCCGAGGTAGTAAAAGAGACTAAAGATGTCCGGTTCGAAGGGAATAACTATGCGCCGGAGTGGGTCAAGGAAGCCAAAAAGAGGGGGCTGCCTAACGTCGCATCGACATGCGAAGCATTGGAAGCCCTGACGAAGAAGGAGAATATATCCCTCTTCGAGAAGTATAAAGTATTTTCAAAGGCTGAACTGATCGCACGCTACCACATATGGATACACACCTATAACACGATCCTCGAGATCGAGGCGAACACCTTAAATGAAATGGTGAACGCCAGCATAGTCCCGGCAGGGGCCAAATACGAACAGCTCCTCGCTTCCAACCTAAAGAGGCTGTCCGGCCTCAAAAAGGAGGCGGGATTGAAGATAGACGCCAGGGTTTTTGAGGATCAGAAAGTGCATCTCAACGAAGTCGTGTCCAAGATATATTATGTCCGCCACAATGCTGGCGAGATGATGAAGTTATTGGAGAAGGCCGGCAAGCTCCATCATGAAGAGAAGGCCGCACTCTACTTTAAAGAGCTCAAACCTATTATGGAACATATCCGGAAGCACGCCGATGCGCTCGAATGTGTCGTATCGGACGAGCACTGGGATCTGCCGAAATACAGAGAGATGCTTTTCATAAAATAACGGAATGCGCCCGAGGGATTACAAGGGCCTTCGGGCGTTTGTCCGCCGATCCGATGCCGAAAATTTAAGCAGAGATTGCCATGATCACTATCGTTATAAAAGAAGACGCGCAGAAGACGATCAAGCTCGATCCGACGAAGTATAGCGGCAAAGACGGCGTTCTATACAAATCGGTTATCGAGTCCATCGAGAAGCCGCTCCTGGAACATATTCTGGATAGGACCGAAGGCAATCAGGTGAAGGCCGCGAGGATCCTGGGAATAAATCGCAATACGATGCGCGCGAAGATAAAGAAGCTTGTGATCGACGTCAGTAAATGGAAGAAGTAGGCCAACATGATACATAACGGTTTGCCGGAAGGCCAGGGATTATACGACCCTAGATTCGAGCACGATTCATGCGGAGTCGGGTTTGTCTGCCATGTCAACGGACTCGCCTCCCACGATTGCGTCGCGAACGGGCTTAAGGTCCT
This sequence comes from Candidatus Omnitrophota bacterium, assembly GCA_026387155.1. GTDB lineage: Bacteria > Omnitrophota > Gorgyraeia > 2-01-FULL-45-10 > 2-01-FULL-45-10 > JAPLMF01. The sequence goes on from JAPLMF010000103.1 coordinate 4,776, forward strand.
TGGCCGGCTTTCCCATAGAGGAGCCACCGGGGCCGACCCCAAGACGGGTGACGGCGCAGGCGTGCTCATACAGGTGCCGCATGAATTCTCGCTAAAGGCCGCCTCCGCGTGCGGGATAACGCTCCCAGCTCAGGGTTTATATGCTACCGGCCTCGTATTTCTGCCGAAATCGCAGACTGCAAAAAATTCCTACATAAAGATATTCGAAAAGATAATCCAGTCCGAAGGAATGAAGTTCCTCGGGTGGAGGAAGGTGCCCGTAAACAGTTCCGTCATCGGCGATACCGCGCGCGCGACCGAGCCGGATATACTTCAACCATTCATCGCAAAAGGGCCACAGGACGGCGTGGACCAGCTCAGGTTCGAACGTCACCTTTATATCGCTCGCAAAAAAATAGAGAACGCGGTGCGCTCATCGGCATCTCAGAATAAGGAGTTCTTTTATATAACCAATCTGTCTAGCCGCACGCTGTCGTATAAAGGGCTTCTGATGCCTTCGCAGGTCGAGGGATACTTCCCTGACCTGCGGGATGAGGATATGAAGAGCGCGATCTGTATGGTCCATTCGCGTTACAGCACGAACACATTTCCCACCTGGGAGCGCGCGCAACCATTCCGTTTTATCGCGCATAACGGCGAGATAAATACTCTTCGCGGCAACATCAACTGGATGAGGGCCAGGGAGGGGCTGCTCAAGAGCGACCTTTTCGGCGACGCGCTCGGCGATATCTATCCGATCATAGTGCCAGGCGGCAGCGATTCCGCGACGTTCGACAACGTCTTCGAGCTATTGGTGCTTTCCGGTAGGTCGATAGCACAGGTCGTCATGATGATGATACCGTACGCATGGCAACAGCATCGTTTCGTCGACAGCCGAATTAAGGATTTCTACGAATATAACGCTTCGATCATGGAGCCGTGGGACGGCCCGGCGGCAATCGCTTTCACCGACGGCGTTAGGGTGGGGGCGTGCCTCGATCGCAACGGCCTCAGGCCCGCCCGTTACCTCATAACAAAAGACAATATGGTCGTTATGGCGTCGGAGGTCGGCGTGCTCGATATCAATCCTTGCGATATCGCCGTTTCGGGACGGCTTGAGCCCGGCAAGATATTCTTTATAAATACGAAGGTCGGCAGGATCATCGATAATATGGACCTAAAGAGAGAGATATCATATAAGCGGCCGTATGGCGCATGGCTCAAGGAGAAGACGGTCAGGCTTGATGAGGTCCCGCCGGATGCAAAGGCTCCGATGAAGACCGAAGAAGAGATGCTGACGGCCCTTAAGGCCTTCGGCTACAGCCGCGAAGATCTTGCGGCCATAATCAAACCTATGGCCGAAAAAGGGACCGAGCCGTTAGGATCGATGGGCAACGATACTCCGCACGCCGTACTCTCGAAAAAACCGCAGCTTCTGTATACATACTTTAAACAGCTATTCGCACAGGTGACCAACCCGCCGATAGATCCTATAAGGGAAGAGCTCGTAATGAGCCTGGGTTGTTTCATTGGCCCGGAATTGAACATGCTAAAAGAGGGCCCCGAACATTGCCATCGCCTTTTCGTCCGCCATCCGATCATCACGGATGAAGAACTTGTCCGCGTTCGCTCAGGCATAATAGACGGGTTCAGGACTAAGACTATATCTACACTTTTTAATACGGAGGATGAGAAAGGATTTACGAAAGCTATGGACCGGGTATGTAGGGAAGCTGAATCGGCCATAGGTGAGGGCTATACATTTCTCGTCTTAAGCGATAAAGGCGCCGGACATAAAAATTCCGCATTGCCCGCTCTTCTCTCGGCCGGAGCCGTCCACCACCACCTCGTCAGGAAAGCGCTACGCTCGCAGATAGGAATAATAGTAGAGAGTGCCGAACCCAGAGAAGTGCACCATTTCGCTCTGCTCTTCAGCTACGGCGCCGATTGCGTCAACCCGTATCTTGCGTACGAAACGATACGATATATTGAAACGGCGGATAGCCTGGAGTCCGGCGCCGTAAAAGGGATCCTCAATTATCGCAAGGCCATTGAGAAGGGAATATTGAAAGTCCTGTCAAAGATGGGTATTTCAACTCTTCAGAGCTATAAGGGCGCGCAGATATTTGAGGCGCTTGGACTGCACAAAGAGGTTATAGAGAAATGTTTCGAGGGGACCGTCTCACGCATAGGCGGCGCGACTTTCGAGACACTGCGCAAAGAGTGCCTTGCAAGACATTCGGACGCTTATCCGAAGAGCGGCATGGCCAGTCCGCTCCTTGTGACCGGCGGATTATACCAGTGGCGAAGGGACGGCGAATTTCACCTATGGAACCCGGAATCGATAACTGCGCTCCAGGAAGCGACACGGACCGGGAAGACCGAGCAGTATAAAGAGTTTGCGCGACTTATAAACGATCAGTCGGCCAACCCGACTACGATAAGGTCACTATTCTCTTTTAAGAAGAAAAAATCTATACCGCTCTCGGAGGTGGAACCTGCAAGCCAGATATTGAAGCGTTTCGCTACCGGAGCAATGAGCTTCGGCTCGATATCTAGGAATGCTCACGAGACGATAGCCGTAGCTATGAATCGCATCGGCGGCAAGTCCAATACCGGAGAAGGCGGGGAAGACCCTGCGCGTTTCACCCCCCGGCCTAACGGAGATCTTGCGCGCAGCGCTATAAAGCAGGTGGCGTCTGGAAGGTTTGGTGTGACGACAAATTATCTTGTGAACGCCGATGAGCTGCAGATAAAGATAGCCCAGGGAGCGAAGCCGGGGGAAGGCGGGCAACTTCCCGGGCATAAGGTCAGCGTCACTATAGCCGCTACAAGGTACACGACGCAAGGCGTTACCTTGATATCGCCTCCGCCTCACCACGACATATACTCGATAGAGGATCTGGCGCAATTAATATTCGACCTTAAGAACGTAAACCCGAAAGCAAGAATAAGCGTCAAACTCGTCTCGGAGATAGGTGTCGGGACGATCGCCGCCGGCGTCGCAAAAGGCCACGCCGACATGATATTGATAGCGGGAGGGGATGGAGGCACGGGAGCCTCGCCTCTCAGTTCGATAAAGCACGCCGGGCTTCCGTGGGAACTCGGGCTTTCGGAGACGCACCAGACCCTCGTTATGAATGACCTGCGCTCGCGCGTACGGCTTCAGACTGATGGCCAGCTACGGACGGGGCGCGATGTCGCCATAGCCTGCCTGCTCGGAGCCGAGGAGTTCGGTTTTGCGACCGGCATACTTATAGTGTTGGGTTGCGTGATGCTGCGCCATTGTCACCTAAACAACTGCTCCGTAGGAGTAGCAACGCAGGACGAAATCCTTGAGAAACGTTTTACAGGGAAGCCGGAGAATATTGTAAACTACCTGATGTTCGTCGCCGAGGAGCTAAGGGGGATAATGGCGTCTTTAGGCCTGCGGAATGTGGACGAGATGGTAGGAAGGACCGATCTTTTAGAGATAAACGAAGCGATGCTGCCGTGGAAAGCTGCGGACCTGGACCTGTCACCAATATTGTACCGTCCGAAGGTGGCGGCCACAGTGGGTATCCGACAGACGATAAAGCAGGACCACGGCTTGTCACATATACTCGACAGGGAACTTATAAAACGCGCGGAACCGGCTATCAAATCAGCGTCTCCCGTAAAGATAGATATGGCTATAGAGAATACCGATCGTTCTACAGGGGCGATGTTAAGCGGTGAGATAGCCAAGCGATACGGAGAGGCCGCTCTACCCGAGGACACTATATATTGTCTTTTTCACGGCGTGGCCGGACAGAGCCTCGGAGCATTTTTGACCAAAGGCACCACATTCGAGCTTGAGGGCATGGCCAACGACTATGTCGGTAAAGGCATATTCGGCGGCAAGATAATAATACGTCCGCCGGCCGGCATCACATATAAGGCGGAGGAAAATATAATAATCGGCAACACGACCTTCTATGGCGCTATAAACGGCCAGGCATATATACGCGGCGTGGCCGGGGAACGGTTCTGTATAAGGAACTCCGGGCTACTTGCGGTTGTCGAGGGCATAGGCGACCACGGCTGTGAATATATGACCGGAGGAAGGGTTGTCGTGCTCGGCAGGACGGGGCGCAACTTCGGAGCGGGCATGTCCGGAGGCATAGCGTATGTTTACGATATCGATAACCGTTTCGGTGACCGCTGCAATACGGAGATGGTGGCGCTCGAGGCGCTGGACGACGGGGACCGTACAACGCTCCGCGAACTCCTTCATAACCATCTGCGCTACACCGGCAGTGCCACGGCAAAAGAGATGCTCGATGACTTCCAGAGGGCAAGCCGCCGTTTCGTGAAGGTTATGCCGATAGAATATAAGCGCATGCTCGAAAAGCGTTACGCGCCGGCGTCCCAGGACCTTCTTGAGGTGTATGATGGGTGACGTAAAAGGATTCTTAAAGACGAAGAGGGCCAGTGGAACATACAGACCCGTATGTGAAAGGGTGAAAGATTACCGGGAAGTGGCTTCGGTCCCGGCTCCGGAACGCGCGGCAGAACAGGGTTCGCGATGTATGGATTGCGGAACGCCTTTCTGTCATTGGGGATGCCCCATAAGTAATTATATACCGGAGTGGAACGACGCTCTCTTCCGGAAGAAGACCGAAAAGGCATTGCGCTTGTTATCCGCAACGAATAATTTTCCGGAGATAACCGGCCGCGTATGCCCGGCGCTATGCGAATACGCGTGCGTACTGGGTATAAATGACGATCCGGTCACGATAAGGGAGAACGAACTCTCGGTAATAGAACAGGCGTTCAAAGCCGGCCTGATAAAACCAACGCCTCCCGATAACCGGACCGGAAAGCGCGTCGCGATAGTCGGTTCGGGGCCGGCTGGACTATCCTGCGCCGACCAGCTTAACAGGGCCGGCCACCATGTGACGGTATTCGAGCGCGACGCCAAAGCCGGCGGCATATTGAGGTACGGCATACCGGATTTTAAGCTGGAAAAGAGCGTGATAGATCGGCGGCTTTCGATATTTAAGAGCGAGGGTATAGAATTCAGGACCGGAACCAATGTCGGTGTTGATATAAGATGCTCCGAGCTTTTGAAGGACTTTGATGCGGTAGTCATGGCCGGCGGCAGCAGGGTCGCAAGGGACCTTAAGATAGAGGGTCGGGAGCTGAAAGGCATATATCAGGCCATGGAATATCTGATGCAGTCGAATAGGAGGGTTGCGGGAGAGATTGCTCAGAAAGAAAATATTATAGACACCAAGAGTAAAAAAGTCGTCGTGATAGGGGGAGGGGACACCGGGTCCGACTGCATAGGAACCGCGATAAGGCAGGGTGCATCATGCGTAGTGCAGCTCGAAATATTGCCGAAGCCTGCCGATAAGAGGCAGCCTGAAAAATTCCCCTGGCCATCATACCCTGTCATACTCAAGACCTCGACTAGCCATGAGGAGGGCGCTGACAGGCATTGGTCGGCCTCGGCAAAGAGGCTTGTCGGCGAGAACGGTACTGTCAAAAAACTCGTATGCTATAAGGCCGATAGCGCGATGAAGGAGATACCAGGGACCGAATTCGATATAGAGACGGATCTCGTCATACTGGCAATGGGCTTCGTCCGTCCCGAGCACCATGGTCTTGTCAGTGAATTGGGATTAGGCCTTGACCAACGGGGCAACGTGAAGACCGACGCCTCTTACGTGACTTCCATGAAGAAAGTCTTCGCGTGCGGCGATATGAGGCGAGGCCAGTCGCTCGTCGTCTGGGCCATCGCCGAGGGCCGTGCCTGCGCTGAGAACATCAGTCGCTTCTTAAATAACTCAACCCTTTAAGTAACTTTTCCGGGTTTGCCATGGTTTCGCTTGCAGATGACGGCACGCTTTTGGCGTTACCCTCGTTTAACCCTAAGCCTCGTTATGGTTCGCACTGAAAATATTCCCCATCATCCCAAGTAGCCAGGGTCGGCTTTTTGTTCGTAGAAAAACGGGAACCTGCGGAACTAGGGCCCATGGAAGGGCCCTTCATCCCCGCTTATTTTGCTTTGGTTTACGATAGCAAAACAAAACAGCGGGGACCGCCTACTGTCTATCGATAGCGGACATCCTCGGTTCTTTTATTATTAAAATATTATTAAATATAACCGTTTTTCTCCTCACAAAAGGCCTAATATTTTCAATGTGCTCACCTATAACTTCGGCTTAGGGTTATAACAAATATCTCCCAAAACTACCGCCCTATCAGTTCGCTACACGTATCGGATGGGGGTGTCCACATCTTAGGATCACGATTGAACTAACCGCTATAGGAAAATCCTATTGCAAATGGACCCATCAAATGATAAAATATATCCTGTAAATAGTGTGAAGTTTGGGCAATGGAAGCCCGCTGATAGAGTAGGCTTCTTTTTATTTTGGAAAGCGACATGACGAACAAAATACTGCTACTATCATGCGTCTTTATACCGCTAGCCGGTGCGATAATCGCCCCGCTGGCCGGTTATATATCGACCAAATTTAGGAACGCGCTGGCTTTGGCTGCGATATCGGCATCCTTCATCGCGGCGGCATCCCTCATACCAGTAGTCCTTGCCGGCAACACTATAACCGTAAGCGCAAATCTTCCTTTGGGCTTTAATTTTATACTTACAGCCGACTGTCTTGCAGTATTCATGGCAACGGTATCCTCGTTTATCTGCGCCATCATAGTCTTATACTCATTCGGCTACATAAGCCACTATCGCAATCAGAACGAATACTACCTCATGGTCGTCCTATTCCTTGGTTCGATGATGGGGCTCGTATTTTCGGCAAATCTCATCTTTCTCTATATATTTTGGGAGATCACAGCCATTGCGAGCTGGCGTTTAATAGGTTTCTTCAGGGAGAAAAGAGACATTTTAAGGGCCGATAAGGCGTTTTTAGTTACGGTATTCGGCGCGCTTGCGATGCTCTTAGCATTCGTCCTTATATATCAGAAGGTCGGATCATTCGACCTGGCGGCGATAAAACTCTACTTCAAGACGACGCCGGTACCCGACATCGCAGTCATACTGATACTCTTAGGCATACTCACTAAATCGGCGACCTTGCCGTTCCACACCTGGCTTCCGGACGCGGGTGTGGCTCCGTCGCCTGTCACCGCCTTACTGCATGCCGCTGTGCTGGTAAAGATAGGCGTGTACGTATTTGCAAGGCTCTTCATCGTGACATTCACTCCGAGCGAAATATGGCACACTATAATCCCCGCGTTAGCCGCGGCAAGCGCGTTGGTTTCGGCAGGGGCGGCTTTGGTCGAAACTGATTTAAAACGCATAATAGCGTATTCCACGGTAAGCCAGATAGGATTCATATTCCTGGGTTTCGCTGTAAATAATACCATCGGCATCGCGGGTGCGATGCTATTCATACTTATGCACGGGCTCGCCAAAGGCGGGCTCTTCTTATGTGCTGGTATAGTCGAACAAAATACTAAGACCAAGGATATAACGAGAATGGGAGGGCTCATATCTACGATGCCCATCACGGCATTATCTTTCCTAGCGTGCTCATTCTCTATAATGGGTATACCGCCGTTCGGCGGGTTCTTCTCGAAGTACATGGTGTTTTCCGGCGCAGTAGGAGGCGGCAACATATACATAACGCTTGCATTCCTTTCGGGTGCTGTCCTTACAATACTCTACCTATTCAGGCTTTTCAACATGGTCTTCCTGGGAGAGTCTCGTGGAAATTTAGCTAAAGAGGGTTCGGCCACTATGATTGTTTCTGTGGCCGTATTGGCGACTATGTCGCTAGCGGGCGGTATATATATAATATACCCGTCGTCTTTTGTGGCTGTCGCGGTTAAGCAGATGGTGGGGATGTAGGCATGCATATATTGCTCATAGTCATAGGATTGCCGATAGCCACCGGACTCGCGATACTCTCGATCCCTGCAAGGACTAAGGGCTTAAGAGAGGTCCTGTCGATCCTCGGCATGGCTGCCAATCTCGTGCTCGTATCGACATTTTTCGGGAAAGATATATATCTAACGCTTCCGTGGGCCGGCGGGGGGATAGACTTATCATTCAGGTTATACAGCTTTAATTCGTTCATTCTCATAGCTGCGGCGGCGCTCGGCTTTCTCATAACACTCTACTCAGCCTCATCGATGTACGGGAAGGGCTACTCAAGGTTGTTTCTCGCTTATATACTAATATCGTTCGGCCTCGTAAACGGGGCACTCCTTTCGGATAACCTTATTGCGATGCTCTTCTTCTGGGAAGGGCTACTCTTGACGCTATTCGCTATGATCGCGGTGGGAAATAAGAACGCCTTCCGGACAGCTACAAAAGCATTCATTATAGTAGGCGTATGCGACCTCGTCATGATGGTCGGAATAGCGCTCGCAGGGCATATATCCGGTACACTCTCTATGTCTAAAATGGCAGTGCCGATGACTGGTATGGGCGGCCTCGCGTTCCTATTCATGATGATAGGCGCCATATCAAAGGCCGGATCGATGCCATTCCATAGCTGGATACCGGATGCGGCGATAGACGCGCCGCTTCCTTTCATGGCGTTACTACCCGGTGCCCTTGAAAAGCTGATGGGTATATACTTTCTGACGCGCATATCGCTCGACATATTCAAACTGGAGATGCACTCTTGGGCGAGCACTCTTATGATGACGGTCGGCGCTATAACGATACTAGTTGCTGTATTGATGGCGCTAGTTCAGAAAAACTACAAGAAACTTTTGTCCTACCATGCCATAAGCCAAGTAGGATATATGGTGCTGGGTATTGGCACAATGACGCCTGTCGGTATAGTGGGCGGCCTCTTCCACATGATCAATAATGCGATGTATAAGAGCTGCCTCTTCCTTACCGGCGGCGCGGTGGAGAAGGAGGCAGGCACCACGGACCTGGATAAGTTAGGCGGGCTTGGCCTTAAGATGCCGATAACTTTCGCGTGTTTTATAATAACGGCTCTCTCAATATCCGGAGTTCCGCCGTTCAACGGTTTCTTTTCAAAAGAGCTTGTATATGACGGAGCGCTTGAAAGAGGCAGAATATTCTACTTCGCCGCGGTTTTAGGGTCTTTCTTCACAGCAGCATCTTTCCTGAAACTCGGACACGCCGCTTTCTTAGGTAAACTGGATAGCAGAAATTCTAAAGTCAAAGAGGCCTCCTGGTATATGCTCATCCCTATGATATTGATCGCTCTTAGCTGTGTGGTATTTGGGATCTATAACGGCCTCCCTATAGATAGGATAATAAGGCCGGCTCTCGGTAACGCTATTCATGGAGGTCACAGCTTCGCCGGATTTCCGAAGAATATGGCTCTCGTCGCAGGGACTGTAGTGGTGCTCATAGCGGCACTACTAAACCACCTTTACGGCGTAAAGAAGACAGGCAAGGGTTTAGGCGCCGTGGATCATATACATAACGTTCCGGGGCTATCATGGATATATGATAAAGCCGAAAGAGGATACTTCGATCCTTATAATATAGGGCGAATATTAGTAAAGGCAGCGGCTTTAATATTGTCCTCTCTGGATAAGATAATAGACTTCTTCTTTAGTAATGTCGTGGTATGGGCCGCCGATACGACCGGCCTCGTAATAAGGAAGATGCATAACGGCAGCCACAAGATGTACATAATGTGGTCGCTGGTAGCGACTGTGATCGTAATAATATTTCTGATGAGGACGATGTAGCTTATGATGCCATCCCTTTTAATACTAATACCGCTCTTCGTCATAATGGCGATAAACCTGCCGAAACACACAGGCAGGAGATTAGCGTTCTATCTTGCGCTTGCGCTCTTCGCCACGCAGATGATCCTGGCGGTATTCCATCAAAAACTCTTTCTGACTAACGAGGCCGTCGGCATTGACCGTTTCTTCAGAGTTGACTTATCAATAGACCACCTTGGTGTGGTGGCCCTCGTATGCATGGGCATAGTATCTATATCTAGCCTATTTGTATCCCGCTATATGCCTCTCGACGAATCGGAGCGTTTTAAATTCACGAACCTCCTCGTAATAATGTCGATAGGCATGTGCGGCATAGTAATGGCTAAGGATATTTTCTCGCTCTATGTATTTCTGGAGATAACCGCTATAGCATCCTTTATATTAATAGCTTTTAAAAAAGATATCGGCGGACTTGAAGGAGCGTTCAAATATCTGGTGCTTTCAGCCATAGCTACCGTATTTATGCTTCTTTCAATAGCCGCGATATTACTTGTATCCAAAGACACGTCTTTTGCGGCCATTACCGAAGCCCTCAAAGTATCAGGGAGCCAGCCGGTAGTCATAGCGGCCATAGCCATATTCCTATGCGGCCTATTTATAAAAGGCGGCATATTTCCGTTCCATGGGTGGCTCCCGGACGCGTATGAGTCTTCACCGGCGCCGGTCTCGATACTTCTTGCCGGCATAGTTACAAAAGTCGCGGGCGTTTACACGATCATGCGTATAACGATGCTTTTCGGATCAAGCGCCTCTATTAACAACGTTCTCCTGTTATTAGGAACGCTATCTATCCTGGTAGGGGCCTTTGCCGCGCTGGGGCAGGATAATTTTAAGAGGATGCTCGCTTACTCCAGCATTAGCCAGGTAGGATATATAATTCTCGGTATAGGAGCAGGCACGCCGCTTGGAATGGCCGCCGCAATATTCCATTTCTTTAACCACGCTATGTTCAAGTCGCTTCTATTTGTGAACGCGGCCGCCCTTGAAAAAGAGACCGGGACTGTATCAATGTCTAAAATGGGGGGTTTAGCCGAGCGCATGCCGGTGACCGGAACAACCTCGGTTATAGGGATACTTTCGGCCGCGGGAATACCTCCGCTTGCCGGGTTCTGGTCAAAACTTTTAATAATAGTGGCGCTTTGGCAGGCCGGGAGATATTCTTATGCCGCGATAGCGATCTTTGCGGGTGTAGTGACGTTAGGATATCTCCTTACAATGCAGAGAAAAGTATTCTTCGGTAAACTCTCCGCTGGACTCGACGATGTAAAAGAAGCCGGTTTTGGTATTGTATTACCGTCGGTCATACTTGCTTCAATAGTAGTATTGACCGGGCTGCTTTTTCCATTCATATTCCAGAGCTTTATAATACCGGTAAAGGAGCTGCTTCAGCATTAATAAAAAATGAATACTATCGACATAGTACTTCTGGTAGCAATGACTCTCGCGGCCGTATGGAGCGTAATGGGCAGGAGCCTGCTAAAAGCAACAATAGGGCTCGCCGTAACTAGCGCCATACTTTCGATACTAATATTTAGGCTCGGTTCTCCGCTCGCCGCCGTATTTGAGCTTTCGGTCTGCACAGGACTTATTACGGTAGTATTTGTAAGCACAATAAGCCTGACGAAACCGCTCACTCACAAAGATATTATAGAGATGTCAAAGAAGAGGAATAGAAGATTCATATATCTGCCTATTATACTTGGACTGGTAGCCTTTGCGCTTATAAGAGCGGGCATTCCAAAGGGCTTGATAATGTCTACGGGTGAAACGGTCGGTAATGTGACCGAGGTCTTATGGAACATGCGCCAGCTGGACATGTTCGGACAGGTGATACTGATAATAGCCGGTGCGCTGGGAGTTGTTGTACTATTCGCGGAGGCAAAAGATGACGCCAAATAACCCGAGCGAGCTCTTATACGTATTTGGATCTTTCACAATACTCCTTTTGGTAGCGGGATTCTACTGCCTTGTAGTTACGAGGTCGTTTCTTAGGGCGGTAATCGCTATAGAGCTTCTCATAAAAGCCGTAACTCTATTCTTTATAGCCGTAGGATATATAACAGGGAAGCCGGCGCTTACTCAGGCGCTTGTCATAACCGTTATAGTCGTCGAGGTTGTAGTAGTTGTAATCGCCGGCGGTATAGCGATAAGCGTATTCCGAAAGAACGATTCGCTCGATATAACTCTTCTTAATAAGCTGAAAGGCTAGCTTTTATATGGAAAATATAGCGTTAACGCCTCCGGTAGTATTTTTGGAGGTACTTGTAGCGATGGTGCTATTCTCGAAAGCGCTGTCTTTATTGTCGTATAAGATTAAGGGAAAAGTCCCAAGCGGCACCTGCAAGTCATATGCGTGCGGAGAAAACGTGCCAACGCACCTGATGCAGCCGGATTACAGCCAGTTCTTTCCGTTTGCGTTCTTCTTTACCGTGCTTCACGTGGTGACGCTCATGATAGCGACTGCGCCCATGGACACTTTAAGATCCTTCGCGATGGCCGTCATATACATAGGCGGGGCGGCAGTAGGACTTGTGATACTTTTCAGGAGATAAGAGAAGATGAGTGTTGTAACTAAGATAGTAAATTGGGCCAGGTTAAAATCACCCTGGGTGCTTCATTTTAATACCGGCGCCTGTAATGCCTGCGATATAGAGATCATAGCGGCTCTCACTCCAAGATATGACCTTGAAAGGTTCGGGGTAATGCTGAAGGGAACGCCGAGGCATGCCGATATACTACTATGCTCGGGCCCGGTGACGAAGCAGATAAAGGACAGACTCATACGCATATATGAACAGATGCCTGAGCCGAAGTTTGTCGTCGCGGTGGGCACCTGCTCCTGTTCCGGGGGCGTCTTCGCCGGCTGTTACAATGTTGAGTCCGGAATTAATGCCGTCATACCGGTGGCAGCCTACATACCGGGATGCCCTGTCAGCCCGAAAGCATTGATAGACGGCGTAGTAAAACTGCTCGGGAGTATAGAGGCGGGAGAAGCGAAAAAGAGCGCAAGTATCACAAACCAGGTATGAAAACGGTTGATGGAGTTTTTACATAC
>JAPLMF010000103.1:17614-22705 GCA_026387155.1 Candidatus Omnitrophota bacterium
TTGAAAATAAAATTGGAGAGACAGTGTCACAAGACGAGATATTACAGAATCTTTTAAAGAAGTTCCCGTTCCTAGAGGGCAAGATTAGGGCGCCCAGGGCAAGAAGAATATTCTCTGACGATATAACGGCAAACTTCGACGAGGTCTTCAATTACGCCGTTAAGGATCTTGAATTCTCCATACTGCTCACAATAACGGGCTTGGACGAAGGCCAGAGATTAACTTTCATTTATCATGTCGCGAGAGTCGATGGAAATATATTGAGCATAAAAATATCGGCACCTAAAAGCGATCCCATTATAAAGACTATAATACCTAAATTCTTCGGCGCAGATATATACGAAAGAGAGCTTGTCGATCTATTAGTTAGAGGAGGGTAAATAAGATGCATAAAGTTGTCATCCCTATAGGACCTCAGCATCCGGCGCTTAAAGAACCCGAGAGCTTCAGCGTGACATTGTCGGGTGAAAGGATTTTGGCTTTCAGCGCAAGACTCGGCTACAACCATAGAGGCATAGAGAAGGCCTGTGAAGAGAGAACATATCTGCAGGATGTATACCTGACCGAGCGCATATGCGGGATATGCTCGCATACCCATTCTACCGCGTTCGTCCAGGCAGTAGAAGAGATAGCCGGACTCGTCATACCCGAAAGGGCAAGTTATATACGAACGATTATCGGAGAGCTTGAAAGAATACACAGCCATCTGTTATGGTTAGGCGTAGCCGGACACGAAGTAGGCTTCGATACTCTCCTTATGTATACGTGGCGCGACAGGGAGATAGTCATGGATATTCTCGCCCAGGTCACCGGTAACCGCGTAAACTACGGCTGCAATACAATAGGCGGGGTAAGGCGAGACATAGACCCATCCCAGACGAAGGACATATTGAAAGCTATAGATACACTTGAAGAGCGTACGAAGTACTATATAGATATAGCGACGAAAGAGACGACACTTATCGAAAGACTTTCCGGAGTAGGGAAGCTTTCTAAGATTGACGCCGTGACTTTGGGCGCGGTTGGCCCGACAGGAAGAGCCTCGGCCGTGGATAGGGATGTCAGGCGCGATGATCCATACGCCGCATACGATAAACTAAAATTCAAAGTAGTCACCGACGACCACTGCGACGTATACGGCAGGGCTTTGGTGCGCGTAGGTGAACTGATGGAGTCCTATAAAATGCTTCGCCAGGCTTTAAAAGAGATGCCTGAAGGGCCCCTGACGGTGAAAGCCCCCAGAAAGATACCGGCAGGCGAAGCTACAAGTCGTTACGAAGCTCCGCGCGGCGAATGTTTTCATTATGTAAAATCTAACGGCACCGACAAGCCCGAGCGGGTAAAAGTCCGCGCCCCGACACTGGCGAATGTACAGACGGTCGCGAAGATGCTCGAGGACGGACAGCTGGCGGATCTGCCGATAGTCATCGCGGCTATAGATCCTTGTTTCTCGTGTACCGACAGGATAACTTTAATTAAAAGATCCGGATCGAGAGGTCCTGCGAAGAGAATGAGCTGGGAAGACCTTCACACATACAGCATAGACTGGTACCGTAAAAAAGGCCTGGACTTTACAGGCCTTAATGAAAAATTAAAGAAATGGATCTGATGAAGGCGTTATTTAATATATTCATATTCCCGGGGTTTTTATTCCTCTTCGTATTCGGATTATCGGCTCAATTTTTTGATAGACGAATATACGCGAGGCTCCAGAACAGGCAGGGGCCGCCATGGTTCCAGCCGCTGGCAGATTTTATAAAGCTCGTATCAAAGGAAGAGATTATACCGGAAGAGGCAAATCCGAATATGTTTAAGGCCATGCCGGTCATAGCATTGACCGCCGTCGTCACGAGCATACTGTATATACCTATGTGGAGTCCTAAAGCGCTCTCGTATTTTAACGGAGACCTCGTGGTCGTCCTGTACCTTCTTACGATACCGACGCTTACATTCTTCCTGGGGGGATGGTATTCGACGTCTCTTTATTCGAAGATAGGCGCGGTGCGGGCGTTGACTCAGCTATTCGCTTACGAAGTACCGCTTCTTATGAGCATACTGGCTCCGGCGCTTCTTGCCAATACCTGGTCGCTTACAGGAATGGCCACTTTCTACAGCGCCCACCCCGGTTATTGGCTATTCAATATGCTTGGGTTTGCCATAGCGATAGTAACTCTTCTCGGTAAATTGGAAAAAGTCCCTTTCGACATCCCGGAGGCCGAAACGGAGATAGTAGCGGGAATGTTCACCGAATACAGCGGACGCTTCATGGCGCTATTCAAGCTTTCGATAGATATGGAGACTATCGTGGCGGCGTCGCTTTTAGCGGCTGTATATCTGCCGTTCTGGATCGGCAACGGACCGGCAATCGGTTTTATAGTCTATCTGTTAAAAGTCCTTTTCATAATAGCTCTTCTTTCATTATCACGCACGGTATTCGCGCGCCTCAGGATAGACCAGATGGTATCTTTCTGCTGGAAATTCTTAGCGCCGCTCGCATTCGCGCAGATACTATTTAACCTGGCAGTGAAAGGATTTATAATCAAATGATAAGGCCAGGTAAGATGATAAAACAGGTGCTCGGGTCATTATTCAAGAAACCGGCCACGACTGAGTATCCGTTCCACAAGAAGACGCTCGACGTCCCGGCAAGGTTCCGCGGAAAACTTAAATTCTATCCGGAGAAGTGCATAGGCTGCAACCAGTGCGTGCGCGACTGCCCGTCGAACGCTATAAAGATAAGAAAAGTTGCCGATAAAGTATTCGAGGCCGATATAGATCTGGGCAAGTGCATATACTGCGCCCAGTGCGTCGACTCTTGCCCTAAAAGAGCGCTGGAAGCGACCTGCGAGTTCGAACTGGCCTCTATCGACCGCGAAAAACTCAAGGTGACTTTCCGTGACAACACTAAGATCGCTCCTACTAAATAGGCTGGACGGCGCAAAACGCGTAGCCGTCCTCGCCATCGGTTCCGAATTTAGGGCCGATGATGCCGCCGGTATCCTTGTAGGCAAATCCATCCTAAAGAAGAACAAGTCGAGAAGACTCAAGGTCTTTATGGGCGAGACCGCCCCTGAGAATCTTACGGGCGAGATACGAAGATTTAAACCCTCCCATATAATCATAGTAGATACCGCCGATATGAAGGAATCACCGGGTACGGTGCTCCTATTAAAACCTGAAGAACTTTCCAAGGACATCACCTTCTCTACGCATAAGATGCCTGCTGAAATTTTGATCGAATATTTCATAAAAACTATGGGGTGTACGGTAACGTTTATAGGCATACAGCCTTTGACGATCAAATTTGGGACTAAACCATCGAAGCACGTAAAAGAGTCCGCAAGAGAAGTTGCTTCGGCCATATTGGGAGCCATGAAATAACTATGCGCTACACAAAGGGGAGCGTGAAAAGAATATTTATCCTCAAGTTCGATGACGGCGATGTCATGATAGATGAGATATCAAAGTTCGCTAGTAAAGAGAAGATAGAGACCGCCGTCTTCGTATTTCTTGGAGCCCTTAAAAAAGGCGATATAGTAACCGGACCTAAAAAACCCATAATACCTCCGGAACCAAATTGGAAAAAGTTCACGAACGCCTGGGAGGCGATGGGGGTAGGAACGATATTTACCAATAGATCCGGACCTCAAATACATATCCATACTTCGATGGGCCAGAAGGATAAGGTCTTAACAGGCTGCGTACGTAAAAGATCAAGCGTCTTTCTCGTCATAGAGGCTGTCGTATTCGAGATCACCGGGGCGAAGGCCTCGAAAGATCTGGACCCAAAGACCGGCCTGAACATTCTTAAAATACTTTGATGCGCTATAAGCTCATCATTTTCGACATCGACGGAACGATAACGACACACATAAGCTCCTGGCGGTACATTCATGAGAAGCTCGGACTTTGGCAGGATAGGGCATTTAAATATCAGGAGGACTTTCTTGCCGGCAAGATCGATTACAGGAAGTTCTGCGAACTCGATGCCGCGCACTGGAAGGGAATGGATGAATCGAAGATAAGAAATATATTCAAAAACGTCCGCTATTCCAGAAATGCAAAGAGCTATATTAAAAAGCTTAAAGCTCAGGGCTTCAAGCTCGCTGCGGTATCTACAGGATTACAGTATATGCCTGACCGTATAAAAAAAGAGATGAACCTCGACTACACAGTATCTAATCGTCTCGTTTCGAGAAAAGGGAAACTTACAGGCGGAGTTTCGATAAAACTTGCCCACGGCGCGAAACACGAAGTACTTGCGACGATATTCAAAAAGTTCGGGGTCGTCCCGAGCGAAGTGATATCGGTCGGGGATAGCGAGGGTGATATACCTCTTGCCAGAGAAACGGGATATTCGATAGCGTTCAATTCGACGAGTAAGGAGTTATCGAGAGTAGCGGACTATGAGTGCAGGACGAAAGATTTCAAGGATATTTACAGAAAGATAATCGAAATAAATGAAAAATAAATTCCTTGTCACATCAAAAGAGGATATGGCCGCGCGCGGATGGAGTGAGCTCGACATCATCCTGGTGACCGGCGACGCGTATGTTGATCATCCTTCGTACGGAGCCGCCGTCATAGGAAGGGTGCTGGAAAACGCGGGTTTTAAAGTTGGTGTAATAGCACAGCCGGGTTGCTCCTCCACGGACGACTTCATGCGCCTTGGAAGGCCCTCTCTATTTTTCGGAATAACTGCCGGAAATCTCGATTCTATGGTTGCAAATTATACCGCAAATAAACTCCCGCGCTCCGATGACGACTATTCGCCGGGTGGAGCATCCGGCTTTCGTCCCGACAGGGCGACTATAATGTATACCAATAAGATACGGCAAGCTTTCGAATTTGTCCCGGTAATCATAGGAGGGATTGAGGCAAGTATGCGGAGGCTTGCCCATTATGACTATTGGTCGGACAAGGTCCGTCGTTCGATACTTTTGGACTCAAAAGCCGACATCCTGGTCTACGGAATGGGAGAGACGCAAATTTTGCAGATAGCCCTACGCCTCAAGAAGGGCGAGAAGATAAAAGATATTTCAGACGTACACGGCACCGTGATAACTAGAAACTCCATTGAAGGATTCGAGA
>JAPLMF010000020.1 GCA_026387155.1 Candidatus Omnitrophota bacterium
ATATTATACCCCTTCCCGTTTCATTTTTGAGGCGTTTTCCCTATCGACTTGCTTCTTGATCACTTCTTTAACAAACTCCAGCGCTCCCTCTTTATCATGATCAAGAACGATCTGTTCTACTTTAAGTAAATCATCTTCATTGAGACTAATATGTTTTTTCTTCTCCATGCCTTCAAGTCCAATGTTTAATGTACCATTATCCCGAAAATATACCCAACTATAGTGGAAAATCCGACTACGAGCGCGGTAAAAGCTAATGTCTTGCGCCACCCTAATATCTTATTGATGACTAAAATGCTCGGGAGTGACAATGCCGGGCCAGCCAGAAGAAGCGCAAGTGCCGGACCTTTGCCCATTCCAAGACGCATTAACATCTGTGTAATTGGTATTTCAGTCAGCGTCGCGAAGTACCATAGCGCGCCTATAGTGGACGCGACAAGATTCGATAAAAACCCATTGCCTCCAACAAAAGCCGCAACGCCCTTCTCCGGAAGAATACCTCCGATAAACCCTGTTACAAAGACACCTCCAAATAATAGCGGAACGATCATCATTCCGAAATCCCAAGTCGCAGTCATCCATTCTTTGATCTCTGCGCGTGTAAACCATTTCTTAAGCATAATAAGGATGGCCAACAGCATAAACCCCGCCAAATACCATTTTATGGCATTGACCTTCATCACGAAATTATCTTCAGCTTTCGTTTGTGCGATATCCGACCGATTGATGCGTATGCTATCAACAGCCATCTTCCCATCCAACGCATAGGGCTTAACCTCGATAAAGTCCTGCGTAGAATACTGAACACTTGCTTTCATCACAGTGTTATTCTTTAGCGTGATCGTAACTTCGTTTGTATTATACCAGTCGCTGAAAACAAGAAACATTATCATGCAAAGAAAATAAAGGCCTGTTTTCCAGAGCGATCTTGTAGGTTTAATAGCAGGCGGCATAGCCATAGCCATTTTGTTACGAATATGTTCCGATTTCCTAAATATCAATGCCATGGAAAGGCCTATAACAAAGGCAAAGGCTATCGCGCCTATAGCTCGGGCAAGGCCTATATCAAAACCCAGGACACGTGCCGAAAGAAATATCGCCATAATGTTTATGGCTGGGCCTGAATATAGGAAGGCGCTCGCAGGTCCAAGCCCTGCTCCCATGGTATAAATACCTGCGAACATCGGCAGCACGCTGCACGAACAGACCGCGAGAACAACTCCTGAAATAGACGCTACTGTATAAGCTAGTGGACGATTTGCATCCGGGCCAAGATACCGCATTACGGAGGCCTGAGACAAAAACGTAGATATAGCTCCGGCAATGAACATGGCTGGCACAACACAAGCTAATGTATGATTAATGACATACCACTGAAGAAGCTTAAACGCCTCAAAGATGGCGTTCGATACCTTGGGATTACCCAGTGGCAGAAAATACATCACTATGAATATGCCTATGAGCCAGTATAATTTCTTTAAATCTTTCATCGCGTATTTCTCCTTATTACTTTACAACAGCCACCCTCAATCCTTATGGCTTTAATATTGACTAATCCATCGGCTATCTTATTACGTGCCGAGGATACAATCCTTGAAAATGTGGGCCTGGATATCTTAAGTCTTTTTGCTGCATCAACTTGCTTCAGTCCGTCAAGATCTGCCAGCCTGATGGCTTCGAACTCATCAAGTGTTAGATATACCCCTTTTAGCTTACTCAAAGGTTTACATATAGGCTTAAAACATCTCTCGCCTGGCAGACACTTTATCCATCTGGTCTTTTTTGGGCGCAAAACAATCTCCTTTAGTTATGAACGTATGTTCATAATAAGTATATCACATTGCATATTTATGTCAACAAAATACCTCTCTAAAGCCGAGTTGCCCTCGCCTTTAGTTTATGGCTGAATTTGAGCGCAAATTAGGCGCTTATTTGCAAGAATAAACCATAAACTAGCAGCCATAAACTACGAGAGGAATTGGCACAATTTGGAGAATATTTCAGCAGATTTACCGATGCTCTAAGCCGCGTAGCAACAGATACGAAGATCACAACTTCCATCGAAGAAAATAACGCCCTAAGTCTTTACCCCTGTAGGACATAAAAATAGCACTGATCCTCTTTAAGAATCAGTGCTATCATTCGCTTACCTCTCACGTCGAGAGGCATAATATTGGGGTCCCTCTCGTATGAGCCGAGGGAGAACCTCTCTGTTTATATAGGTAGGTATTATAGGGCTGGATGTAGCGATTATCAAGAAAATTCGTGATTTAGAGAGGTCTATTCCTCGCTAAAATGTCCGAAATGTCCGGACATTTTTGGCTCAAAAAGTCACAACTCTTTGCAGCACAAATTGATACAAAATGTCCACCCATTTCAGGCGGACATTTTATTTATAACGTCATAGCTTTTCAGGATGATGCCTTACAACTTCAGCTTGAACCATGTAAATCACATCTTCCGCTATGTTAGTAGCGTGGTCACATATGCGCTCGAGGAATCGAGCGATCAATAGAAGCTGTACGGCTCGTGGTGCCGTAGATGCATCTTTGGCCATGTAATCTTCTATGAGTTCTTTCGTTATAACGTTGCGTAGCTTATCGGCTTCGCCATCGGATAATATAGCTTTCTTGGCCAACTCTACATCCCCATTCACAAAAGAATCGACAGCCATTTTTACCATGCTTTGCGCAATAACCGTTAATTTTGGGATATCAACCAAAGGTTTTAATAATGGCTTATCTACAATTTCGAGAACGCGTTGCGCGATATCAACGGCAATATCAGCGATCCTCTCTAGTTCCGAATTCAATTTCATGCCAACTGTAATGAATCGCAGATCTTTCGCAAGCGGCTGATGACGCGCTATCAAGTCGACGCATTTTTCGTCAATTACAAGCTCGAGCCTATCTATCTTTGTATCATTTTCTATAATGCTCTTAGCCAGCTCCCTATCTCGATTCTTTAAGGACTCTACGGAGTTATGGATAGCATCCTGAGCGAAGACGCCCATTTTCAGGATATCTTGTTTTAAATTTCTCAACTCGTCATCGAAGTGTCTTTCCATTTTTATCTCCCTCTTTCGTTATGGATAATATATTCTGCTAATTTTTTAACGTGGTCTTGGATGTTATCTCGAACTATCCTGAAATATTCTATATCTTTGCCTTTCGGATCGTCTATCTTCCACTCTATGTGTTCTTTCGCTGGAACAAAAGGACATATATCTCCGCATCCCAATGTGATAACCATGTCAAATTCTTTAACGCTAAGGTCGGTAAAGCCTTTGGATGCCTGTGATGATATATCGATACCCACCTCTTTCATAACCTCTACTGCCATAGGATCGACTTTACCGGATGGCTTTGACCCGGCGCTATATGGCTCGAATATACTCTTACCAGAAAGTCTGGCGAATCCCTCCGCCATTTGGCTTCTGCATGAGTTTTCTACACACACGAACAGCACTTTCTTCATATGTTATTGGCCTCTTGTTTATTTCGTAGATCAAAATGAATTTTTCGTGGAAGCTCTGTTCTTACACGAAGCACCGCCTCCTGTGCTGGAAGTTCGCTGTCTATCGGGATCGCCTGCATTACCACGCGCTCGTCCCTGTCAAGTGTGCCGCTATAACTGTATATAAAAGGTGTCGTCCCTATTGTCTTTCCGTTCCACTGTATCTTGGCTTGAACCGGTTCGGATGTTATCTCGATCTTATATTCGTTATATTCGTATGACTTACCGTCATACCAGTAGTTATTCTCCTGTACCGAGCCAAGTTTAAAAGACCCTAATGTGTTTAGCCCGGGTGAGTTCTGGACCTCTTTTAATGTTTCACACGATGATAAACAAAGGCATAACAGAATCATAAAAAATACGTTTCTCATCCAAACCTGCCGGTTATATAATCTTCCGTGATTTTTTTACTAGGCCTTGTGAACATTAGACTGGTTATATTATACTCTATTAGCTCACCGAGCATAAAGAACGCCGTATAATCAGAAATCCTGGCCGCCTGCTGCATATTGTGCGTGACTATAATTATCGTATACTTCTTCTTCAATACCTGTATAAGCTCTTCTATTTTAAGTGTAGCCGTGGGATCTAGGGCTGAGGCCGGCTCGTCCATCAATACCACCTCCGGCTCAACCGCCAGAGCCCTTGCTATACATAGCCTCTGCTGCTGGCCTCCGGACAGCTCGAAAGCATTCTTATTTAATCAGTCCTTTACCTCTTCCCATATAGCCGCATCTTTTAAACTCTTCTCCACCCTGTCTTGGATATAATACTTATCTTTTACCCCATTTATCCTTAAACCATATGCTACATTCTCAAATATAGTCTTCGGGAACGGATTCGATTTCTGAAATACCATGCCGACCTTGCGCCTTATATCAACAACATCAATTCCTTCACCGTAAATATCCTTATCATCAACAAACATATTCCCTTCAGCCCTCGCGCCCAATATAGTATCGTTCATCCTGTTTATACTGCGCAGGAATGTAGATTTTCCGCAACCCGATGGCCCTATGATACCAGTCACCTTATTAGCCGCTATGTCCATAGATATGTTTTTAAGGACATGCGCCTTTCCGTAATAAAAATTGAAGTTACCGGCTTTTATCTTTATATTTTCCACTTTCTACTCCGTCTTTACCTTTCTTAATCTGTACCGTAACACTACCGCGCTTATATTCATAACGAATATGAGCGCTATGAGCACCAGCGCAGTGCCATATGCGATAGGCCTTACTTTTGATATCGCCTGATGCTGCGTCGACATAATATACAAGTGATATGGAAGCGCCATAAACTGACTCAATAACGACTTCGGCAGATGCGGCAAAAAGAATGCTGCTCCGGTAAATAGTATCGGTGCAGTCTCTCCGGCCGCGCGGGACAATCCCAGTATGGTGCCTGTAAGCATCCCGGAAACGGCATATGGCAAAACATTGGTCCTTATCGCCTGCCACTTCGTAGCCCCCAATGCAAGCGCGCCTTCCCGATAAGACTTAGGAACATTTTTAAGCGCTTCCTCGCTTGCGGTGATCGTCCACGGCAATGTCATGAGCCCAAGTGTAAGTCCCGCGGACAATATAGAAGTGCCAAGGTTGGCCATCTGCACGAATAATATTACGCCAAAAAGCCCATATACTATTGATGGGACTCCCGACAGATTACGTATGGCCATGCGAATGATACGCATCATAACACCGTCTTTGGCATATTCATTCAGATATATGGCACAACCCATTCCGAGAGGAATCGATAAGAGCGCCGTGATCACAGTAACGGCAAAAGTCCCTACTATCGCTGGGAATATTCCACCTTCTGTCATCCCGTTCTTTGGAGCTTGAGTCAGGAATTTCCAATTTATCACACCCGCACCCTTACTTATTATATCGTAGAGTATAACTATCAGGATGAAGATGACTGCCCATACACATAGCCTCAATATATTGAAACCGAGCACCTCCCTAAATCGTTTTATCTTCATTTTATCACCCTCTGATATCTGTGGAGCGCAATATCAGCTATCATATTCACTACAAAAGTTATTATAAATAAAACGAGACCTATTCCGAAGAGCGCGTAGTAGTGAGTAGTATCATACGGCACTTCGCCAAGCTCTATAGCTATTGTGGAGGTCATCGTCTGAACGGACTGTAAAAAACTCTTAGGCATCGCTATAGCGCAACCTGTCGCCATAAGTACCGTCATAGTCTCGCCTATGGCCCTGCCCATGCCTAGCATGCTCGCCGCTATTATGCCGGATAATGCCGCCGGTATCTTTATGCTTATAAGGGTCTGCCACTTGGTCGCGCCAAGAGCAAGAGATGCCTCCTCAAAAGACTTTGGAACACTATTAAGAGCATCCTCACTCATGCTTATTATAGTCGGTAGCGCCATCACGGCCAAAAGTATCGATCCATTAAGAGCATTAAGGCCGTTTGGGATATGAAATATCCTGGCTATCATGGGTCCTACCAAAACTATGCCCAGAAATCCTATTACTACAGATGGTATCCCAGCTAATATTTCTATGACCGGTTTTACTATCTCTCTGGTACGCCGATCCGCAACATCCGATAGATACGCAGCGGATCCTATCCCTATCGGTATAGCTATAACAAGCGCTCCTATTGACACAAAGAGAGTACTCACAAGCATCGACTTTATACCGTATGAAGGGGAAACGAAAGTCGCGGTAGGATTCCAGCTGGCGCTGAATAGAAATTCGCGGATACTTATATCTTTGAACGCCGGAACAGATTTAGCTACTAATAACGCAAATATACCCACTAGAAGCACTACCACCAGTAGCCCATTTAAAAAGAACAGGCCATGAATAAAATTTTCTTTTAAATTATTATGTTTACCCATGGCCTGTTATATTGCTCTCCTTAATTTCCGTCTCTTCCTTGAGCCGAATATTTAGCTACTGGCGATTCTCCTACCTCCCCCTTTATCCCCAGAGTATCGTTGTTATATCTCTGATATTCCGCAGGAACGGCGAAGAATCCTTCTTTCTCTACTATATCCTGCCCTTCCTTGCTGAGTTCGAAGATTATGAAATCTCTGGCCATCCCCTTAGGAACACCATTCATATACTGATTTAACGGCCTCGTTATTGGGTAATGTCCGTTTTTGACATCCATTTCATTTAGCGGGCTAAAATAACCCATGCCCGGGGTTACCGCTACATTCAGGACTTTGATTCCGGTCGCATCCTTCACATAACCCACTCCGACATATCCTATCCCTGAAGCATCCTGTTTGATCGCTTCTACTATCTGGGCATTACCGTTCATGCTCTTAAGTGAGGATGAGTACTCGCCCTTCATGACGACCTCTTTCATGAAGTCGTAGGTTCCGGAATTGGACTGCCTTCCATAAAGGCTTACCGGGCTGTCGGCTCCTCCCAACTCATTCCAGTTTTTGACCTCTCCACGATAGATTTTGCCGATTTGATCCACGGTCAGCTTGTCTATCGGATTCGCCGCATTGACGATGATGCTTAAACCATCTATCGCCACCACTACTCTCTTAGGATCGATACCTTTATTGTTTGCCTGCTCCACCTCGCTCGATTTTATCGATCTCGAAGAGTTCGCAATGTCACACTTATTATTGACCAGCGCGGCTACACCAGTGCCGGAGCCGCCTCCTGTTACGGAGATATTCGCCCCCGGCTTCTGTGCCATATAAATCTCGGCCAGTTTCTGCACGACATTTATAAGCGTATCCGAACCTTTGATCTGAATCATCTTGTCTTCGGCCATGCATAAGCCAATGCATAAAAACATCAGCAAGACTGCTATAGTTATCACTCTCAACCTATTCATCTCTTCCTCCTGTTCCTTATGTTGTGTTACTATATTACTATTTCACGGTGTCAACTATGTGACACTATTGTGAATTATAGGTGAACTTTAAAACTTTGTTACAACGTCCATTTGAAGCTCATTCCACGGATTCGTTTTGTCCCATGATTTTATAGGCTTCATCCAATAATACTCGATATTTAGGGCTGTATTCTTCAACAGCTGATATTCGAACGCGAGATTTATCCCCTTACCGTTGGTACCCCCTTCCATTGGAAGGCCGTTATTATTGGCGTTAAGCGCCACTGTGTTGGATGTGAAAGTCCCGAACCCATAGAAATCAGAATCCGGCATAAAGTCTGGTATGGCATCGCGCCCTATGTATCTGTATTCCATGCGAGCTTTCCAGTCACCCGGTTCCTTTATCTATATCCTCCAATAAGGTATCCTTGATTAAGATCGTTACCAGCTGCGAAGTTATTAATAAAATCAAGGTACAAACCGTTGGGTAAATCATAACCCGCCATGTTCTTATTATCTACTGTTAAAAGAAGATCAAGAACAGCAAACCCGTATTTCCATGTTCCTAAACGAGGATCGTTGGCAGCCAACCCATCCCCCACCTGAGACCAGCGTGTATTTGTTCCTCCGGTAGTAGCATTGTTGGTATAATTAGCACCTGTATACATCTTATCCTGCATATTGGCGAAATTATAGATGGCAGTGCCAAAATTTACTGTGGTAGCCATCGGTCCAAACTCGTCTGTTCTTACGCCTCCTTGCAGGGCCCAAAGCATTGGATCGGTATTCGTAAACGAGTTTTCGTCAAGCCAGAGCATCCCTGCATTACTATATACATTCATTGATGGCAAACCCATGCCTAGCTTTATATCCGGGGAGGCATAGTTTATAGCCACTCCGCGGAAATCTGCCCGCCCAGAGCTTAAGGTCGCTGAAGTACTGACCGTAGTTCCGTATCATTTCGCTGGGAGCCTCAAACCTCATGTAATACTGATCAAACATGGCGTAGTTCTTATTCCAGTAACTCTGAAGGGTGTCATTGGTCGAATTGGCCTTCAATGCGCCACCGGCAAATCTCGCACCAGCGTAAGTAAAGTCATTGACCTTACCTTCCAAATAAAACCTGCCTCGTATCCTGTTCCTCCATTCCTGATTTTTTATAAAACTTCCACCCGGAGTGTCGCTCTGGGCTTTCTTACCCCAATCGCTCTGGGTTCTGTATCTAACGTCTCCACCCCACTTTATTCTCTGTGTCCATTCCGGCACAGATAAGGACTTGGCTTGCGCAAGATCCTTAGACACTTGGATCTTCGTCTCGTCCGCTATTATTTGGGACTCGGCTGGAGACAATATTCCTTTTTCAACCAGTTTATTCAAAAGTACATCCATCTCTCCCGCCCAAGCCGCTTTTCCGGCATTAAGCATAAAGAGGGCTAATAAAACCATCCCTAGAATTATCCTTTTCATTTTTTTCTCCATTTTTATATTTTCACTATTTTCGTATTTTTCGACTTTCCTTATATACGGGCCCAAAATCTGCCCTAACGCTCCTATTATTTCTTCTTAAAACAAAGATTCACCCCCTTCCTTATGATCTCGGAGCATTTGATTCATCTGCACGCCCTGTAAAAATTATCAATACTTTCGATCTCTGAATAATATATATCCACTAAATAATCCTTAACTTTTACGATAAGCTCGCGCAATATCTTAAACATGGACCGCCCCTTCTACTATATAGCCGGCCCCCTTAACGGTCTTAATGATCTGCGGGTTCTCCGGGTTTTTTTCCAACTTTTCTCTTAAATGACTTATATGAACATCTATATTGCCGTATTCAACTTCTTCTTTACCGCTCCATGCAGTATCTAACAACTGTCCTCTGGTCAAAAACTCGCCCGGCTTCTTTAGAAGCGCCTTTAATATGGCTCTTTCTTTTTCCGTAAGATGGACTTCTTTCCCTTTAACCTTAACCGTAAAATCTTCAAGGTTTATATCGACATCGCCGCAGCTATATCTTGTAGGTGCCGAAGGCCCCTTTTCGGCTCTGGCAAGGACCCGTTTTACGCGCGCCACAAGCTCTCTTGGGCTAAAAGGCTTTGTTATATAGTCATCGGCGCCGCATTCGAACCCTTTTAACTTATCTTCTGTTTCCGAGCGGGCGGTAAGCATTATTACAGGCATGTCTCCTGATTTTGATTCGGCCCTCAAGCGTTTACAAACTTCCCAGCCGTCTATTTTAGGAAGCATTAAGTCCAGGATCATGAGATCCGGCTTCTCTCTCTTGGCAACAGCTAAAGCCTCTTCGCCGTCACTGGCTGACAGGACTTCGTAGCCGGACATCTCCATATGAAGCCTGACTAGCGAGACCAGCTGTTTTTCATCGTCGACTATAAGTATCTTTTTCTTCGCTCCCATATACGCCTCTCCTTCCGCCTCTCCTTCGGCATAACGCCGCCTATTTTCCCCAGCATCTCCATGACAAACCCATCCCTAGACCTCATCGGACGGGAATAAACCAGAAACATTAAAATAAGTATTAACAGGATTGCTATTACAATGGTCATATTGATACCCCGCTTTTACTCTGTTCATCTTTTACAATGAAAGTATAGCGTGGTGAGGTGACAAAATACTTAAGGAGATGTGAACTGTGTGTGAACTTAAAGAAGCGCTACTTGGGGGTGTTTTAAGCTATCGGAATGGTGAAACTGAAGGTGGAACCTTGGCCAAGCGTTGATTGCACCCATACCTGACCGTTGTGGGTTTGAACAATATGCTTGACGATAGAAAGGCCTAAGCCGGTTCCCCCAAGTTCTCGGGAGCGGGCTTTATCGACCCTGTAAAATCGTTCGAATATCCTAGGCAGATCTTTCTCGGGGATACCTATTCCTGTATCGGAAATATCGATTTGAATAAATTTTTCTTTATCGGCGGCACCTACACATATCGCCCCGCCTTCAGGGGTATATTTTATTGCATTATCTAAAAGATTTAAGAAAACCTGCGATAACCGCTTGTGGTCGCCTAATGCTTTCGATAGATTAGCGGGAATTTCTAACTTTATGGATAGCTTCTTATCCTTAGCTGTTTTTTCCAGCACATTTACACAACGCTTAACAAGGGGCAATACTTCCAGGGGGTCAAATTCCATCTTCATCTTGCCGGATTCTATTTTAGATAGGTCTAGCAGGTCATCAATAAGATTTGCTAAACGGTTCGAATCTTGATAAATAATACCCAGAAACTCTTTAACGTTATCTTCGCTATCAACCTTCCCGTCCAAAAGCGTTTCCGCGTACCCTTTAATGCTCGATATTGGAGTACGCAATTCATGTGAAACATTTGCCACAAAATCCTTCCTGATATCTTCGAGGCGTTTTAATTCCGTAATATCATGAAAAACAAAAACGGCTCCCTCTGTAACACTATCTTTAACGATGGGCACTCCGTTTATCATTATCGTCTTTTGTTCCGGTATGGAAATGCTAACTTCTTGTGTTATAACCTCTCTATTTTCATGTAAAACCCTGTCCACGATCTCCTGTATAGCGTTATTCCGTATTACTTCTAACGGCTTCTTGCCTTCTGTTAATGAGTCGATGAAAAATAGCTTTCTTATAGATGGGTTAAGCAGCAGTATTTCGCCTTTTTCGTTCGTAAGCATTATCCCTTCGAACATGCTTGAAAGTATTGTTTCCAGTTTAGCCTTTTCAAATGATATGTTTTTAACCTTGGCATTTATCTCATCCGCCATATTGTTCAAGGCTTTTGCAAGGTCACCTGTTTCATCGTTAGAATGAACTATGGCCTTCCGTGAAAAATCTCCCGTTGCAAGGCGCCTTGCTATTGCGGACATTTCATAGAGAGGTTTAGATATCATGAGCGAAACAAAAAAACTTGCGATCAATGTGGCAATAATAGCAAATATGATTGCTATGCTTATAGTCTTAAACATTTTTGACTCGATAAGCTCTATATCGGAAAGTGGAATGGCCAATCTCAATATGCCGATAAGCTTGCCTTTTCCTAAAGGAACTGCCATGTACAGCATATTTTTTCTTATGCTTGTGCTAAAACGCTTACTCTGACCAAAACCTTTTCGTACTGCGTCCTGAATTTCGGCTCTTGTTATATGATTTTCTAGTTGCGCTAACCCTGTCTTGCTTACTTCGGAGTCACCAATAACAACGCCTTCCGGGTTGATAATAGTTGCCCGCACACCTAAGCTCTCACCGATTCTATTAGCAAGATCGTCTGCATCGGCAGAGTTTATCTTCTGGTTTAACTCATTGTCAATAAGGTTTTTATTTAAGAGGAGGTCTTTTTCGAGATTATCCTGTATGCGAGTTTCAACGTAGGTTTTAAGGTGGGTGTTAAGATAAAAATACGTCGCAGTAAGTATAAGAACTATAAGCGAGCAAAATATCAAGGTCAGTTTCCAATATATCCTAATCCTCATCTTCCTCCTTGAACTTGTATCCGAGCCCTCTTACTGTTTCAATAAAATCGCCGGATTTACCCAACTTCTCCCTAAGACGTTTTACATGAGTATCTATGGTGCGGGTATCGACGCTCGTGTCCATATCCCAGACATCGGACAATAGTCTCTCGCGGGTTTGAACCCTGCCCCGCCTTTCCATGAGCGTAACTAAGAGTTTAAATTCCATTTGGGTAAGGTCTATGGCTTTACCTTTAACTATAACTTTATGTTTTGGAATATCAATTGTTATATCACCTGCTACTAAGATGTCTTTTTTGGCATCTTCGATCTTTCCTCTTTTGAGGATCGCTTTCACTCTGAGCACAAGTTCCCTAGGACTAAATGGTTTAACGATGTAGTCGTCCGCACCCAACTCAAGACCTACAATCCTATCAACCTCTTCACCCTTTGCAGTAAGCATTATTATCGGTATATTCTTTAATTTATCCTTACCTTTTATGGTGCGGCAAATTTCGTAGCCATCCATTCCCGGAAGCATTATATCTAAGATTACAAGATCGATCGGTTGGTCATCTAACGCTGCCAATGCCTTTTCTCCGGTTGAGGCAATAGAGCACTCATAATTGGCCTTTTCAAGGTTAAATTTAACCAATTTAGATATGTGTTTATCGTCTTCGACTATGAGGATTCGCTCTTTCATTATAACCCACCTTTTATATCCGTATTATACCAGAACATATGACAGTTTGCGAGTAAAGGATATTTGCTCAGGATGGGATAGTTATTTTAAATAGCTAAAATTTTCTTTGCCCCCAATAGTATCACCAACGTTACACCAAAAGCACAGACAACGCTTGCGCCGGTAGGAAAATCCAAGAAGTAGGACATGGCCATGCCTATTGCGCTGACCAAAAATCCTATTCCCCATCCTAACATTAACCTTGTCTTCGCGACGTTACTAAAAATGATAGCGCAGGTTGATGGCACAATGAGGAATGCGAATACTACCAACACTCCGGCAATCTTCACAGAGCTTGTAACTACAAACCCGAATGAAACATAAAACAAGAAATCCCAAAATCTGACATTCAGTCCTTTTTTAAAAGCTTCTTCCGGGTTTTGAGAAATCAAAAAGAACTGTTTCCTGAAAGCGTAGTGAAATAATCCAATAATGGAGTAGATCACGAATATCTTTACTATTTCTTTTAAATTAATGAGCAAGATATTCCCTACGAGCGCTTGCCTGATCTGCTCATCCCCCTCACCTGAACGGCTTAGGATAAGAATAAGTAGAGCCGCTGAAACCGCATAGACTATACCTATAATGGCTTCCTGCGGAACACGCTGTTTCTTAAACCGAGTGAGAGAAAAAATGGCCGCTCCTACTATAGTGAACCCAAGAGACATCCAATATGAATATGGGCTATCTATGCTTAAACCAAATACCAAAGCTACGCTTGCTCCAACAGCGGCTATCTGAGCGAGAGCAAGGTCAACGAAGATTACTTGGCGCTCTATTACGTGCAAGCCTAAATATGCGTGAATGCCTGTAAAGATCAGACACGCTAAAAACGGTAACGTCATTATATGTAAAAATGCTGTCATTTTAATACCTCGCTTATTTGATTAAAATTATAGTCAAAAAAACTGAATATATCATCTGTGCCTGGCAGCTCACCTATATTCTGGCAAATAGTTACAACCTTCGCGCCAACGCGTTTGGCAAGCGCCTCCGCTGCATCTTTAGGATAATAGGTCGGCATAACGATTGCCTTTATATGATTTGCCTTTACATATTCTTCAAGGAATTCCAAGTGCTTCGGTGTTGGCGGTATGCCAGGCTTTGGCTCTATATATTGATCTGCCTTAAGCCCTAAGAAGTCCGCAAAGTATGCGATGTCTTTATGATATGAAAGTATCTCCTGACCTTTACAATTGGCGCAGAGCTTTTTCCATTCTGTTATCTTCTCATCAAGGTGTGAAATAAACGCTTTTTCATTAGCCTCATAATAAGAGGCATTGGTAGGATCAATACTTTTAAGTTTTTCGAGAACATTCTCAGCCATGATCTTTACATTCTCTGGGTTCATGTTGTAATGAGGGTTACCATATATATGAATATCCCCTTCCGCTCGCGATAGCTGATGATCGGGTACCTCAAGAAGTCTTATACCTTTTGACATATCAACATTTCTTTCGCGCCCTCTGAAAAACTCCGGCTTACCGGCAGCTTCAAGGAGCGAATCTGACCATGCCTCGAGATCAAGCCCGGCATCTACATAAAGGTCTGCCTTTGTGATATTTCTTACATCGGTAGGTTTTGGCTGTATGAAGTGAACGTTAAATTTAGGCGGAGCAACATATTTTACATCTACTTTGTCCTTACCTATCTCTTTTACTACACTTGAATACATCGTTTGAGTAGCCACTACTTTTAACGGATTTTCTCCGGCATGACATGGTGCAGTACTTAAAACTGTGCAGAAAAGCGGTATCGTAACAACGCTTTTTATAATCAAATACTTTAATTTAAACATGTTTATCCTC
>JAPLMF010000016.1:0-4905 GCA_026387155.1 Candidatus Omnitrophota bacterium
ATCTCCCACGGTGCCGCCGACCTCCACTATTACTATATCGGCCTTGGAAGTCTGCGCGGCTTTTTTTATCCTGTCTTTTATCTCACCGGTTATGTGAGGGATGACCTGTATCGTCTTGCCGAGATAATCCCCTCGCCGTTCTTTCGCTATTACGGTGTTATATATCTGGCCCGTTGTGACGTTGTTAAATTTGGAAGTTGTCGAGCGTGTGAACCTTTCGTAATGGCCTAGATCAAGGTCCGTTTCGGCCCCGTCCTCTGTTACATATACTTCGCCGTGCTGGTATGGGTTCATCGTTCCGGGGTCGACGTTTATATACGGGTCGAGCTTGACGAGAGCTACTTTAAGGCCTCTTGATTCCATTATCTTGCCGATAGAGGCCGATGCTATCCCTTTGCCCAGGCTCGATATAACTCCTCCCGTCGTGAAGATGTACTTTGTCATATTTAGAGATCCTCCATATATTTCGTAAAAAAAGAGCGTTTTGAGCGCCGATAGTTCGGCATTCAAAACGCCCTTGTTTTTGTAGCAGTAGTTCCGCCTCGAGCTACTTTTCGATTATACCACCTGAAAGCGGAGTGTCAAGTTTTCTTTTTAGACCAATCCCTGGTCTATCATCGCGCCGGCTACTTTTACGAAGCCTGCGATGTTCGCACCCTTGGCGTAGTTCACGTATTTGCCTTCCTTGCCGTACTTCACGCAAGAATTGTGAATGCTGATCATGATGTTGTGAAGTCTCTCTTCCACTTCCTCCTTGGTCCACGACAACCTCTCGGAGTTCTGCGACATCTCTAACCCGCTTGTCGCGACACCGCCGGCATTTGCTGCCTTTCCGGGCGCGTAGAGTATCTTGGCCTTTTGAAATACCTCGATGCCTTCCGGGGTGGTAGGCATATTGGCGCCTTCACCTATCGCGTAACATCCGTTTTTCACGAGCTCTTTTGCATCGGCCTCATTTATCTCGTTCTGTGTAGCCGACGGGAACGCTATATTGCACTTTATGCCCCACGGGCGCTTTCCGGCCAGGTACTTCGTGCCTTTATACTTCTTCGCGTACTCGCTTATGCGGCCGCGTTTCTCGTTCTTAAGCTCCATTACGTAGGCGAGCTTTTCCTCGTTTATCCCTTCCGGATCATAGATCGT
The DNA here is from genome assembly GCA_026387155.1 of Candidatus Omnitrophota bacterium. Lineage (GTDB taxonomy): Bacteria > Omnitrophota > Gorgyraeia > 2-01-FULL-45-10 > 2-01-FULL-45-10 > JAPLMF01. The sequence goes on from JAPLMF010000016.1 coordinate 1,144, forward strand.
GCCGTTCGAATCGGAGAGCGTCACGCATTTACCTTTCAGCTGGTTCACTTTTTCAACGGTATACTGAGCGACGTTACCGGAACCGGATACGATGCAAACCTTGCCCTTTATCCCTTCGCCCCTAGTTTTTAACATCTCCTGGACGAAGTATACGCAGCCGTAACCTGTGGCTTCCGGCCTTATCAGGCTTCCGCCCCAGTTTAGACCTTTGCCGGTCAATACCCCGGTGAACTCATTCCTTAGCCTCTTATACTGTCCGAACATGTAGCCTATCTCTCTTCCGCCGACGCCTATGTCTCCGGCCGGAACATCCGTATCCGGTCCTATGTGGCGCGAGAGCTCGGTCATAAAACTCTGGCAGAACTTCATCACCTCGTTATCCGACTTGCCCTTTGGGTCAAAATCCGACCCGCCTTTGCCGCCACCCATCGGTAATGTCGTGAGGCTGTTCTTGAAGACCTGTTCGAATGCGAGGAACTTCAGTATCCCGAGTGTTACTGTCGGGTGAAAACGAAGCCCACCCTTGTACGGCCCGATCGCGCTACTCATCTCGATGCGATAACCGCGGTTTATCATCACCTCGCCCTTATCATTCAACCACGGTACGCGGAACATTATTACGCGTTCCGGCTCGGTCATCCTCTCAAGGACCCGTGCCTTGACGTACTTCGGGTTTGCCCCATAATGATCCATAACGGCCTCTACAACTTCCCTGACGGCCTGGTGGAACTCGGCCTCTCCGGGATTCTTTCTAATTACCTCCTGCATGAACTCTTCCGCACGCTTCTGCATCTTTCACTCCTCCTTTTTTAGACGCTCTACCATGGCTTTGGACGCCCTCTTGGCCATTCCCATAGCCTCTATTACCGTACCCTCACCTCCCACAATGTCGCCTCCGGCATAAACGCCATCTATAGAGGTCTCCATCGTCTCCTTATTAACTATCACGTCCCCGTACTTATCGGTCTTAAGTTCCTGCGTTGCGCTTATCAGGACCTGGTTTGCTTTTAACCCGGTAGCTATTATAGCTATGTCGCAATCGGATTCAAACTCACTTTCTTCTATAGATACCGGCCTGCGCCTGCCGGATGAGTCCGGCTCGCCGAGCTTGCATTCCAGACATTTTAATTTCTTTACCAAACCTTTATCATCTCCTGAGAAGGCTACCGGTTGTACGAGGAATTTAAACTTTACGCCCTCTTCCTTGGCGTGCTCGATTTCAAGGCGCCTCGCAGGCATCTCTATTTCGGTCCTGCGGTAGAATACAGTGGTATCGGCAGGTATCCCGGCCATCTTCTGCAAGCGAAGAGCCGAGCGCGCCGCGTCCATAGCCGTATTGCCGCCCCCTATCACGATCATGTGCTTTCCTATATTGACGGGCGTATGGAACTCCGGGAATTTATACGCCGACATCAGATTGACTCTAGTTAAGAATTCGTTCGCCGAGTAGACGTTGCAGAGGTTCTCTCCTGGGATGCCAAGAAAAGATGGGCATCCCGCTCCGAGCCCTAAGAATATCCCTGCGTAACCCTCTTCTTTAAGGCCTCTTATCGTCTTAGACTTTCCTATTATCATGTTCGGCACCAGTTCTACGCCGAGCGTCTTTAAGTAGTCTATCTCGAAGTCTAGAATATTGCGAGGCAGCCTGAACGGTGGTATCCCGTAGCGCAATACCCCTCCGGTCTTATGAAGGCTTTCGAATACTACAACCTTTACGCCGGCCCTTGCCAATTCTCCCGCAAAACACACTCCGGCGGGTCCGGAGCCCACCACCGCAACTTTAAATTTCGACAGCCATGGGTCTCTTTTTACCGGTATAAAACAGCCGTTATTCATACCGTAGTCGCCTATGAACCTTTCCAGAAAATGTACATTGATGGCGTTCTGGGAAGCGAATGGTTCATTTTTTTTCGTAAATACGCATGTCTTCCTGCACTGATATTCGGCCGGGCATACTCTGCCGCATATCGAAGGAAAATCATTTTTCTCTCGTATCTTAAAATAAGCGCTCTTATAATCTTTGTTGGTAATACATGATATGAAGCTCTTTATATCGATTCCTACGGGGCAACCTTCGGTACATACAGGGTTCTTACACTGAAGACATCTAGCGGCCTCGGCTAACGCCTCGGATTCGTTATAACCAAAGACGACCTCTTCGAAGGTCTTAGAGCGCAAGGAGCTCGCCATCTCTCTTACTTTCACCGGCTCTTTCTTTACAGTTTTGACAGGCTGCATATGTGTTTCTCTTTTTCGGAATATATGTTATTTCGTTTCGTAAGTTCATCCCAGTCGACCGAGTTTGCGTCGAACTCCGGTCCATCTACGCACGAGAACTTCACCTCTCCCGCGACGGTCACTCGGCAGCACCCGCACATGCCGGTAGCGTCTACCATGAGAGCGTTCAATGAGACGAGAGTCTTTACCCCGTACGGCTTCGTAACTGCGGCTGTGCGTCTCATCATGGGTATCGGGCCGACCGAATAGACGAGATCATACTTCGACTTCTTCAATAGTTCGTCCAGCACATCTATCGTGAAACCCTTTCTTCCGTAAGAGCCATCATCGGTCGCTACGTAGAACTCGTCGGAAAGGGCTTTAAGCTCTTTTTCTAGAATAAGGATATTTTTTGTCCTAGCGCCCAGGATGGTCGTAACGTGATTACCGGCCGCTTTCAATGCCGCGGCAACGGGGAGGATCTCGGCTATGCCCACGCCGCCGCCCACCATTATGATCTTGCCGTACTTCTTTATATCAGTCGGGTGTCCCAGCGGGCCGACTATCGAATATATCTCTTCGCCTGCATTCATCTTGCCGAGAAGTTTTGTAGTTAAGCCGGCCTCCTGAAATATTATAGATACGGTGCCGTTTTTCGGATGGTTCTCCACTATGGTAAGAGGAATTCGCTCACCAACTTCTGATACCATTATGGCTACGAATTGCCCGGGTCGGGCGCTTCTAGCTATCTCTGGGGCCTCGATAGACATACCGGCGACACTAGTTCCCGATATATTCGTGAGTACATTTTTAGAAAGTATTAGGTTCATTCCGTTAGAAATGTCCTGTATTAATTTCCCGCTAGATTTCTAACGGGATAAATAAAAAAGACGCCGCTTCCATACTTATGGAAGGACGTCTTTGTCCTGTTTTAAGTTAAAGAGTGATGCCTAAATTTAATGCAACTTATGATACAGGAATGTCTATAGTATGTCAATTATTTTATTTCTGCTTCCTGCGCCTCTTGCGATAATCACCCTGCTCTTTGGTACACCGAAGTGGCGGCTTAAGGTTTTAATGAGCTCGATGTTAGCTTTACCTTCTTTCGGTGGTGACTTCACCCGTATCAAAAATTCTCGCTCTGCGATCTCTTCGACGGAAGCCACTTTGGAACCGGGTTTGATCTTTACGGATATGCGCATCCTATACCCTTCTTCTATTCAAGGAAAGTTTTCAAACCAGGTGTGAAAGCAGTCGTTATACTATTTACACACCTGGTTTGGAATAAGCCATATCCCGGAATGTAATCCCGGCTACCACTTGCCGGTCTTGGACTGTTTGGCTTTTGGATAGTTCTTTATCACATTTAGCGACTCACAAAGATCGCTGTCGGGGATCGTCAATCCTTTAAGCCCTCCGGAAAGGTACTTTTCATATCCTGCTAGGTCTAAGAGGCCATGACCGGAATAGTTGAATAGTATGACCTTCTCCTTGCCTTCTTCTTTTGCCTTTTTAGCTTCATCTATGGTGCAGGCTATAGCGTGG
>JAPLMF010000016.1:4973-6765 GCA_026387155.1 Candidatus Omnitrophota bacterium
TTGGCTAGCCCCTCCACGACACACTGGCTTACCAAAGGCGCCATGCCGTGATATCTCAAACCCCCGGCATGTATAGGGGCGGGAATAAAGGTGTGACCCAGCGTATACATCGGAAGTAGCGGCGTCATACGCGCCACGTCGCCGTGGTCGTAGGCAAACGGCCCCTTAGTCATCTTAGGGCAGCTAGCCGACTCCACCGGTATTATGTCTATCTTTTCACCATGTATCTTGTCGCAGATGAATGGGAACGCAAGGCCCGCGAAGTTCGACCCTCCACCGGCGCAGCCGATGACTACGTCCGGTTTATCTTCTCCTGCCAACGCAAGCTGCTTCTTCGCCTCCAGGCCTATTATCGTCTGGTGTAGGAGTACATGGTTTAGGACACTTCACCGAGTGACCCCGGCGTATCAGGGTACTTCTTCAATATATCGCGTCCGGCGTTCGTTTCATTAGAAGGGCTTGCTATACACTTTGCACCCCATACCTGCATCATAGCCTTTCGGTAAGGCTTCTGGTCGAAGCTTATGCGCACCATGAATACTTTGCAGTCAAGACCTACGCGGCCGCAGGCAAACGCTAAAGCTGATCCCCACTGGCCGGCACCCGTTTCAGTAGTAAGATGTTTTATCCCGAACTGCTTGTTATACCAAGCCTGTGGGACGGCGGTGTTCGGCTTATGGCTCCCGGCAGGGCTCACACTTTCGTCTTTATAGTATATTCTTGCAGGTGTCTTAAGGAATTTTTCCAGGTATGTGGCTCGCACAAGCGGCGCAGGCCTCCATATCGAGAGTATTTCGAGTACCTCTTCGGGTATGTCTATCCAGCGCTCCTGGCTCATCTCCTGCTCTATCAGATTCATCGGGAATACCGGCGCAAGGCTTTCCGGGGTGACGGGCAAGCCGTCCGGCCCTAACGGCGGCTGCATCGGTGTAGGCAGGTCCGCGGCTATGTTATACCATTTCCTCGGAATGTCTTCGTCTTTAAGCAGGAACTTTCGCGTTTGCATTTGTAGTCTCCTTTATTAATCCCAAACCAGGTGTGTTAATGCGCTATCAACCGTTTTCACACCTGGTTTGAAGGTATTAATCTTATAACAAGGCCGGGATAATTGCAACTGTTAAGAGGTGTTTCTTTCGCCTCTTTTATATTGATCGAACGTCTTCTTCCCTCTCAAGAACCGGTAGGTCCCCACTATCTTGGCCGCCGAAAGCAGCCATCGATACCAAAACATCTCGATAAAACTGAGGAATGTAAGATAGGCTATGTAGCCAACACGGAAGATCCGCTGGTTCCTTAAAAAGATCAGTATCGATAGTAACGATATGAAACACTGGGATAATATCATAAGGGCCATGAAGACCAAAAAGGTCTTTATATCGAGTATCCCTGCCAGCCATCCTATGACTACAAAGGCCAGGCTTGCGAGTTCAAAGAATACTCCGAGCACTTCATAAAGAACAAAATATGGAAGGGTGAGAAAAGCGAATATGCCGTACCTGGGATTGCATATCATATACTTGTACCGCCAGATCGTTTCATCTGTAACTCTCTGCCACCGCTCGCGCTGCGATATCAGAGACCCCGTGTTACCAGGGCCCTCGGTCCATCCCACATAGTATGGCATCATCTTTATTAAATAGCCCTTATCTTTATTACGGAAGGCATAGTCCTGGACTCTGAAGGTTAGCTCAATATCCTCGCAGGTAAACTCGGCGGAGTATCCACCTAAGTCATAGAGTATATCCCTTCGCCAAACGGAGAAACCGCCGGCCACTACCGGCATGGCGTTAAA
>JAPLMF010000089.1 GCA_026387155.1 Candidatus Omnitrophota bacterium
ATATATCTGGCTTTTTTTAACCTTACCCTCTTTACCCACGACAGGCATTATCCCGACTATCTTTACATTGGAGCTTTTCGCCATATCGGAAAGGCTTTCCAAGAGGGTCGGTATCTCCTGCTGGGCGGGGAGCATCTTTTCATAACGGTCGACCTTCTCCTCATAGGTAGCCAAATTACTTTTAAACCTCGGTATATTGGCGATGTTATCCTCTGCAACCTTTAAGTCAGCGCCTATCTTCGAAACCTGGCTCACCGCTTCAAAAACCCTCTCTATCTGCGGCACCAGTATGAAGCTTAGATAAATTATGACGGCTAATACAGCCAATAGTTCGGCCAGTATCATGATCTGGGTTTTTTTGTCTTTTAAATCTATCGATGAAATATTAAAAGCCATCTTCTATCCCTCTATCTGAACATACATGTAAGTTTAAAACTCATTACTTCCTGATCCTGTATCCTCTCGGCTTTTATGGAGGCCAGCTCTATCTCATAGAAATCAGCATAGAATCCCGGATTATCTTTCAGGCTCTGTATGAATTTGCCGATAAGGGCTGTGCCCTGTTCTCCCATGCTCGAAGCGTATCCGGATATGATAAGATATTTGGACGTCACCTTTTCGGTCGATTGCTTCGGCGCCGATCCATTGTCTTTTCCGTTTGTGGGCTTGGAAAGAGGCTGTATGGAGCGCTCGCCCTGCTTCTCGTCATACTCAAGGCTGGAAAGCCATATGCCGGGCGTAATGGAATCGCTTAGGTCATTCAATTTCCTCGCCCAACCAAAACGCTTAACCATGAGCTCATCTATCGCGGCAACCTTTTTATGTATCAGATCCACTTGTTCTTTCAGGCCTAGGGCCTCTTTATTCTGCGATACGAGTGAATCATACTTCCTGGTAAACGTATTTGCCTTGGATTTACTGTATGCCCCGGTCGCGAAGAGTAAAAGATGTAAAACGATAAGGACTCCCGCCGATATTATAGCTATACTTTTAAGCGGAAGGTTCTTAAAATCCACATCGCTTAGATCTATGAACTTAAAACGCGGTTCCTTCTTTTTCATCTCCTGAGGCAGAAGATTTATCTCTATCATCGTAGTGCGAGTCCTATGGCAACGGTAAAAGAACTGCCGGTCTTTTCAAGCGAGCCCTTACCGGAACCCACCAATCCGATCTCGGCAAAATGCATCGGATTCAATATCGAAGGGCTGGACCCGAAATTTTCCTGGAACGCATCGGCCAATCCGACGATACCCGACCCTCCGCCGGATACATATATCGCGTCTATCCCCTTACCGGTCTGATTCTCGTAATAACTGAAGGAGAGCTTAACCTCGTCCAGCAGATTATTGAGCACGGGCTTGAAAAATCCGATAAGATCCTTTATCTTTTCGTTAGGTGACAGTTTGAGCTCTTCAGCCGCGCCGGCGGCCAGGCCCGTCATTTTGGATATAGCCAAACTAAAGTCATTGCCTCCGATAGCTATGTCCCGCGCGAAATATGCCCCCTCGCCGCGCAATATACTGACATTCGTAAGCGACGCTCCCATATTCAGGATCGCCACGGTCTTATCTGCGGGATTTTTAAAACACTTCATGAGTGCATTCGCAGCCGCGAACATATCTACATCAACCAGGCGCACCGCAAGCCCCGCTTCCTCGGCAAGTTTTAACTTTGAGGAAAGGTGGTCCTTTTTTACGGCTACGAGCAAGACATTTATCTTGTTCTCCCTGTCATCTTTCCCTAATATCTTATGGTCTATTATGCAATCGTTAATATCAAACGGTATCAATTTTTCGGCTTCGAATTTTATAGCGCCTTTCAGGGCTTCCTCATCCATCTTCGGTAGCGTTATGAAGCGCTCTATGACAGATGGGCCCGAAACAGATATTACCGCTTCCCTTAGAGTTATTCCCGACTGAGATAAGAGCCTTCTTATTGAATTTGCCGTTTCCTGCCTGGGCAGGTTAGCCACACAAACGGTGCCAAAAGCAGACACGTTTATCTTGTCGGAAGAGCTTGAAAGCTCTACGGCCTTGACCGCAAAGGATCCTATATCCAGACCAAGACTCTTCTTAAGCTTCGTTCGTTCCGGAACCATCTTTTTTATATCTAAAACCGCCATAATAAAATCCTTAAACCGGAAGTTTGTGCCCCTCATCTTCACGGCTGCATGTCACCTGAGGTTTGGAACTTACAGCATGAAGAGAGTACTCGCCCTTCGAGGGACAGGTTGGCTTACCTCCGTCGACATAACTATATATCTCATCTTCCTGAATACTATTCGGAACTGTCCCTGTTGGAATATTCTTATTCATAGCCCACTGCTCCATCGCGCCGTCTATCTGCCTTAGATTGGATATACAGGTATTTCTGGAGGCGACCCTGCCGGACTTCACATAATTGGGGACAGCGACGGACATCAGAATCGCAAGGATCGCGACTACTATCATTATCTCTACAAGCGTATAGCCTTTTCGACCCCGTATCGGCATTATTCTTTCTATATCATATGATAAGTATTACTATTTTGCAATAATTTATCATAACCAAGCACCTTTGTCAATACAGTCATCGACCAAATCCCAAACCAGGTGTGAAACCAAATCCCAAACCAGGAGTGAAAGCAGTCGTTATACTGTTTACACACCTGGTTTGAATCCTGCCCCGAATACGTGCTTGGGATTAGCAGCAGCATGCGGACAAACCGGCGTGCCACTAACTGTCGGAATGGCATAAGCGTCGGCCGCTGCTGTACCTCCGCAGTGAGGCCAAGCCTTTATGTATTCCGGACAAATACCTATGACTGTACCTACGGTCGTCATTGGCGGAGTCGCATCGCTGGTTGCGCCAGTATCGATAGCCCATACCTGAACGGCGCCCTGGATCTGCTTCAGGTTCGCTATACAAGCATTCGTTAGGGCGGTCTCCCTTGCTCTGACGAAGTTCGGAATGGCTATTGCTGCCAGTAGACCAATTATTGCAACGACTATCATTATTTCAACGAGCGTGAAGCCCTTCCTATTCATTTTTCTCATATAAATCACCTCTCTTTCCCCCAGGATTGGGTATTTTTTACATAAAACCCGCAATAAAAAGAAAAATCTCCAATAAGACCGTCCGATTAAGGACGAGTTAACTTTCGCATCACTTTACGTAAAGCTAACTCCAAAGGTCCTGCTGGAGAAATATAACCCTAAATCAATATATAATAGCTAGTAAAACACATCCCCATCCCGACCTTCTACTGTAAGTATACCCTATGATTTATCAAAAGTCAAGAGCTGGAGAGCGTCGCTACATCTCCTGCCAGGTGTAATTTATATCACCTGACACAGCCCAAAACGGATCTAGCGTTAACAAATCGAGATCACGGTGGATGGACGATGATCCTGTGTCGGTATTCGAGCCGCATATCACTGAGCCATAAAGCTCCGATGATCCGGTCATTCTAAAATATGCGTTGGGGGCATATATGGCTGCTCTAAGATCGGCCGAGCCTGTATAATCGATGGCAGTACCGGTGGAGTATATTATGAGATTTTTTGGTTGCGAATTATTAATTATTCCAGATCCGGAAATGTCTATGGCGCCGCCATCTACATATATTTTTACCATGCCCGTAGTGTTTATCACCGACGTTCCGGTTGTTTTTATCTTGGTAAAATAGTATGTGCCTTCGGGAATAGTTATTGATTTCGAACCGGTTATGCTAAGCACCGTACCGCTCACAGGCTCATCACCCTCTTCGTGTATAATCTTGTTATAATCAGTGGCTAGTTTTGCAGCATTCATAATTTCGCTCGAAATGGCCGGTGCGGTGATCGGAACCGACAGAGTACCGGTCGCACCGGTTGCGTTACCCGAAAAAGGATAGCCGGGTCCCGTCCTTGCGTCTCCATTGATAATTGCCGAACCGGTCATATCTATATTTTTGTTGGTTATCATATCACCCTCGTCACCTTTATTATAACTGCCATCCGGTAACAGCATGTTATATCCGACCAAGTTGCCATTGCTATCTGTTTTACTCGAGTCGTAACTATCCGTGGAAGCACTCCCTGTCATCTTGATGGTGCCAAGGGAAGCAACAGCCGCTGTAAATACAGACCGTGGCAAATTATCCAATATAACTTTGATAGTCTTCTTTGCCTTGTATGAAAGTTTATTTGGTACATAGCCATAGGATGTGATGATAGCACTATTACTATCAGGGAGAGTCACCGTTACCTCATACTCACCCATGTTGCTGCCGGTCGAGGCTTGCAAAGAACTGACAGAGATCGTGAAATTGGATATCTTACCATTATATTTTATCTCCCAAATCGCCCTCTCTGCCCCTGCCTCCGCCAGATTAAGAGCCACAGTCGAATTGTTAACTATCGAGGTGAGTTTGAGGTCCGCTAAAACTCCGGATGCATAGGGCATCAGCAGAAGCAATGAAATCGACGTGATCAAGAGCGCGGAAACCAGTACAAACCCTTTGCGGCTATACTTCGTTTTGGTTTTCATATAACCTTCCGTTACGGATGAATTTTATTTCGCAGTCTAATTACTGTAGTCGGATTTATTTTTTCAGTTGTTGTTTTACTTATAGAAGTATTCGTTACATTTATAGGTAAGTATATAGAGATGGTATTGACATCTTTCATCATCGAATCACTATAAAACGACAGTTTCTTCATTTCTCCGGTTGGTTTATACAACGAGCTAAAAGTAAGTTCATTGCAATGGCGAGCTATAACGACAGGATTTGGATCATCTTTTCTGTAACTTTTAGCATAATAGGTGTCTCCTGTAGTTTTGAATCTTTGATCTATTTGAATACGCCGCATCAAGTCGCCGTTTTCTAATCGAAAATAAATGATATAATCGTTATAGCCGTTTATAATTTCCTTGGTATATTTATGTATGGCCGGAACCTTAAGAACGATGACATGATCGCCGGTTTGAT
>JAPLMF010000051.1:0-1726 GCA_026387155.1 Candidatus Omnitrophota bacterium
CTCCGAAAGCACCGATTGTACTGCTCGAGTAAATCCCTCATGCCTCTTCAATATATCAGCCAGGGTATCTATCTTAGATCTTAACGCGGCTATCTTGTTCTCGTCTTTAACTACATCATCCGTAAGCTCTTTTACCCTGCGTTTAGAATCCTCACCCAACTTCCTTTTGCCCCCTAGTTCGCTCTGCATAGCAAGGACACTAGTTTCGGCGGCGGTATATTCCGAAATGGCCGTCTTAAGGGACTCTTCAATAGAGGACAGTTCCTTGGTAACATTATCCTTCTCTATCGAAAGTCTTCTCTGGCGAATCTTTCAGTTCTGCAGATCGGCGCCTATCTTTATTAGCTCGTTCTTTATCCTCGTCTCTTTGGCAAGGTCGTCAACCATCTTCACCTTGCAGGTTTTGACCCGGATCTCGGTATCTTCGACCTCTTTTAATATACTCTCTACAAATGACTCCTTCTCGAGGACCGCTTTCTCTTTAATAGCTTTTGCCGAGCTTATCGCGCCGTATTCCGCCCTAAGCCTTTCCACGGTTTCCTTGGCGAGCTTTATCTTCTCCGCCATGGACGATATCTCTTTCTTCAGGCCTTCACGAAAAGCCGCTGCCTCCTCGATTCTCTCCTTATCCGTACCGATCTTCTGGTTGTTCATATCCAGTGATCCGGAAGTCTCGGTGATCGAATTACGGACCTCAAGTATCTTCTGATTAATCTCGTCCAGGGATTGCCTGTAATTGGCTATCTTTGAAGACATCTGCCTTACTTCGTTCTCCAGATCGCATTCTCTTGCCTTCGCATCGCTGGATTCCACCGCGAATGTCGCTTCCTGAGTCTTCAAATTCTTATATTCCGACGAGGATAGCTTCATCTCGAGATCTTTTGCCTTATCAAAATCTATCTTGTATTTTTCGGCCTTTCTGGCCTGACGTTCGATCGAAGATATCTGACGCTTCACTTCCTGTATGATATCGTTTATACGCAAAAGATTCTGATCGGTCTGCTCCAGTTTCCGCAGAGCCTCTTTCTTCTTCGATTTGAATTTCGTAATACCGCTGGCTTCTTCAAATACGTAGCGCCTGTCCTCAGGGCGAGAGCTAAGTATCAGATCCATCTTACCCTGCTCTATGATGGAGTAGCTTTCGGTACCTATGCCTGTTCCCATCAAGAGCTCGGATATATCTTTTAATCTTACCGGAGTTTTATTAAGGAGATATTCGGTGTCTCCGGAACGGAATATACGGCGCGTGATTATAACTTCGTCATAATCTATCGGAAGGGTCCTGCCATGATTATCGAATGTGAGGGATACCTCGGCGTAGTTTATCGGCTCTTTATTGTCTGTACCGTTAAAGATGACGTCCTGCATGCTGGACGCGCGTAAGGATTTTGCGGATTGCTCACCGAGGACCCAGCGGATGGAGTCCGCAACGTTCGACTTGCCGCAGCCATTCGGGCCGACAACAGCCGTGACGCCGGGCTCGAAATTGAGCCTCGTCTTCTCGGCAAATGACTTGAAGCCTATGAGTTCAAGTGACTTGAAATACATATGAGTATATATTAGTCCGTATTAAAAAAGTATAATTGCGACCACCCGGTATAAGCCAGCATGGTAAAGTATAAACCGTACAAGAGTATATCATGGGAATGCATAAAAGGCAAGTCAAAATGCTGCGTTTCGTTTGCGAATAGCGATAGTTTTACGTTACCGCCTTTCGCTCGTCGTC
>JAPLMF010000051.1:1795-3749 GCA_026387155.1 Candidatus Omnitrophota bacterium
GCTTAAGCTCCGACTACAGAATCAGGTTCTTTATAGAGCAGTTTCAGCGTCCGTTCTATACCGCCATAAGGTACCAAAATTTTACAACATTCGCTCCAGGCGGATAACGCAAAACTATCGCCTTATTAGCTCGCTTCACTAGTGCCAGTTGCGTAACGAGAAATTTTCCGGGTGACGCGGGGTGTGCCTTGAGAACCGCACAAGCAAAACATGGGATGGGGTGTCCGCTTCTTAAGGATTACTACTGAAAAAATGATAGCTATATATGGGGTAGGATGTGAAGTAATCCTTAGCGGACACACAGATACTCATAGCTAATAACTTCCTATTGTAAACCCCATGTTTTGCGCGGAGGACCGAAAGGCACCCCCGCGGCAGGACCCGGGAAATTTCAAGCGAAGCGGTTTATGCGGCGACTGCGGTGGCGAGTTGGGCATTCTTCCAGAAGGCTATATCTCTATTGTAATCCACTGGCTTGATCCTTAGTGTAAGGCGGAAGAGGTCATCTATCGCATCTAACTTAAAATTCCCCTGCGCGATCTTTTCTAATAGGCGGCTTATAACAGCCAATGTTTCGGCTGCCGGGCTCTCATAGTAGGATGATATGTTTCTTGCAAGAGCCATTCTCGCGGCCATGTCCGGATACTCATAATCCGTATACGCATCATTTAATACGGTAATATTAGCACCTTTCTTGACACTATCTCCCAGCCTTTTACCGTTAGCCATTTCTGGAGCAAATACTACAACCCTTCCGGTCGCTGCCAAACCTTTACTAGCATTTGTTATAGCCGTCTCAATCTTGTCTCTCGCGGTCTGCTCGGAATCATCGGGATCCATCTCAAAAAGGTATATCTGCATCGTTCCGTCGAGAACGCCGTATCTGTTCTTCGCCAACGTTCTGCTTACACCGTTAGCGACCGATAGAGCAGATGGCATTCCGCCTTTCGGAACTCCTTGGACAACTCTCACATCAGTGCTTCTGCCGTTAGCATCTTTGAATGCTTCCACCACATCCGCTCGTCTAGCCTCTACCGTGTCGATCGGTATTTCTGCGACAACGGGCAATGGCTCCGCAGGAACGGCTTGCAATGTTTCAGGAATACCTGAACTCTCACCGGTTATAGTAAACTGACCCGTTGAAAAGAGTCGCACTATATCCGGCACGCTGACTATCCCATCTATTATATCCTTTTTGGAATCAGTACTTCGCACCAATGCCTGATCATTCCCAAGCAGACGCAATATTTTGATTTCTGAGCCGGTTAAAACATTTATTATACCATCACCCTCGGCGATGGTAGGCAGCCCCACGGAAGTTATCTTCATCATATTACAACGGACTGCCGCGCGGATAATATTGTTCCTGGCTTCAGCTGTAAGTTCCCTCAATCCGCTGCTTCTGCTGATTTCAATAATATTACGTGAATGCTTGTTGGATACTACGATACTAAGAGTAACGTTGGCATCTTCCACTTCATTGATGCTATGAATGCGTCCAAGAGAATCTACGTTCATGAAAACACCGGCTCGGTTTTCACCCGCGTTGCCGTTCATACTCTCGCCATTTATAGTATTGACCATTTCGGCACTCTTCAACCTACCTATATTGTGGGCTATTATTCCTTCATCTGCAGGTGTCGAAGATGGCAGGCTGGTTTCTATTAAACCTAAGCTGCCATTATCGCTGACCGGCACGCCGGTCTGTCGGTCTTCGGATGCTCGCCACAAAATATTCGTGCCATGGAACGATATCAAATCTTTTATCTCTAAACTATATTTACCCTGTGCGCCGGAAATAATGCGCAATGAGAAGTGCTTCCTTGAAAGGAAACCATCGCTTTTTATTACATAGTCGCCGTTCTCGCGGCCCACCGATATCGGTTCGACGCGACCTACATCAAAAGAGAATTCTGGCGCAACCGGCACATTCTCACCATCTATTTTGTTAAAT
>JAPLMF010000051.1:3809-4367 GCA_026387155.1 Candidatus Omnitrophota bacterium
ACTTTATAAGCATACGAGCCTGCCTCTATCCATGCGTAGTCAACAAGCGGTATTGTTTTGCCGGCTCCTCCGGAAAGAACCTTTCCCTGATATAATGTTATTGCGGTCGCAGGCGCGGCGGGGAGCGCGGCCTTACGAAGGTCCTTCAGATCAACGGTACTCACGTCCACATCTTCAAAGGTGCCGCTCCTGATATCTGACTCCATCCCAAGATAGTCTAGTAACGATATGTGAGCAGATATATCCTGAGGCTTGATCTGAAATAGCTCATCCAATAACGTGCGATTATCCGTCTTTGGCACATATCGAGTTGCAAGAGCAGCGAAGGCCTCTTCATTAAGAGACCCAAAGACTGTTGTCAGATATTCCTTTAGGAACCCGGCCTTGTCCGCACTACTCAAATCAGCAGTTTCTTTTCTCAACATATCGATCGCGGCAGATACCTCCGCGGTATCAACCAACAGACCATCCCTGAACCAGCCAAATATTTTATAGATGTTCTGTTTTGCCCTTTTTTCGATAAATTGCTGATCCCGAAGCCGTGTTATATCATCTACA
>JAPLMF010000051.1:4396-5969 GCA_026387155.1 Candidatus Omnitrophota bacterium
ATCTACAATATCGTCATCTTTAATGGCCAGCATCCTTTTCCTTGCGAAATCGGGAAGCGGCTTACCGGTAAGCTTATATGCCATCGTTTCGCCGTCATCAACTTTACGATCTCCTCTGCCGGTTAGGATCAATAACGCAATATCGAACTCATGGACGGCGGATTTATCCCTGTCGCCGGGTAGAGCCTTGCCATCAACCGCGCTTCTGCTGGCGCTTCGGTAAAATATCGCAAGCGGCAATGATGGCGTCAGATGCCTGGCACCGGAATTATCGCCGACGATCTGCCCCCGGTATCCGCTCAGGAGTTGGGACGTCGATATCGGGATAATATATTGCACACCGCTAATTGTATGAGTTAAAAACCCTGATTCTTTAAGCAACCGGGCGAATTCACCTGACCCTGCCATTTTTTCAAGCGTTTCCATCTGCGTAAACATAAACCTTGTTATTTCATCTTTGACGGGGCTATCTGACCATTCATGCATCTTTGACGGAACCACTTCATAATCTACACCATCGATACTTCGATATTTCTTTCCTTCATATGCCTTAATAGTATTTCTCGAATGCCAGAAGATGCATTCTCGATTATTTAGAAGGAATGCCCGTACCAGATCTTTCGCGGAGGCCGCGCGGACCTCTTGTGAATCATATGCCCCCTCAGCCAACCTGGATCTCAACTTTGTAAATGAAGGGTTTACCAGATACTCATCCCTGATCTTTTTATCCAGCGGCACGGTATCGCTCATGCTATATGAAGACAAATATAGGTCAAGCTTTAACGCGGTCCCTATCTCTTCTTCGGTCAATACACCACGGTAACTGTCCGGCAAATTAAGGAATATGCGTACGGTCGGGCCTATATTCATATCTCTCTCATTAGTACAGGATTTAAGGAAATTAAGATATCTGTCCAACATGGTCCCTGTCTTTTCACTCGGCTCTGGTATCAATTTTAAGGCGCTCTCTTTGGGATCCGCGGAGAAACATATCCCCTGAACGATTGCGCCTATACGTGCACCGGGTACACCCTTTTCGGCCAATACCCAGCCCAATAAATAAATGGCATTTGCGCTTTCAACCAGGACGCCTCGCTCCTTGAGTTTCTTAATGGAAAACTCCAGGAAATCTTTTATAACGCCGAAATCTTCGAGGCCCATAATAATACTCTCCGCACCGGCTTCCGTCTTAGGCTTCTGCGCTTCCAGCACTTCCCTGATCGATTTTCCTCGAGACTCAGCCTTCTCCACTACTGGCGCGGCGGTCTCAACCGTTACCAGCGGAGTATGCACTTTGGTGGTTGGCGCGGCAACCACAGGCCCAGTAACCACCTCAGGTGCAACGGGCATAGGTCCGGTAGTAGCAATAGGCTCTCCGGGCTGCGTATTAATAATCCGGAGCCGCGCTATAGCCGCTTTAACGATCTCTTTGGTGGTGGCGAGCGCAAGCACCGGCTCTTTACCTTTTTGAAGCTCTTGAGCTTTTTCTAGTAGACGCACAGCGCGTCTGATATTTATTTCCGCCAGTTTTTCTCCAGCCAGCTGGGCTTCGGCCGCTTGACACAAGAGCTCT
>JAPLMF010000051.1:5975-7270 GCA_026387155.1 Candidatus Omnitrophota bacterium
TCGTTATAGTATCAGGCTTGGTTTTAGCGTTGGGAGGTGTGAAGTACTTATTGTTAATATAGTGCCACGTCATGAGACCGAAGGCTGCCGATATACCGGCTGACAGTCCAAGTATTCCAAAAACCACAAATATCGCAGCCGTACCTATGCCAAGGGCTATGACCGGCGGACTGCGTATCGCTTCCCTATTCCGGAAGAGATGACCAAGATAGAAGATACTCGATGCAGACAAAGCGCCGGCAACAACCGTCGCGACATCGCCGAACCCAAAGAAGTGCAGAACCGCCACAATGAGAAATCCAATCCCTACCGGGACGACCGTCTCTACCGGCGCTGCCCAGTATAGCGTATATCTGACACTATTAGGATTCCACGACCCAGGACCGGTAGAAACAGCGGATGCCGGCGCGACGGCGAGCGGACGCGTAATTTCCAGCGCAGGTTTCGGCGTGGCTGTCGGTGTGACATCAGCAGGCGCCACAGAAGGCTTCGTCTGCATGTGTGCCTTCCAGAATTCCATGGGCGATGTCGGATAGTATTGATCATCTCCTTTAGGCGGATCTCCTTTGTAAAATACTCCCATACTAGCAAGACTTATTGAGATCCTGTTCAACCGTAGCAGTCTGTATGCCGGCTTTCCTCCGTCGGTAAGAGTCTTTCCGTCCCAATACGTAAGAACTACGTCGGGTCTTCCTACTCTCTGTATGCGTATATAGTAGCTCCCTCCCTCTACCGACTCATCACCTCTCTGCTTAGCCCTGAGAGCCTTATCAAGCAGCTTCTGCATACGTCTTACGATCTCTCATCGAGCTCTTTTGCGTCTTTTTCAAGTTGTTCGCGGGCCTCATCCCAGGTTATGATATTCTTGGCACGAAATTCTGGAGTCTGGAATTCTGGAATATTATAAACAGGCCTTTCTGTAGCCGCGCCAACAGGCCTATTAAGGAACCATTCCCCTTTTTTACCTACTACCCTGACATCAGTTTTATCAAATGCAGCGACAGATTCTACACTCTGCGTAATATTTGCAGCGGAAACCTGCGGCTTAAGTGTCTGGGCCAATGATAATATTTTTTTCAAGATCGTATCTCGCATATCTTTTCTATAATGTTGGAGTGCTATCGCATAAAAAGCCCTCAGGTACGAATGCGTATAGTCGGTAATAAGCCGAATAGCGCCGTCAGTATCTGATATGTTTGTGGCATCCGTCCTTATAGTTTTCGCAATGTGGTCCGCCATCCCGGCAAAGACTGTTTCATATGCTTTTACCGCCTGTAAGCTATTGGCCGGCAAAT
>JAPLMF010000076.1:0-1447 GCA_026387155.1 Candidatus Omnitrophota bacterium
GTGGCACACCTTGTGCTTCTCTTTGTCCATATAGACAAATGATCCTACAAACAGGAATATGCCGACTATAAAGAATGCAACGACAGCAGTATATATGGATCTCATTTTCATCTCTTTAGGCTCCGGGATCGTATAATTCGATAGAGACGAGTTCATACCCGAGCTTCCCGGACCACTTTCCCCGATCTTTGGAGAAACCGGAGGCGTTATTTATGGAGAAAGCTATCTCCGGAGGGCAACCGGCAAGTATCTTCTTGAAGGGCACCAGGTCGCCTTTTTTTGTGATGATCTTTGTATGCGTGGATATGTAGGGTATGGAGACTTCTGGGATGATGCCTGATCCGAGGGCCGGTTCACGGGGATCGAATATAGTTTCGTAGATGACCGCGCCATCCCGATCAAATAACTTTATTTTCAGGAGCAGCCCGGATATGTCCTTATTCCCCCGGTTCTTAATGATGCCGCAGACGATATTTTTTCCTTTTAATGCGCCGGCATCTTCAGTCTTTGCAGCCAACCCAGAAACCTCTATATACTTCTCGTATATCTTTGCATTCAACCTGCCGAGCGAATATCGGTATGAGATCTTCGATTCTTCATTCTTTAACTCAATAAATAAAACACAAGACAGGATAAACCCCGAGACGAACGTCACTATCAGGCTCTTCTTTTTCAGGAGCATCTTCTAAGCGCCCTCCCTGTAGATATTACGTATGGATTCAAACATGTCGGCGTACTCTTTTGTCTTATAATCGGGGTATGTCCATGGCCACGGGTTGTAGCGCTTATCCTGGTAGAATAATGTTACTTCGGCAAATATGCCGCGCGGCATAGGTATCCTGTGAGTATAGTCTTTAGTTGAAAACAGCACAAGCTTGGACATGTCAAGATAGCCGGGATCTATATTAACGCGCCGCTTCCCATTTATGGTAAATTTTTTCTCAAGCGCGTTGGTTTTGAGCTTTGCTTTATAGGCCGATTCCGGACTAAGTGGTCTATTAAAACCAAAGAATATCCTTTTAAGTCCGCAGCCCATTTCATTATTGTAGTATTCCGTATGCGTAAAATCCATGAGGGGGCTTCGAAAGTCTATTTTGCCGAATATCCTCTCGAGTATCCGGGAAGTCCTGTCGATCAACTCGGGCTCTTGCGAAAATACACTGACTACAAGCTTGACTTTGTCGGGTTTAAAACTCTTCTTCATCTTTCGTACCTTAAGCTTCCAAGGAGGATGGTAATGAGCGGATATATTCTATAAGGCTGAAGCCGGAAGGTTCCTTTATGGCCAAAAACCTGATCCCGGAATAAAATAGCCGCCTTCCGGAAGGGTCGGTGCCTCCGAATTCTTCGGACCATGCGACCTCGCCTTCGATCTTTGCCGATCTTCCCCTATCGGGAAGCGCTATAGTAAATCCCAAAATAGTGCCCTTTTCCAGTTTTTCGGCCA
>JAPLMF010000076.1:1473-4945 GCA_026387155.1 Candidatus Omnitrophota bacterium
CCAGAGATGCCTTACGATTATTTTTCTTGGACGAGCTGATCTCGCGCATATATATCATGAATAGAACGGCGCCTAGCAATGCCAGAAATACAATCTCTATCAGAAGGACCATCGTTCTCCTTAAAAGCGGTTATCTCTTTCTTTCAATATAATCTTGTATCACGCTTTTATCTTTTTCCGAAAGGTTATCGAAAAATATAGCCACGTCAAAATGCTTTACAGCACCGTCGATTGTCACCGGGTGCTCCCGGACCACGACCCCGTCTACCTCAAGCGGGTTTAAGGCCTTGTCTTCCTTATGCGTACCAGGTATCATAATAGCGAGTTTTACCCTGGACATGAGCGGTATCTCCCTGCCGACCTTGCAGTATATGCCGGATGCACTTATATCCATGGTGTGCGTCATAGTGTCGAAATCGCCGGCATTCAGCTTAAGCGACAATCCTTCATCATGTATTCTGGGGAATTTTCTGCGTTCCTGGTCAGCCATTAATGATCTCCTCAATATTTGATTAAACTTTTACCCCGGAGGCCATGCGAATTTCCTGCCGCCTAAGAGGTGCATATGTATGTGAAGCACTTCCTGCCCCGCATCTTTACCGCAATTGGTAATTAGCCTATAACCAGAGTCGGCGATACCTTTTATCCGAGCTATCCTATTTGCCGCGATAGCGAGCCCTCCGAACATTCCAGCGTCCTTCTCTTTTAAATCCGACACCATGTCTATATGGCGTTTAGGTATTATAACCACATGCACCGGGGCCCGTGGGTTTATATCATCGAAAGCTACTGTACAATCGTCCTCATAAACCACAGCGGCCTTCACGGCTCCGGAAACTATCCTGCAAAATATACAGTTCTCTACGTCCAACTTGCTATATCTCCTTGATCGTATAAGCCGTGTTACCCAACCCTATCTTCGCCGCATATTCGATCTGGACATTCCAGCGCGTTATCGGATTAACCTCTTTAAATATATCCTTACCGCTTCTTTGATTTATCAGGTCGCAAGACGCTTTATCTATAGCAACCGGGTCGCGCGATGCAAGGATACCCATATCCTCCACTATGGCCGGCTCATCCAGAGCTATACAATCGCAGTTTTTTGTTACTTTTAAGAGAAACGAAATATAAACCGCATTTCCCTCTACTGCTTTTACGGCTCCGTAGGCATATTCTACCATCTTCTCCTGAAGGTTTTCAAGTTTTTCGCTCCACTTTATATTTATAGCTTTGGTCCTGCAGACTACGACGCACTCCCCGCACCCGATGCATGAACCGGATAATATATTTGCTTTACCATTTTCCATCTTGATGCATCCGGCCGGACAGTTGGCTCGGCACAACCCGCAAGCGACGCAGAACTCCGGCTCTACCGTAGGTACGGCGCCGGAATGCTGTTCATACTTTCCGCGGCGCGACGCGCACCCCATGCCCAGATTTTTTATAGCGCCGCCAAGACCTGTGTACATATGGCCGGTAACGTGCGTAAGAACCACCATCTTGTCGCATGCCGCTATATCCCGGGCTATCTTGACATCCTTAAAATGTTTCTTTTCGATCAGGATATCCATATAGTCTCTTCCGAACAACCCGTCGGATATTATTACCGGAATACCGGTCTTTTCGATGGAGAAACCATGAGCATGAGCTGTCTTTAAGTGATCGACCGAATTTGTCCTGGAGCTGTTTTTATAGAGGACATTGGTATCCGACAAAAAAGCGTTTTTGGTCTTTTTTGATACTTCCGAAGCGACCTCTCTTACAAGTTCCGATCGTATACGGCCGGTATTCTCTTTTTCGCCGAAATGCAATTTTATGCAGGTAAAGTCATCTTTTTCGATATTATCTAAAACACCGCTACTCTTTATGAGGAGTTGTAGTTTACGGCAGCTGGATTCTATATCAGGGCCTTTGCCCGACATAGGTACGTACCACACTATGCTATTCATCTTTTTTTGAGAAACCATAGAGGCCCACCTTCCTGCCGAGTTCGCGGTATTCGCCCTGTGTATATACGAACGGCAGGGCCTTTTCGTAATCTATAGATCCGTCCGGCTTTAGGATCCCATCGTCTGCGTGGACCGCTACGACTTCACCCAGAAAAAGATCGTGGGTTCCAAGTTTTATTATATCTTTCAGGACGCATTCTATATTTACCGGGCATTCGACTATCATGGATGACGAGATTTTTGACGATGCCCTTTCGGTGAATGAGCATGCCTCGAACTTATCAATATCTTTCCCGGATATTACACCGCAGAGGTCGGTCTCTTTCAATAGCTTAACAGAAGGGATATTCACCACAAAATCTCTGGTTTCTCGGATCAATCTGTGGGAAAGTCTGGAAGGGCGTATTGAAAGCCCGAGCATCGGAGGCTTTGAGCAGACTACACCGCACCAGGCAAGCGTGATTATGTTTGTCTTTTTGGCGGCTTTATCAGTACAGCTTACCAATATGACAGGAACAGGATAGAGCGCTTCACTTGGAGGAAACTCTCGCTTGGCCATCGCGGTATATTGTGCTCTTTACTTTCGCTTAAGCTTTAGGTTCTTCAGCCTTCTCTTCTTTTTTAAGAGTTGACTTGAAGCACCTTTTGGAGCAGTAATATTTGCCATCCCTGTAATACCAGCGCTTCTTCTTTATTGATTTTTTGCAGCCGCCGCAGTTTGAAGGCTTCTCCTTCGCAACTTCAGCCTTGACCTCTATTTTCGGCTCGGCCGGCTGTGCAGCAGCCGGAAGCGGCGAAGCCACCGTCTGCCCTTCAGGAGCCTTCTGTGCAGCCTCTGCGGCCTTTACTTCCTTTATCTCTTCCTTCTTCTCTTCAGTCATAAAATTTTCCAGTCCTATTCCCTGCCCTGCTCACGAGAGCTACTCAGGGGTTTATCTATCAATTTAAGCCACTGCAGGTATATGTATTCCAAAAGCCTTCCTTTATCCGAACCATCTATGCGCTTAAAACGAACTCCGGTCTCATAATACCGGTCATCTTTTAAGCGTGCCTTCTGCCACGCCACTTCACATGAAGCAAATATGGGGATATTGTCCTTCTTTAGATATATTCTTGACCTTTGAAGAAGTCTTATACTTCCCTTTGGCTATATCGCAAAGAGCGCTTATGGCGGTCTCAAAGCGTAAAAATTTTCTTCTCTCGGTCACTCTCACCTCTTATTTTTATGATTATAGTGTAGAAAAGCTTGAATTGCAATCAAAAAATAAGGGGATAAATTTTATTTTATCCCCTTATTTTAACTATCCCAAGTTTATCTTGGAACAAGCCTTACTTCTTAGCCTGCATTACGTACTCTGGCTCGATAACCGGGGTATAACCTTCCGGTATCGGGAACGGGAATGTAACTGTTTCGTACACTCCAGCGCCGGTTCTGACTATCGTCATGCCAACGCCCTTCGCTAACCCGATCGTGATGCCAGATAGAACGTTATCCTCCACGCTGGTATCGTATATGTTCT
>JAPLMF010000076.1:4968-12102 GCA_026387155.1 Candidatus Omnitrophota bacterium
TTGCCCATATCCTGAGCATAGCTTGCAGTGGCTATATTAACGATCATCAATATAGCTACACATATAATAATGCCCTTTATCAGATTCTTCATTGTCTTGATTCACCTCCTTCGCCTTTAATTTGTTAAAAGTATAACACACAAAACTATCTTTGTCAAGACCGAGGGGCTACTTGCGGCGTTGATTTTTCAGTATCTCCTCCACTATCTCGGTTATGCGTTCCCTGTCTTCCGGCCTTATATCTATAAATTCTATTCCTGTATCGAAGACGTGCTCGCCTTTTTTGGCCTGGGACTTCTTGACCACCCATACTACGGTCCCGCCGCACTTTATGGGAGGATTATCGCCTTCGTTTATGAAGAGCTCGAGGTCCACTCCTTGAAAAAGGCCCAGATCGTCCTTTATCAAGACGCAGATGCCTCCCGCGCCGATATTCTCAGTCTGGGTTGATATGACCTTAGACGTCAATCTCTTCTTTATCGATATCAGGCACTTATAATTCGCTCTTGGAAATTTTCTTCTATTGATTCCGTCCCACATATAGTCATCTCCTGTCATTGTTTTTCAGGCGCGTATAGTATACACAACGCTATTGTAAAATGCAAGCCAAAAGAAGTTCCGCTCGCGGGTGGCGATTTACTTTTGGGATATCACCAGGGCGAAGTTTTCGATTGCATGCGATTGCGGCGAGGGTGTATAATTGGGGTATGTACCGCGAATTCTTCGGACTAAAAGAAAAACCATTCAATGTTACAAGCGATCCGAACTTTCTTTTCTTAAGCCATATACATAAGGAGGCCCTCTCTCATCTTCTATATGGGATAAAGGAGAAGAAAGGTTTTCTCGAGATAACCGGAGAGATCGGCGCCGGCAAGACGACGTTATGCCGCGCGCTTTTGAGCCGGCTCGACAAGAATACAAAGACAGCCTTCATATTTAACTCAAATCTTCCGGAGCTTCAGCTATTGCAATCGATACTTGAAGATTTCGGGATAACTGTCATTAGAAAGAACAAGGTTTCGCTCTTCAAGCAATTGAATAACTTCCTGATCGAAGAGATGTCCCATGGTAATAACGTGGTCCTCATAATCGACGAGGCGCAGAACATAAAGACCAGAGTCCTCGAGGAGATACGAATGCTTTCGAACCTGGAGACCGATAAGGAGAAACTCTTCCAAATAATACTTGTTGGTCAGCCGGAACTTAAGAATAAGCTTGATTCGCCGGCCTTGAAGCAGCTGCGCCAGAGGATCGCAGTGCGTTTCCATATATCGCCCCTTGAAAAAGGCGAAGTGGAGAAATATATATATCACCGTCTTACGGTTGCAGGATCGAAAGGCGACATAAGGTTCCCGGAAGATTCTATAGAAAAGATATACTCTTTTTCGGGAGGGATCCCGCGCATAATCAATATGGTATGTGATAAATCGCTTCTTGCCGCTTATGTCATGGAGACCAGAGATGTGACGCTGCCGATAATCGAAAAGAGCATAAACGAGCTGGAAGGCGCTACGGTAAGATGAGCATAATACAGGAAGCCCTGAAGAAGATAGAAAAACCGGAAGAATCTTACGAGGAAAAACGCCAAGACAAGCCGGTCTTTACCCCGGATATTAAGAAGCCGTCTCCCGATAGAGAAGCCATCGGGCCTAAATACGTCTACTACGTTATCACCGCGGTACTTCTGATAATCCTTGCCGGGATAGTAATAAGGATATCCTACTCTTCGCCTTCGAGCGTTCCTGTTCCGGAGCCAAAGAAGACCGAGTTTATACTGCCTAAAATAGAACGACGCGAAGAATCATCGTCACCAGCCCGAAGGAGAGAAAATATCGGAGGGTTCGTGCTGAACGGAATAATGTATCTGGTCGACGGTCCCAGAGCCATAATTAACGATATCATAGTCGGAGAGGGTGAAATGGTAAGCGGGGCTAAAGTCGAGAAGATAAAGAAGGATAGCGTTATCCTGAATTACAAAAATTCCGAAGTTGCTTTAAATATCAATAAATAGGAAGCGACCTTATCTCTTCCGGTATTCTTACGGGCTTGCCGCTCGAATTTGTGAATACATGGATCGAGTCCCCGACAGCTACCAGTTTTCCGTTCACGGAAAGTTTATAACCGAACTTAAGGCTTGAATTCTTCATCTCTTCGATCCATGCTTCCGTTTTAACGATATCGTCGTATCTGGCGGGAGATTTATACTTGCAGGATATGGCCGCGACCATCAGATAGTAGCCCTTCTTTTCGAGATCCTTATATACCAGTCCAAACGACCTTAAGAACTCGGTCCTGGCCACCTCGAACCAGACAAGATAGTTGGCGTAGTAGACCACGCCCATATTGTCGGTTTCCTGGTATCGGACCCTTATGTCGGTCGCGAAGGTTTTCAAAGCCCGAGCTCCAGCCTGTGTATCATAAAACCGCTTACCTCAAGAGAGTCTTTCTCTTTAAAGCCTTTTGATCGACATAATTTCATGGCAGCGGCCATTCTGTCTGTGCACCTGAAGAATATTCTTTCATAGCCCCTCTCCCTGGCAAATTTTATCGCCATCTCGAGAAGCTCGGAACCGTACCCAAGCTTTCGATGTTTTGGGTCTACGAAAAGCCTGCGCAGTAACGCATCTTCAGCCGAATCCTCTTTTATACCGACCGTGCCTACTATATTTCCGTTTTCTTCCACCACAAAGAAAGAGTCCTTGTGCCCGCTGTACGTCTCGGCTATCTTATCCAGATCAGAATCCGAGTAGGCCGAACGGTCGAACGGGTACTCCCGCGTAAGTATGGTAAGTATTAGGTCCTTCACCCCCTGTGAGTCCTGCGACCTGAATTGCCTTAAGCTATATCCCATCGGTAGAACTCTCCTATTTTATGACCGCTTATCTATCATCTCGGCGATCGACAGCTTCAGTATCTTATCGGGGACACATTCAAAAATGCCTACCTTCCCTATGGCCATAGGCAGTATGAACTTATTTTTTCGGCCCGTATGTTTTTTATCGTGAAGTTGAGCAGTCCATATAGCGGCCGCCCTTACCTTCGAGGCCTTTAATGGTAACCCGCATGAAGAGACAAGGCGACGTAGCCTTATAATGTCCGGGATATTTCGGACGATCCCGGATCTCAGGGCTATATCGGCCGCGGCAAGCATTCCTATAGCCACCGCATCGCCGTGAGTATAACGCCCGGAATATGCCGAAGCAGCTTCTATGGCATGGCCCAGCGTGTGGCCATAGTTCAGGATGGCCCGAACGTCTTCCTTATCGAACTCGTCCTTCTCAACTACAGATCTTTTTATTGTGCTTGAGCGGAATACTATATATTCCATTGCGGCAGGATCCTGCCTGAATATTTTCTCTTTATTCTTTTCTATAAACGAGAACAGAGCCCCGTCCCTTATCATACCGTATTTTATCACCTCAGCCAGCCCATTTCTTAGCTCTCTTTCAGGAAGCGACTTAAGGAGAGTTATGTCCGATAATACCAACTTGGGCTGATAGATCGCTCCGGCGAGGTTCTTCGCGCAAGACAGGTCGATGGCGGTTTTTCCTCCGATAGCAGAATCGACCTGGGCCAATAGCGTTGTCGGAACCTGTACGTATGGTATCCCCCGCTTGTAAGCAGAGGCTACGAACCCGGTAAGATCCCCTATAACGCCACCGCCTAATGCAATCAGGAATACCTTTTTATTCTTGTCATATCGGGAGATCCGGTTCAGGAGCCCGGCCATTACGCCGACAGATTTAGCTTTTTCGGAGTCCGGCACCATCTCAAAGCGAACCGTTATTCCCGACTTTCGAAAAGACCTCTTTACGTCGTTACCATAAAGCCGCAAGATCCGAGCGTTAGTAACGACGATGGCGTCCGTGCCAAGCTCGAGTTTTTTGACGAAAAGGCCGAGGCTCTTAAGCAAACCTCGGCCTATTATTATGTCATAAGAACGATCTTTAAGCCTGACACGTATCTTCCGCATCGTAGTAGTCGCGAGAGTTATCGCTACTTCTTCGCTTCTTTCTTTGCATCGGCTGCGGGCTTTGCGACGCCTTCTTTTATCGCGGGCGCCGCCTTGGCTGGTGCTCCGGCTGCAGGCAGAGCTGTGCCGTCGGCCTCGACAGCCTCTGCCACGGCCTTCTCTTTTTTGACTTTAAATTTTACTATCTTTACTTTCGGAAGCCCGAATACCGAATCCTCCTCTTTCCACTTCTCCCTATCCTTAAGAAGGCTGATCCTTTCGTATCTCTTCAGAACCGACCTTTGTTTCTTATCATTATCCGATGAACGCAGGCTTGGATGCTGAGACATTTTATTTACCCCCTTTTATACTTAGTCGCGGCTAAGTATATCTACCCACAAGAATGCCCCGACTAGCCGGGAATGCCCGTAGGGTTATCTTTGTTTGAAATAGGCGTCCTTGCAAAAGCGCTTTACCCTTGCAAGCTCCTTCTGAGATACACTGCTGGTCTTGTCGGCAAATGCACCGACGCAGACTACATAATAAGGTTGACTGTTCATGACAAAGGCTTCAAGTCCGTTTACTTTCATCCTGGAGGCTTCCTCGAGCGCCGTCTCTTTCCTTGTTAGCGAAGCAACCGCTATCGTATAAGGTTTTAAAACGACATCTTTGACCGCGGTTACGGTCGCTGCACTTACGGGTTGGGGTTTTATTTCCAAAAGCGCTTTTGAGGAAGCCGCATGCGGCATCGGCTCTAAGGAAAGTTTTGGTTTAACAGATCTGCCCCTTTCGACGCCCAGAGCATAGACTATCACCATCATCATAATGATCGCAATAGAGATAAAGACCAGCTTGTCTATCTTCAGTGTGATCGCAAATACAGAACCGTCTATACCGGCCTTCCGGAATATTCCGGCGAAACCGGAATATCGCCTCCTGGGAGTTTTGAACTCAAATAATTCTTTTTGCGGTCTATCTTCTTCCATAATGGAGGCTCATTATATCACAATGTTATAGGAAATGCAAATCCAGACAGGGCAGATAAATCTAGTTTTCTGATAGCTCTTTTATACTGAGTTTGAACAGCCTGCCGGTTATCTCTATTGCCGCCGGAGATTCTCTAAGAACAGTCTCGGAAAGTTCTTGCGGGATCTTCTTAAGGAGGGTTTTCGAAAACTGCATCACTACGTCGAGATCTGCTCTATCTTCAGTATAAAAAAAAGTGCCTTTAAGGGAGACTTTTATATCGCCTCCGTCCGCAACCAGAGCATCTATAAATATATGTCCTAACCGCGGCCTTATAACGCCTTTTATCTCGCGATACTTTAATGAGCCGTCGAAGGGCGCAGAGACGAGGGCCCCGAGGTTCTCATAGGCCCCGGCGATCGTGCCCTTTTTAGATATCCGGACATCTCTTAAATCGATATCGACCTTAAAACCTCCGTCCCCCCTCGCGTTGATGTGCGGGGTAAAGGACACGCTGCGGTAAAATATATTCAGATCGTAAGCCTTCGCCAATAGCGCTATCGATACCCGCGGGATCGCAAGATATGCTAAAGATATTGACACGATAAGAAGAATGACGGCTGAAAATACTATGGCTTTTTTACTCATCCTCTCCTCCCCAGCATAACGCATCAAAATCGCAATGGCCGCACTTATCATCGTTCCGACTTGGTAATTTTTCGAACTTAAGCCGTCTTATATCTTTCCAGGATCTCTTAATCAGGTCTTCCAGTTCGCTTACCATGGCGTCGGTGATCTCTACTGATTTTACGGCATAGTCTCCTTTTTTGTACCCCAATCTCTTCATATCTTCCGATACCGGTTCTATGAATACGAGCTCGCCCGAAGCGACGCGCCTGCCCTTGGATTGGCTTTTATCCCGTTCGAACAATAACCTGTAACAGACCAGCTGCCGTAAGTAGCCATCGCATTCCGGGTCCGCAATGTCACTTGTGGATCCGATGGCTTTAAGGTGTTTGTCCGGTTTGCCGGTCTTGTAATCTATTATCTTCACAAGCGACTTTTTTTCATCATACCACTCGACCTTGTCGTACTTACCAGTGAATATGATGTTATCCCCTATTGTTATCAATAACTTTTTTTCCAGACCTATCGGCATCACGGAGGCCTTAGAAGCTTTTTCGAACCACGCGCTCATCTTGCCCATCTTCTCCAGTAATTCACGTTCGGTAGAACGATCGATCCCCTGGAATTTTAATTCACATTGGAAAGCATCCCGGAAGAAACTGAGTGAGGGGAACTTCTTCTTAACCATGTACTCCCGGTAAGTATCTTCGAGAGCTTTATGGACGCAATTTCCAAATACCAGGCTCTTCTTCTTAGCTCCGGGAAGCCTTATTACGTCGTTGTACAGGAACTTACGTCTGCAGTACAGATAAGTATTCAGACGGGTCGGATTTAGACTCATATTGCCTATCATATCTCTGAGCACTTCCTCGGTGCCCAGAAAAGAGCCCTTTAGATCTACAACAGCCTCGAGGGATCTTTCAATCGCGCCCTCTTCGATCTCCTGGCTGCCCGCCTGAGGCGACTGCCTCTCTATATCTAGTCTCGAAAGATAGAGACTCGATATATTATTCTCTGTTGGGCTCGCCGTAAATATGAGGTCGGATTTCGCGCGGGTCATGGCTACGTAGAATAGGCGCGTCTCATCCTGCAGGGATAGCTCTTTTATCCTCTCTTTCTCACTCGAAGTCCGCTTGGTCCTTATGAGATCCGGGGGGAGCTTTATACGTTCGGGCAACATTCTGGCCGGCCAATTTCGATTATGCAGGCAGAATGGTATTATAACGGAACTAAACTCCAGCCCCTTGGAACCATGCGCCGTATATATCCTGACCCCTTCCTGTGTCATCGTTACCAGATCTCCCTGCACCGGAAGGCCATGCTCTTCGCGCGTCTTCATCTCCAGCATAAAATCCCTCAGCCTAATCGACGGGTTCGACAGGTCACTTGACTTGATCATATTTACGAACGATCCCAAAGCGCGCAGCTGTCTTATTCTCAATATGCCTTTATCGGAGTACTGTTTGAGCACGTACCCGTATAGCCCGGAGTTCTTCAAAAACCCGGTCAGGATGGTGTGGACGGACTTCGTATCGGCATCTTCCAGGAGCGTCTTTATAATACTGGCCGTTTTATGCATCGTATTATCA
>JAPLMF010000076.1:12111-27329 GCA_026387155.1 Candidatus Omnitrophota bacterium
TTTTGAGCCAGCGGCATAAGAGAGAAATTCGCCGAGGAACGTCACTAAAGGGTCCGTCTTCTTCATAAGGTTGATATAATTCAGGAATTTCAGGATATCGCAGTGGTCGAGCCGGAAATAATCCGACGATATTACCTTATACAGCGCCAGGTCTTTAGAGCTCACGTCGGAAGGATCTATATTGACCAGATTCAGCACATCCAAAAGCTGCCTGACGCGCTTCTCGCCGGATATATCCTCTTTACCGTCTGTCGCGTAAGGGATACCTGCTTGAAGAAAAGCGTCTATGATCTTAAGGATATCCTTTCTCTTGCGCACAAGGACCGCTATACAATTATATGGATGTTTACGGTCTTCTTCGCCGGCGTCCTTATCATGCTCGACCCTCTCTTTTAACTCTCTAACTTTATCCACAAGGAAGAGAAGTTCTTCTCGTTCGGTAGTGAACTCCCGAAAAAGTATCTGTGTGTCGGGATAGTTTCTTGTGGCCTCAAGGGGTTTATCGGAGGTGCGCTCGGAGACCGGTATCATGTTTATCACCGCGCGCGAAATATCTATCAGGTCTTTTGAGGACCTGTAGTTCTCTTTCAGATTGATCGTGTTTATCCCGGGGAAGCGCGTTCCCAAAAGAGTAAAGTTATCGACGCTTGCTCCCTGAAAACGGTATATCGACTGATCGTCGTCTCCAACAAAACATAGGTTCGGTGATCTTTGGTCGAAGAGTGCGAACAAAAGCTCCAGCTGCGACCCATTAGTATCCTGATATTCATCCACCATTGCATATCTATACTGCTTTTGATATTCCCTTCTAAGAGGGTCCTCTTTCTTCAGGGCTTGAGTTGCGTATATTATCATGTCGTCAAAATCGTACCTGCCGCGTTCATCGAATATGTTATGGTCACCACCTTCCTTCAGCTCCTCGTACTTGTCGTATATTACAGAGAACGCTTTGAGCCTGTTCCGGTACTTCTCTTCCATTTCGTGATACAGGTTTTTTTTGGATGACAGATACTCTTTTAGGTCGACCGACCTTACCCCGTCCCTCTTAAGGCTGCTTATTGTATTCAATATCTCTTTTAAGTACGTGTAAGGCGCTCCGAATGGGCGTATATCTTCCAAACCGCCAGTATTGTTGAGTATATATTCCATGACACGCATGCGTTCAACGTCGCTGAGTTGTATCCTGTCGCCGACATAGTTAGCCGCTTCTTCGGATTCCTGTATGACGGAATTGGCGAAACCGTGGAATGTCGAGACCTCCACATCGTAGCCCGGGGCTCCCATTACTTTTGCCAAGCGCTCTTTCATGGTCTTTGCTGCGGAGTTGGTGTAGGTAAGTATAAGTATATTTTCCGACTCGGCGTGCTTATTCTCTACTATAGCTCCTGAACGTACCGAAAGGAGCTCGGTCTTGCCTGTACCCGGCCCGGCCAATATAAGCAAAGGGCCTTCGGTAGTATCCACAGCTTTCTTCTGGAGTTCATTAAGCTGGCGGTAGGATCGCTGGTAGTCGTTCATCCTAGGGATGATAATATCTTCTCTATCTTGGATATGAGAGCGGTATCGCGCGTATAACCGTAACCCGTTGTGGAGGTCGCTCTGTCAGCTATCAGTATCTTATTCTTTACGAGGTCTTCGAGGGCCGATTTTACCTTTGCACGGTCCTCTCCTATCCAGGTGGCAACCCCGCGCGGGGTGTCTATAGAGGCCTGATTCTCGTGAAAGAACTTTATTATCTTAAGATGCAGCTCGGAGCTGAAGATCTTCTTGTTATCCATAGAGCTCCCTCTCCAGCATTGAGCGAATATCCTTCTTTCCGATGATTTTTAAAAAAGTTTCAACGACCCGCGGGTCGAATTGTGTGCCTGAATTCCGGCTTATCTCATCCATAGCCTCATCTATCGTCTTAACAACTCTGTAAGGTCTGTTAGTTATCATAGCTTCAAAAGCGCTAACGATCGCCATTATCCGAGCACCAAGAGGTATCTGGTCCTTCTTTAGACCTTTCGGGTAACCGGAACCGTCGAAATGTTCGTGATGATATAGTATTGTTGGCAGTACCGACTTGAGCGCTTTCATATGTTTTATTATCTCGACACCGGCAGCAGGGTGTTCCTTCACTATGGCGTACTCTCTTCCTGTCAGCTTAGCCGGTTTAGTGAGCACATCGTCCGGCACAACTATCTCTCCGGCATCATGAAGTATCGCTGCATATTCCAGGCTCTTAACCTCATCGGCGTCCATGCGCATATCCTGACCCATCGCAAGCGATATCTTTACGAATGATGCGCGCGGCACGTAAGTCCCTGGAGCTCGGGTATCCAACACTTTGGCCAGCGACTTGATGCTGCCCATGGTAAGCTGCTCCTGCTCCTTGTAAAGCTGCGCATTCTTTATTGCGATTACGGCCTGCTCCGCCAGCGTCGACATTATCTCCTGGTCTGATGCGGAGAAAGGCTTATTATCGATCTTATCATATACAGTAATGACGCCTATCACATCTTCGTCTATCAGCGGTGTGGCAAGATAATTGTCACCTTTTATGGGCCGCCCGTATTTTACGGCCTTTCCCGGAGCCCACTTGCCCACTTTTACTTTTTTAAGTCTGGTCTTCTTCTCCCGGAGATCTACCGTGGCTTTAGGAAGAAGTGTCTTCTTCTTGGCATCGACGAGCTTTATCGAACAACGGTTGGCCCTCATTATCTGCAGCGAAAGCCTGGCTATGCGCGGTAAAAGTTCCGTAAGGTCAAGTGTGGAGCTGATCAGCCTGTGAACCGTATGCACCGTTGAAAGGGCTATCGCTCTGGGTCGGAGAGTTTCGTAGAGTTTGGAGAGCTCGAGCTCCTTCTGTATCTCCCGCACTATTACATCGGTGAATGCGGAAAATATGTCAAGTATCTCCGGGGAAACATCGGTTTTTGTGTAGCAGGTGCCGATATACCCGTAGAGCCTGTCACCCTGCGCGACAGGATAGACAAATCCGTGGAGTCCCTCTATGCACTCGAACCTAGTAAGTTTTTTGGTCTCGGCAGCGTTTTTGATAACCCCGAGTATCGATCCGGCCCAGGGTTTAAGCTTCCCCCGGCGTCCTTTCTTCATATAAGGACAGCTGCCACCTATGAGCTTTTCTATTTCGCCGATCTTCGGGGATGGGTGCTCTACTATCCACCATAGCGCAGGTTTTATGAGGCATCCTATGCACTCCTCCTCGCGCTTCAGACTCATGCTCTTCTTGAGCTTGTCGAAGAGTTCGTCCTGATATGTATTGGCGTTATCTTCCTGCATCGTAGTTTATTATAGAGCCGCTTTATGCATCATGTCAAATGAATCTTAGAACTTATTGGATAGATGTGCTACGCCTATGTCATCGAGACCTGCGGTCGTATCCTTGCTGACGACCAGCTCTCCGTCCTTAAGCGGCACCTCGGCGCACCCTGATATTAGCAGGGCCGCTATTAGCGCGGCAAATAAGATTCTCATACCCTCTCGTAAGGCTCGAAAAGTTTCTTGTACTCGTCGAGCGCATAACGGTCCGTCATGCCGGCGATGTAGTCGCATATAACGCGGTACTTATCCTCTTTTTTAATCCGCGCCTGTGTCGTGGGAGGAAGCTGCTCGGTCTTATCTAGATATACCTGGAAGAGGCTGGTTATAAATCTGTGCGCCTTAGATGACATCCTGACGACCCTGTAGTGCTTATAAAGCTTCTCCGTAAGGAACTCCCTCATAGGCATACGGCTTGCCTGCATCTCTTTCGACATGACAACTAGTCTCTCCGGGATCTTAAATACGTCCTGAGGTCTCTTTATCTTGAAACGTTTTATATTGGATTCTGTGCGGTTTATCAGGTCCGTAACCTGGCTGTTTATTATAGAGCTTATGATCTGGTACTTTTTCACTTCGCCTTTTATATCGCGATAACTCCTCTTTATATTCTTATCTTTCTCTCTCCACAGGCCTATCGAGCGAAGGTCGTCCTCTTTTATGAGGCCGCTAGTTATGCCGTCGTCAAGATCGTGGTTATCGTATGCTATTTCATCGGCGATATCGACAGTTTGTATCTCTAAAAGCGGTGAGCCCTTCATATCAAAAGGTATCACGGGCCTCGGCCTGTCAAAAGGAGTGGAGTGTTTTATTATGCCCTCCCTGACCTCATACGTGAGGTTGAGTCCCGGAAAGCCGGGGTACCTCTCCTCAAGATAATCGACTATGCGCAAGCCTTGCGAATTATGTTCGAACCCTCCATGGTCCTGCATTATTTCGTGGAGCGCGTCCTCGCCGGAATGGCCGAAAGGGGTATGTCCGAGATCGTGCGCAAGGCTTATAGCTTCGACGAGATCCTCGTTCAATCCTAGGGCCCTTGCTATAGACTTGGCTATCTGGGAGACTTCCAGGGTGTGAGTAAGGCGCGTGCGATAATAGTCACCTTCATGGTTGACAAATACCTGGGTCTTATATTCAAGACGCCGAAACGCCGTAGAATATATTATTCTGTCCCTGTCACGCTGGTAACACGAACGATATTCGTGTTCTTCTTCCATATGGCACCTGCCTCTTGTAAATCTACTCTTTTGGGCGTAGGTGGCCAGAGAATTTTCCTTCTTCTCCAGATCGCGGCGCTTCAACATCATTTACCTCTTTTTTAATAGTCCGGACATGGCGTCGAGAGATTCCGATATTACCTTAGTTCCGGATAGTACAGGCATGAAGTTCGTGTCCCCGACCCATCTGGGAACTATGTGTATATGGAGGTGCCCGGCGTAACCGGCCCCGCCGGTTTTGCCGATATTTATTCCTATGTTGTAGCCGTCGGGCTTTAATAGCTTATCGATCTTCAGCTTCATTTTATTTACCAATCGCATAAGATCTGTGATTTCCGCATCCGATAATAGCTCGAGCGACCTGACATGCCTGCAAGGAGCGACCATCACATGACCGTTATTATAAGGATAAAGATTTAGCATCGAAAAAGAATGTTTTGCCCTACCTATTACATACCGGTCAGTTTTCTTGCCGGTCGGTTTTTCACAAAAGATACAACCTTTTCTTTTTCTGGAATATATGTACTTACTACGCCACGGCGCCCATAGTTTATCCATGATATTAACGTTTCTCCTCTTTTAGCCTGGCCCTGGCATCCTCGAAGAATGGTTCGGCAAATTTTGACTGCCAGGTGCGTTCTCCGAAAGACCTCTCCTTTACCATTTTGAGGAAGTTCTTAAACTCTTCGTGGTAGCTGCCGTATATATGAAAACTGTCGCTTATATCCACGTACCTTCCGACCGTGACTTCGAATCCGGCCTGCTTGGATATCTCGCCGGCCATAGTACGCTGCAGATCGGTAAGGGCAAATATATTCATGAAACTAGCCTTGTATGCGTCCCTTGAGCGCCAATGGGTATTCATGTTAAGGGAGTATTTACTGTTGTCCAGTTTTACGAGCCTGCACCATATCCTCTGAAGGCATGGAGGGTCATCGGTAACCGGATCGCGCAGGGCATTCCATGTTATACCCTGCGCGCGCCTGGAATGCGGAGTCTCGGCAAGCTTCTTTACAATATATTCAAGCTGGTCAACGACGGAACCTTCCATATCATAGTGCGAAAGCCTCTGGTGGTAAGTGTAGGTCCATTTCCCTTCCTCAGGTTTTATCCAGTGGTCGTGTATGCCAAATACGACCTCCTGTCTATACACCTCGAGATCTTCCAGTCCTCCGGGAAATGCCCTGTGTATTCTGGGTTCGGCGAAAGGTTCATCGACGACCAAAATCATAGTTGCGTCCCTGGACATAGGATCACCTGGTTTATCGTATTCCGTTTTTATAGGAAGCCCCTTTTCCCACGTGTCTATAACTGCGCGTTCCCATGCTTCCGGGAGGGTTTGGGCCTCTACCTTCAATACAGGGATGTTCGATATCATAATTTTACTAATTTTGCTCTGATCATGTCGTCCGTTATCTCGAGTATCCCGAAAGAGTTCGTCTTCGCGAAGACGGTATCGGTGGGGCTGCCCGGATTAAAGAAGAGCACCCCGTCCTTGGACATATTAACGGGTGAGTGCGTATGACCGAAGATTATTGCGTCTACTCCGGCGAACTCGGAAGCTACGGTATCGACGAGGCCTGCTGGGGCGCCGTATCCGTGGACCAATCCGATTTTAAACCTCCCGATTTCGACGATCTCTTTTTGTTTCAGCTCGTCGCGAATAGCCTGCGAATCCATGTTGCCGAAGACCGCCTTGGTCGGCCTAAGCTTCCGGAGCTTGTTTAAAATCTCGATCTCGACAAAATCTCCGGCATGCACTATCATATCGGACTTTTCTATCTCTTCGTAAACACCAGCCGGCAGATCCTGCGCCGTACGAGGCATATGTGTGTCGGAGAGCACTACTATCCTCATATAGATATCAGTCTCTTTTTATCATATAGACCTAAAAGAAGATTTATCGCTGCGGCATCCCATACGGCTATCCTAAGTTCCTTTGCCAGAAGCCTGGAGTTATCATCTATACCTTCGAGCGCTATAATGATCCTTAAAGAGACCTTTACG
Source organism: Candidatus Omnitrophota bacterium (assembly GCA_026387155.1). GTDB lineage: Bacteria > Omnitrophota > Gorgyraeia > 2-01-FULL-45-10 > 2-01-FULL-45-10 > JAPLMF01. The sequence continues at coordinate 18,660 of JAPLMF010000076.1, forward strand.
TCCAGCGACTTGACGTTCTTTACATACGCTATTATGTCGTTCTCGGAGACGGGCTTTTCATATACCTTGGCTATCCAGTGGCTCCCCCTGAAAGAAGCCGAAACGAAGTCCGATGAATCCGCAAAATGTTTTATATCAACCCGGGTAAAGTGAGGCATGCGAAGCTGCTTGGAATCTATCCCAACGAGCTCGTTCGAGAAGGTGTTGAAAAGTTCAGATACGCGTTCAGTGGGGGATTTTGAAGATTCTGCCGCAAAGGATGTTATCTCGGATCTTATATCGTTTGCAAAGAGCTCGGCCCTGTCGAAAGCACCATCTATAAGTATCTTTCTGCGTCTGTCATATACGTTTTTCAGCCAAAATGCAAACAGGCGGTCGTCTATCCGGTAGAATACGCCGCTTCCGGATATTATGCCCTGTTCCGTAAGGCGAACGAGGATCTTCGAGGTATCGACCCGCTTCTTCTTTATCGCCCTGGCCACGTCTGCCTGTTTATTCTTACCATTTGATATGGCTATAAGTGCGGACATATAAGTATCCCTAAGCCTTGAGTCCAATAGATCCAGAATGAAACTGGTGAGATATTGGTGTATCGCTCCTCCTGAATCGTAGACCAGTCTGAGAATAGCCTGAGCTGCAACATCTTCACCTATATAGGAAGTCATATTTTCACGGGCAATATTGCCGGCTTCTGAAGTTATCTTATCCAGATAGAAAGGGTTACCATCCGTAAGATCTATGACGAACCTTCGTACGCCCGGCTCGATATCGTATCCTGGCAGCTTGACATCGATATACTCCGCAGCCTTGCGTTCGTCGAAGTTTGAGATCCTTATAACCTCGAAGTTTCCGAAAAGAAGAGACAATTTTTCGGATATTATCTTCTTTATTGCTTCACTGCGCGAACTAGAGACGACATACATCGTATCCTTCTGGACCATTATAACTTTGCCAAAATTAAGGAACGGGTTTCTTACGCCTATATGTTCGAGATTGTCGAATTCGTCAAGTATGACGATTGAAGGAAGGCCGGACTCTTCTTTCAGAACCGAGGTCAACGTCAGTAGGCCCGTATATGCGCCGTCAATCTCGTCATTTTCTATGAGGGAATAGACCCCTTTGACCGCAGAGTAGGTCTTTGGGAATTTGTTCTTGGATATATCGAGAAGCTCTTCCAGTTCGACCGGCGCCTTTTCTCCGTCCGCGGATATTGCGTTGTAGAGCATAGTAGCGACGAACTTATCGGCAAACGCTCCGAAAGATTCCTTAACTACTTCTACATATATGGGCACAAAACCCTCGCCCTTTATAGTTGAAAGGAAGTGCAAGATTATCGATGATTTTCCGGAAAGGCTTTGGCCGGTCAGAGCTATATTCTGTCTATAACCGTCCTTTAACGCGGCCACGCGTTTATTAAAAAGGTCAAGAACCTCTTCCCTACCGAAAAATCTGTCGCCTACGACCGGCTCGCTGAACATAATTTGCCTTCGTTTATACTACATAACCATTATGATAAATAATACGCCGGATTCTGCGGTTCGCCGTTCTTACGCACCTCAAAGTGAAGGCTCGATTCCTTCGCCCTGCCGGTAGCACCGGCTTTGGCTATGACCGAACCGCGCCCAACAGAATCCCCAACATTAACCAATATTGCCGAATTATATGCATAGACCGTCTGTAATCCGCTGCCATGGTCTATTATGACGGTATTCCCTAATCCCTTCATGTGCGGATCGCAATATACAACTCGACCGGACTTTGCAGCCCTGACGACTGCCCCCTCGCTTGCTCGTATATCAATTCCTTTTGAGCGAAAAGGACCACTGACGCCAAAAGGTGTTATCACATATCCTTTTAAAGGCCACAAAAATCCCTCGTTCGCGAGCCCATATACAGGATAGGTACCTACGGTTGCTGATTTTACTGCCGGTCCGCTGACCATAGTATGCGGAGCCGTAGCGCAGCCGGACAAAAATAGAGCAGCACATATCAATATTGGAGCGAGCGAGGGGAATCCCCTGCGTCCCGCATAGCGGGACTCCGGGCCGGCCGAATTGCTTTCGGCCAGAGGCCTTCTCCTTCCAATTGGGTCGGCGCAATTCGGCTTCGATTCCATGCACGATGCCACAGTCAAAGCTGGAGCGAGCGAGGGGAATCGAACCCCCGTATCGAGCTTGGGAAGCTCGTATTCTACCATTGAACTACGCTCGCGTTGTGTCTGCATTCTCAAAACCTCGTTATCTTTCTATACTTATCATAACGACGGCGTATATCGGTAACTGAAATATCCAACAGTTTGTTAACACTGAAGCCCTCAACGGCAAAAGAAGCCATTATAGACCCGTAGATCATGGCTTTTCGGATGTCATTATCGCCTGTTTTTCCCACACGGCTTAAATACCCTATCATACCGCCGGCGAATGTGTCTCCCGCGCCGGTAGGATCATAAACATTTTCCAAAAGATACGCAGGAGCAACGAAGTGGGAGCGTTTCGAAAAGTATATCACTCCATCTTCGCCTTTTTTGATAACGACTGCCTTTGGGCCGAACGAAACTATGAGCCTGGCTGCCTTTACAAGGTTCAATTCGCCGCTGAATTGGCGGGCCTCCGACTCATTTAATAGCAGTATGTCTATCTTATCGAGAAGCTTCTCGAAAGAGGCTCTTTTATTCTCTATCCAGTAGTTCATCGAATCGCACGCCACGATCTGAGGCCTTTTGATCTGTCTCAAGACCTTAGCCTGAAGATCTGGGTCTATATTAGCAAGGAATAAAACTTTCGGGCGCGAGAGAGACTTCGGCACCTTGGGATCAAAATTCTTAAAGACGTTCAGGTGCGTCGCGATAGTATGCGCCGTATTTAAATCATATTCGTACTTGCCGCTCCAGCGGAATGTCTTGCCGCCTTTCTTTATCTCAAGGCCTTCAAGGCCTATATTCTTGCCTTTTAAAAGTGTGATATATTTTTTCGGAAAGTCTTCTCCTACCGCGGCGACTATATCAACTTTATCAAAGAATGAGGCAGCTATCGAAAAATACGTCGCGCTTCCGCCGAGTATATCTTTCCTATTCCCGAAAGGTGTTCGGATCGAATCGAGCGCAACCGAACCGACTACCAGTATGCTCATCTATTTACCTTTTTTAAAACAACGCCGTGAAGTCTTTATCGAACAGTACTCGCCGCACATGCTGCAGACATCTCTAGAACCCGGTTTAGATGCTTTGCGATAAAGCTTTGGTTTTGTCTGGTCTATCGCCAGAGAGAATTGTTTCTTCCAGTCGCGTTCGCCGCGGGCTACCGACATGGCGATGTCGCGCTCCTTCGCGCCGTTAACTCCCTTTGCAATATCGGCTGCGTGAGCGGCTATCCTCGAAGCTATTACGCCTTCTTTTACATCCTCGATAGTCGGAAGCCTTAAGTGCTCGGCAGGTGTAACATAACACAAAAAGTCCGCCCCTGCCGATGCTGCTATTGCCCCGCCGATCGCCGATGTGATATGGTCATATCCCGGCGCTATATCCGTCACGAGCGGTCCGAGAACATAGAAAGGCGCGCCGCCGCATATAGTTTTTTCAAGGATAACGTTCGATTCGACCTCGTCTATCGGGACATGCCCGGGACCCTCTATCATCACCTGTACTCCGGAATTCATCGCGGCCTTGCGCAACTCTCCCAGCGTCTTGAGCTCTGTAACCTGAGCTTTGTCGGTAGCATCCGCTATCGACCCCGGACGCAGGCCATCGCCCAGGCTCAGTGTTATATCATATCGTTTGGCGATATCGATGACCCTGTCAAAGTCGTTGTAGAATGGGTTCTCTTTGTGATTGGCGATCATCCATTCCGCAAGAAAAGCACCGCCTCGTGAAACTATGTCGAGGATCCTCGGATGTTTCCGCAAAGCCTCTATCGCTTTTAGTGTTACTCCCGCGTGTATCGTGAAAAAATCTACACCATCCTTGGCCTGATCCTCCAAAGCGACAAAGAAATCATCATCTCTTATTTCTTTTATGGCTCCGTACCGTTTAAAGCCGTTTATGACCGTCTCATATATCGGCACGGTGCCGAGAGGAACAGGGCATTTTTTTATTATCGCCCTTCTCGTCTTGGGCACCTTCGCTCCGGTCGAAAGGTCCATCATGGCATCCGCGCCGGCTTCAATAGCGGCGCGCATCTTCTTTATCTCGTACGCAATATCTGAAGAATTCTTTGATGTACCGATATTCGCATTTACCTTTGTCCGCAACCCCTTGCCTACACCGCAAGGTTTCAAGAGCCTCCTCATTCTGTTTTTCGGAAGGACTATCGAACCTTGGGCTATCCTCTTTCGAATATTCTCAGGAGATATATTCTCATCCCGGGCGATACGCCTGGCCTCGGGCGTTATCCTGCCCGACCGTGCATTCTCGAGTTGAGTCATCATGCTAAAGCCTCTTTTAACCGGCGCACCGCCAAAAACGGTCGGGACGCTACCGAAACAGCCCTTATTACAGCCACGCGTTTAAATCCCTTCGAAGTCAATTTTTGTATATTACCTACGTCAATACCGCCTATGGCAAAGAACGGAATATTCAGTTTTCCGATATCGACGAGCGGTTTAACTCCGACCGGTCGCTTCCCGCATTTTATAGGGGTCTTAAATACTGGGCCAACACCCAAGTACGATGCACCCGCTTTTTTAGCGGCAATAGCCTCTTTAAGCCCCGACGCAGATATACCGATTATCTTTTTTCGGCCCAAAAGTCTCCTCGCCAGCTTTATATCCACATCCCCTTTACCTATGTGGAGCCCGTCTGCTTCAGAGGCTATGGTTATCTCCGGCTTATCATTGACTATAAAAGTCGCCCGTTGACGCGTTATAAGCCGGATAGCCACCGCTGTTTTAATAGCCTCCTCCGTATTCAACCCTTTACACCTGAGCTGTATAATATCTGCCCCGGCTTTTACAGCGATCCGAGCCGTCTTTAAGGCCCGGTTCAGGGTCAAGATGTCCCTGTCAATTATTACGCAGAGCCTCGATCCTTCCAGAGGCTTTTCTCTCGATCTCATATACCCGGAACCTCAAGTGCGAAAATCGCATCGATATCTTCTTATCCGTCAGCTTGTAAAACTCCTCCAATACCCTCAGTGATTCTTTAGCGCGCTGGGCATTCGCTGTAAATATATCGCAAAAGCTGGACCTTCGCATCTCGCTCGGTTTCCGCGAAACCCTGCCCACATCGCTGGAAGAGTCCCTGGCGCAGGATAGAGCCCCTGTCTTCTTATAATGCGTTTTGGCTATCAGGGATACTTCATGACGCACCGACTTAAGCTCTTTGGTGAGCGCCGGTGAAGAGAGAGCAAACCGTACTATCTCTTCACAGACGCGCAAGCCCTCCCGCGAGCGGTTTAAATTGGCGTCGATTATGCGGTACAGGTCCTTCTTCATTTTTTACGCATCTTTTCTAGCAAAGAACTGGTCGAATATCCTTTTACGAACTTTATGCTGACTACCCGGCCGCCGCGCGACCTGACGAAGTCGCCTCCCACAATCCTAGCTACCTTCCAATCGCCACCTTTTACGAGCACATCGGGTTTTAACTTCCTTATGAGTCGTTCGGGCGTATTTTCACTGAATACGGTTATGTAATCTACAAAACCAAGCGCCGATAGAACATATGCCCTGTCATGCTCACCATTAATAGGCCTGCCATTGCCTTTTATTGCCCTGACCGATTTGTCGCTATTTAATCCCACCACCAGAAGATCACCCAGACGGGATGCTTTATCAAGATACACAACGTGGCCCGGATGCAGAATATCAAAGCACCCGTTCGTAAAGACTACTTTTCGTCCTCGGCCCCGGAGCTTGGCTACAATCCGAGAGAGAGACGATGCGCTCTTTATCTTAGATTTCATCTATAAGCCCACAGATAATGTGTATGATCATTATGTGCGATTCCTGGACATGCGGAGTATCGTTAGACTCCGCTATTATAGAGATATCGCACTCTTTCTTTATGTTTCCGCCGTTACAACCGAGAAGACCGATAGTTATAAGCCCAAGCTCCCTCGCCTTCTTAATGGCAACGATGACATTTCTTGAATTTCCACTAGTCGATATGCCGAAAGCGATATCACCAATTTTCCCGAGCGCCTCGACCTGCCGTGCGAAAGTCGCTTCATATCCGTAATCGTTTGCTATGGCCGTGAGCGTCGAGGTGTTAACAGAAAGTGCTATCGCCCCAAAAGCCTCCCGCTCTTTTTTAAAACGCCCTACCAGTTCCGCGACAAAGTGCTGGCTGTCGGCGGCCGATCCGCCGTTCCCGAAGACCAGTACTTTACCGCCGCGCTTGAGTGAAGCGATTATAGCCTTCGCTGCGGCTTCGATATTGGCAATCTGAGTATCCGCTATCATTTCTTTAACACGTATGCTGCTTGCTATCTCAGTCTTGATATTTTCTTTCATGGCTTATCCGAAAAATGTTTTAGCCAGGTCATATGACTTGGCATCGACTGTTTTTAACGTTCCGACCGCTAATTCGATCGGGACTTCTTTTACCTCGGTGCCCTGGAGGCTTGCCATGTACCCGAACTTCTTAGCAAGCACAAGTTCCATGGCTTTTACGCCGAACTTGGTCGCAATTACCCTGTCGAATGCGGAAGGCGATCCGCCACGCTGTAGATGGCCAAGGACTACCGAGCGAGTCTCGAAACCGGTAGCATTTCCTATCATTTTGGCAAGCCTTTCGCCTATACCGCCTAATATGACATGGCCGAATGCGTCTAGAATCTGATCTTTGGTCACCATATCCTTACCTTGAATTTGCGCTCCTTCTGCGGCTACTATGATCGAATAGAGCTTCCCTCTTTGGCGCTGTTTCGTAATGACGTTGCAAATTTCGTCCAGATTGATCGGAGCTTCCGGTATAAGTATAAAATCGGCGCTACCCGCGATCCCTGAATGCAGCGCGATCCATCCGGCGTGTCTCCCCATGACCTCGACGACCATTACCCGGTGGTGGCTATCGGCAGTCGTCTGCAGCCTATCTATAGCCTCGGTCACGATATTGATCGCAGTATCGAACCCGAAAGTGCAGTCGGTTCCGGAGAGGTCGTTATCGATAGTCTTCGGGCACCCGACTATATTAAGTCCCTTATTCTCCTTAACGAGCTTATTGGCTACGCCGAGGGTGTCCTCTCCGCCTATTGCAACTAAAGCGTCGAGCTTCAATTTTTTATAATTAGCTATTACTTTACCGACATCCTCAAAATTCTTATATGGGTTGGTCCTCGATGTGCCGAGTATCGTACCGCCTTTGGGTAGTATGTCGGCTACTTTATCGATATCCAGATCTATGGTATCGATATTTACGAGCCCTTTCCACCCGTTCTTTATTCCGACGACTTTTATATTACTCAAAGCCGCTTTTCTTACAACACCTCTTATTACCGCATTCAGACCCGGGCAATCACCTCCACCCGTCAAAACCCCTATCCTTTCCATTGTTTTTAGCTCCTATTTAAAATTTACCGTACTCTATCGTACCCTTGAACTGAGACGAAGTTTCGTCCTTCTTCGCGTTCTTAGGAACCTCTTCTTTGTGAACTATCTTAACTACGTGCACCATTATACTTATTGGCTCTTCCACACCGAGCATATCCTGGACCCGGCTCTTCACTATATTCTGTATACGCTCGGTGGTCTCGGGTATGTTTATGTCTGAGAATAGAGTCACCCTGTTTATTATCTTTATGCCTTTCTTACCGGCCTTGACGCTGGGCCTCAACTCTTTCACCTCGGGTAATTGCTTCAACGCACGCTTGATAAAGTCCCGTAACCTGACCGTCCGGATTCTCGAAAGCTATGGTCTTCTCCCTCTGAATCTTGCCCATCGTTATCTGTATAACCATCGCGCTTATCAATATAAGGAGCGCGCCTGTTATACCGAGTGCAAGGCGGGTATTACTCGAAGCGTATATGGCCACTACCGTATTGGTCACAAGCTCCTGCGATATGATATTCAGAGCCACGACTATGAAGAGAGCGGCTATGATTAAGAATACCAACGTGTAGAAGAAAAGCGTCAATCCTCCAAGAAATCTCATACCTTCCTCTCTTTCTTAAGGGGCTGTCTTTGCGTGAACCCCTTCCACGATGACATCTACCGCGGAGAGGACGAGTCCCGTCATCTTCTCTACCGCGCGTTTTACATTGTCCTGTACTTCGTCGGCGATTCTCGGTATGTCGGATCCATACTCGACGACTATCGATGCCGATAGCTTCTCTGCGTAATAGAATCTCACGTAGTGCTGTACCTATGCCTCCTCCGAGTGAGTGGACGCCCCTGACCTCCATTGCTGCCGCGGCGGCAATAGTCATTATGGCTTCATTATTTATCCTGACCACACCCAGGTCCGTAGATCTGTCCCTTTGTACAACCTCTTTCGGCATAAGCTACCCTCCTGGCTATTCCTTAATCTCAAACATCTTATCGACAAAATCTGTAGTATACTTTCCTCTCAGGAAAGCTGTATTGTTCATAACCTTCTTATGAAAAGGTATAGTTGTCTTTATAGGCTCTATGGTGAATTCATCGAGAGCGCGTTTGCAAATACCGACGGCCTCTTTTCTGTCTCTGCCGTGGCATATTAGTTTTCCTATCATCGAATCATAATAAGGCGATATTTC
>JAPLMF010000076.1:27384-32638 GCA_026387155.1 Candidatus Omnitrophota bacterium
GAGTCTAACCCCGCCTCCTCCGGGTATATTGAGTGTAGTTATCTTACCGGGGCAAGGCATGAAGTCCTTATCCGGGTCTTCCGCGATTATGCGGCATTCTATCGCGTGGCCGTTGAACTTTATCTCATCCTGCTTGAACTTTATCTTCTCGCCGAAAGCTATTTTTATCTGCTCTTTTACGAGATCGATGCCGGTCACCGCTTCAGTCACCGGGTGTTCGACCTGTATGCGAGTATTCATCTCCATGAAATAGAACGAGCCGTCTTCGTCCAGAAGGAACTCGATCGTACCGGCATTAACATACCCTATCGATTTGGCGCATCTTATCGCGGCTTCGCCCATGCGCTTCCTGAGTTTGGAATCTACAACAGGAGACGGGGTCTCCTCGATAAGTTTCTGGTGCCGCCTCTGTATGGTGCAGTCGCGTTCACCCAAATATACGATGTGCCCGTATTTATCGCCGAGTATCTGTATCTCGATATGGCGTGGTTGCTCGATATATTTTTCTATATAGATGTTGGGATTGCCAAATGCCGCTTCTGCCTCTCTCTGGGCGGTCAAGAGCGCACTTATAAGGCGTACATCGTTATGGCATACCCTCATACCTTTACCGCCGCCACCGGCAGCCGCCTTTACTATAATCGGATATTTTAGCTCCTTGGATATCTTAAGGGCCTCTTCTTTCGTCTTTATCACAGTCTTCGAGCCGGGTATTGTAGGAACCCCTGCCTTCTTGGCAGTATCCTTAGCCGCCATCTTATCGCCCATGCGCTTCATATTATCCGGTGTAGGGCCTATGAACTTTATCTTGCACGATTCGCATATCTCGGCGAAATGTGCGTCCTCGGCCAGAAACCCGTATCCTGGATGTATTGCTTCAACGTCCGTTATCTCTGCGGCGCTTATTATGCTGGGTATATTCAAGTATGAGTTGGCGCTAGCCGCACTTCCTATGCATATCGCTTCGTCGGCGAATTTTACGTGCAGTGAACTTACATCCGGCTGGGAATAAACGGCGACCGTTCGTATTCCCATCTCCTTGCAGGCCCTTATTATCCTGAGCGCCACTTCCCCGCGATTGGCTATGAGTATTTTGGAGAACATTCTTATCGCCTTTAAGCCAGTTCGACTACGAAGATCACCTGTCCGAATTCAACAGGTTCCGCGTTATCGACCTGGATATCAACTATTTTGCCATTAACTTCACTCTTTATTTCATTCATAAGTTTCATCGCTTCGATTATGCAAATTACCTGGTCTACATTTATCGTATCGCCCACGTTTACATATGCCGGAGCTTCGGGAGAAGGCGACCTGTAGAAAGTGCCGACCATCGGAGATTTTATCTCTGCAGTATTGGACTTCTTTACATCTGCGGCGGCCTGAGCTACTGAATTAGCGCTTGCGGTGCCATGGGATAGCGGCTGAGGTACATATTCTATAGCCTTTTCATATCCGCTGGATCCCTTGCGTAGTTTTATCCTCACGCCTTCCTTCTCTATCTCTAATTCCGTAAGGCCGTTCTCATTCATCAGATTTATCATATCCTTTATCTCTTTGATATACATAATTTCCCCCACTTTTTTATACTTAGTTACGGCTAAGTATATCTAACCCCCGATAATGCTCCGAAGGTTTATCTTGTCAGTATCTCACAGCCGCGTTTTGTGACCAGCACCATATCCTCTATCCGTACACCACCGAAACCGGGTATATATATCGCCGGCTCCACCGTAAATATCATCCCCTCAACAAGGCGCGTCTTTGAGGAAGGTGATATAGACGGCTCCTCGTGAACATCCATGCCCACGCCGTGCCCTAGTGAATGGCCGAAATATTTAGCAAACCCGCTCTTCTTTATATGATCCCGGCCCGCCTTATCTATATCCGAAGCTTTCGCTCCGGGAGTTATACGGTCGATGGCTTTAAGCTGTGCCTGACCAACCGTTTTATATATCTTCCTGAATCTTTCCTGCATCCGCCCGAGGACTACAGTCCTGGTGAGATCCGAATTGTACCCGTCTACTTTAGCCCCCATGTCTATCATAATGAAATCGTTATTCTTAAAAGATCTATTTGTCGCCCTGGCATGCGGCTTAGATGAATTTAGGCCAGAAGCTACTATAGGTTCGAACGCACATGTGGATCCTTTGCTTATCAGATCGAGCTCTATCTCTCTTTTTATCAGCTCTTCTGATACGCCCGGACGCACAGATCCCGCCGCCCTCTCGAAGACCTCCTCGGCCAGTCTGACTGCTTTCCTTATCCGCCCTATTTCGCCATGGTCCTTAACCGAGCGCAGGATTTCTGCCAGATTCTTCACAGGCACGAATCCGGTCTTAGACAAAAGGCCTTTTAACTTTTGAGCGACGCCATAAGGCAGGTCCATCGATTCAAAACCAAGGTCTTTGAGTTTTTTGGATCTTACTATTGCGTCTATGCTGGCGAATATCGACTCTTCAACCAGACGCACATCAAGATGCCCGGCTATCTCTTTTTCGGCCTCTTCAATATATCGGGAGTCCGTAAGAAAATATCCGGCGTCCGCCGTCACCAGCATCACCGCGTCGGTTCCGCGGAATCCGCTTAAGTACGAGACGTTCGTCGCATTGGTAACTAAAAATGAGTCAAGCGACGCATCTTTAATCGCCTGTCTTAATCCGGATAACCTTTTTTTATGCTCTAAAACCGGCATCTCATCCTTATTTTATCAAAGAGATAACTGCTTCCAAACCTAATATATAGCTCATCTTGCCGAAGCCGGATACCTGACCCATTACTACCGGCGCTATCAGCGAAGTATGCCTGAATTCTTCCCGTGCGTATATATTTGAAAGGTGGACCTCTACGGTAGGTATATCGACAGCGCTTATCGCGTCTCGTATCGCTACCGAAGTGTGTGTATATGCCGCCGGATTTATAAGTATCGCGTCAAATTTAGCTTTGGCTTTGCCTATCAACTCGACTATACCCCCTTCATGGTCGGACTGGACTATCTCAAGCGAAACCTTTTTCGATTTTGCTATCGCGCTCAAGGCCCTGTTTATATCGTTGATGGTAACTTTTCCGTATACTTTCACTTCGCGGCTGCCGAGGAGCTTAAGGTTCGGTCCGTGGATCACAAGTATCTTCTTCATCTTGCCGCCTCCTTCTTCAAGTCATTAAATTTCACCCTGAACTGCGGGCTAAGCGCATATATTAAACCGCCTATTATACTCGACATCAATAAGACCAGTATCCACAGGATACTTACGGCAAAAGCACTCTCCTTACCGATCAGCGGCCCGAACAGGACTACTGTAGCTCCTTCTCTCAGACCCAAACCGTTCAGAGACGGCAGCATGCTCATCAAGCTCACCAGTGGTATCCTGAGAAATGCATCTATCGGAGATATCCTGGCACCCATACTGAATGCTATTGTGCCGAACGAAAGATAGGAGAGAAGCTGGCTCATAACGGAGATCGCCAGAGACTTGGCTATAAGCCTTTTGTTATGCTTATAATGATGGATAGTGTAGTACGCTTCCTTAAACTTGATGGCCATCGGCCTTGCAAATGCTAAGATCCCCGATACCTTCTTAGCGAAAGTCTTATTTATTATGAGCAGGACCAAGATCAGTGCTAAAGCCGTTATGCCATAAAGCACCTGCCTTATATCATCGCTTATTATTGAGGATTGTATGAAGAGAAGCGCTACTGAGGCCATGAATATCATCGTAAGAAGACCTATTAACCTGTCTACCAGCACCGAAGCGAACGATCCTATCCTGTCGCGTGTTTTATGGGATAGGCAGTAAGCCTTTACCAGATCGCCGCCTATAGAAGTGGGCAGAAAGTTATTGAAGAATAGCCCTATAAATGAAAGCGATGCTGCATCTTTAAAATTGATGTTTGTGACGCCCTGTGCCCTTATTATCAATAAGAACCTGTAGGAAGCCACTCCTATTGTAATCAGGAATATTGTAAAACCCAGGGCAAATATCCTTATATTTGTATTCTTTAAAGCAGCGGCTATCTCACCATACTTCCCTCTCATTAGATACAATAGTATCATTATGAGGGATAGGCTTATTATTACCTTAAATACTGCCGATCTGAGGATCTTTTTCATAGGCCATCTAATTTATCACATGGGGGACCATCTGTAAAGAGGATTTTGGAGGCTTACTTAAGGCCGGATCAAGGCCAGAGACTTAAGTGTGAGATCTTCGTCAACTATTTGTATAGAGCGGGCATATCGCTTGATGAGTTTAGCATTGCCTCCGGTCGCTATCACTCTGACACCCCGGCCTAATAAAGCCCTATACTTCAGTATAAGGCTGTCGCACATCGCGCCATAGCCGAAAAGAATGCCGCCGCGCATACTATCCACCGTATCTTTGCCTATTATACCCTTGGCAGGTTTCAACTCCACCTTGGGTAATAGCGCTGTCTTCTCGTAAAGTGATCTTAAGCCCATCTCTATTCCCGGAAGTATCAGCCCGCCGAGATAACTACCGTTTTTCGATATGATGTCGAATGTTATTGCCGTGCCGAAGTCTATTATTACGGCCGGGGAACCGTAAATTGCTCGCGCACCGAAAGCGTTGACGAGCCTGTCCTGACCGACTTCATCTTTATTGCGGTAAAGGTTCTTGACAGGTACCTTGATATCCTTGCCCAGTATGACCACTTTGCGCTTCGAGATCCTATTCAGCTCGTATACGATCCTTGCAAGCGCAAGCGGAACCACACTGGATATTATGACCTCATCCGCAGAATACCGGGAGATCCTTTTATAAAACGAGTAGGCCGAAGTCGGTATCTTCTCTTTTTTAACGAGTTTAAGGCCGTCGAACGATCCGACCGTTATGTTTGTATTTCCTATATCGATAGCCAGAATTTTACGCATAATTTTAATATTTATCCGTTATCTAAGCATCACGACGTCGCCCGAGGATACCTTTTCAAGCACCCCTGAGTCTAGCCTTACCATAAGGCTGCCGTCGGAGTCTATATCGTGGGCCTCGCCTTCTATCGTCCTGTTCTGGAGAAGCACCTTTATCTTAGATCCGGGCAGCACGCTCATCGATCGCCACTCTTCTATTATAGGCTTAAAGCCTTTTATCCTCAAGCGCGAATATTCCTCTTCAAGTGATTCAAGTATATTTTTAACAAACCCAACCCGAGAAAGATCGTCGTTTTTCGACGATCTATTGAGCTCCTCCTTGAGGGACGATCCCCCTTTCGGCAAAAACGCGATCGGAGTATTTAC
>JAPLMF010000076.1:32683-42210 GCA_026387155.1 Candidatus Omnitrophota bacterium
CTCGGCCTTCATCTCGGTCAATATGCCACAAACCTTACGGTTGTTTACAAGGATATCATTCGGCCATTTTATCATTGCCTCAAGTCCCGTGAAACGCCTTATCGCTTTTGCCATCGCAACGGCGGCCACAAGGGTTATCTTGGCTATTTCGTTCGGGGCCATCTCGGGACGGATAACGCAGGACATGTAGACGCCGGACTTGGGTGGCGATTCCCACTTTCGGCCGTGCCTCCCCTTGCCTTTCGCCTGCTCTTCGGCTATCACTACTGTTCCTTCGGCTATCCCTTTTTCAGCCAGCGCGTACGCCGAATCATTCGTTGAGTCGATCTTTTTATAAGAAAGGATCAATTTTCCTATAAGTTTCGTCTCAAGCTTCCATTTGAGCTCACTCGGTATAAAGCTATCAGGTATTGCTACAAGCTTATACCCCAGGTGTGGGGATGCTTCTATGTCATACCCTTCCCTGCGAAGGTCCTCGATATGTTTCCATACGGCTGCGCGGGATATCCCGGTCACCTTGCACAGTTCATCGCTGGAAGTGTGGGTATCGGTATTATCTCTTAGAATCCTGAGTATCTTTTCGTCGTGCATCGGGACTAACCTTTTCTTTAAGTTCCTTTATCTGATCACGCAGCATGGCGGCTCTCTCAAATTGCAGGTTTCGTGCGGCCGTCTCCATGTCGCGCTGCAGCTCGCTTATGAGCGCCGTTATGTCATACTCATCGTCAGTCTCTTCTATAAGACCGGCTATCACTTCGCGCGCCTTCTTGTACGACTCTATCCCTTCCTTGACCGCCTTCTCTATCGATCTGGGTGTTATGCCGTGTACTTTATTAAACTCTGTCTGTTTCACCCTGCGTCTGTCGCCTTCGTCAATAGCCTTCTTCATAGATTTCGTGACGGTGTCGGCGTACATGACGACCTGACCGCTTAAATGCCTTGCTGCCCTGCCGGCCACCTGTATCAAACTGGTGCCGCTTCGCAGAAACCCCTCCTTGTCAGCGTCGAGTATCGCCACGAGCGATACTTCCGGCAGATCTAGCCCTTCCCTTAAAAGATTTATACCTACAAGACAATCGAATTTTGCAAGCCGCAAATCCCTGAGTATCTCCACGCGCTCTATCGCGCCTATCTCGGAGTGCAGGTACTTCACCCTAAGACCGGCATCCTGCAGGTATCTGGCAAGGTCCTCAGCAAGTCTTTTAGTAAGGGTGGTGACCAGCACCCTCTCTTCCTTTTGGGCGCGTGAGCGTATCTCCTTCACAAGGTTCTCTATCTGGCCTTTGGTCGGGCGCACCTCTATAGGCGGGTCGATAAGACCAGTCGGACGTATTATCTGCTCGACGACCACCCCGGAGGAACGTTCCAATTCGTATTCGGCCGGAGTTGCGGATGCGTATATCACCTGACCTGTCAACTTCTCAAACTCATCGAACCTTAGAGGTCTATTATCGAGCGCGGAAGGAAGACGGAAACCATATTCGACCAAAGTCTCCTTTCTGGCCCTATCGCCGTTATACATTCCGCGTATCTGTGGTATCGTAACGTGCGACTCATCTATAAACGTAATAAACTCTTTAGGAAAATAATCAATTAAACAACTCAATTAAACAACATGGCTTTGACCCCGGCTGACGGCCGGATATATGGCGCGAATAGTTCTCTATACCGTTACAGTAACCTATTTCGCGCATCATATCGATGTCGTAATTCGTACGCGACTGGAGCCTTTGTGCTTCGAGCAATTTGTTCTGGCTTTTGAGCTCCGCGAGTCTTGAAGCGAGCTCTCCCTCTATTGATCGGACGGCCGCCTCGATTTTATCGGGAGTCGTTACAAAGTGTTTTGCCGGATATATTCCTATCTTGTTTACGCTCATCAATATATCTCCGGTCAGAGGGTCGATCTCATAGATATGCTCGATCTTGTCACCAGACTGCTGTATCCTGTAAGCCGTATTCATATATGCTGGAAATATCTCAACCGTGTCACCACGCACTCTGAAGGTCGATCGCTTAAGATCATAATCGTTTCTTTCGTAATGTATCGAAACCAGCCTCTTAGCGATATCGTCCCTCGGTCTCTCCTCGCCTACTTCGACGAATAGGAGCATCTCCCCATATTCTTCGGGCGAGCCGAGGCCGTATATGCAAGAGACGCTCGCCACTATTATGCAATCTTCGCGCGACAATAACGAGCTCGTCGCCGAAAGCCGCAGGCGGTCTATATCTTCGTTGATCGAAGAATCTTTCTCTATATAGATATCGGTATGCGGAATATAGGCTTCGGGCTGGTAATAGTCGTAGTAGCTTACGAAGTACTCTACGGCATTCTCGGGAAAGAACTCCTTGAATTCGCTGTAGAGTTGGGCTGCAAGTGTCTTGTTATGCGATATGACAAGGGCCGGGCGTCCCGTATCTGCGATGACATTGGCCATCGTAAACGTTTTTCCGGAACCCGTTACGCCCAAAAGTGTCTGAAAGTTTAAGCCTCTTTTAAGATTGTCGGTGAGAGATTTGATCGCTTTAGGCTGATCCCCTTCGGGCTTAAAGCCGCTCTTAAGCTTGAAATTTGCCATTTAAACTATTTCTAAACTGAGGTCAATCGACTTAACCGAGGATGTAATTGACCCTATTGAAATATTATCGACCTTTGTCTTTGCGTAGTCCTCCCCGGAAACTTCAAGAATGGCTTTTATCTTGGATAGCCTGCGTATCTCCATACATGATCTCACTTCCGACGGGCTCATATTGTCTAGCATTATAATGTCGGGCTTACCCGTGATCGCGTCATTAAACTCTTCTACGCTCGAAACCTCGATCTCTATAACCGTTCCTTTTATATTTTTTCTCCTCGCAACCTCAACCATCTCCATTAAAGATATTTTTTTTATTTGCCCTCTTCGGGGATGCTCCGCTTCGCTACGCAGTGCGCCTATATGATTATCCTTAATAAGGACCTGATCGTATAAACCCATGCGGTGGTTGATACCACCGCCTGTCACTACGGCGTATTTCTCCAGATATCTGAGAAGAGGCAGTGTTTTTCTGGTATCCAGTATCTTGACGCCGTATGGCTTTGCCTTATCAACATACTGCCTAGTCTTTGTGGCTATGCCGCTTAAGAATGCGATGAAGTTCAGCATCGTGCGTTCGGTCCGCAATATCGAACCTGTATGACCGTCCAGAAATACGAGCTCTTTACCCGCGCCGACGAAGGTGCCGTCATTGCAATTCGGCTTGAAACGAACCGAATAGTCTATGATGCCCATCGCCCACTCGGCAATCTCAAGGCCGCATGCTACACAATCGTTATTGGTGACTATGCTCGCTTTGGAGGTGGCGAGTTTATCCACGAGCGCGATCGTAGTTACATCGCCGGGGCCTATATCCTCCTTAAGAGCCGCGCGTATTATCGGCAGCACCCTATGCTTTTCGAGCTTCATTCGTATTTAGTCCTTAATCTTCTATATCGCCTTGCGAATCACTGGGAGTGGCGTTCATCAGGCCGGTATTATCGTCGTAATTTGCCGGACCCTCTGCAGCCAGACGGTTGCTCGTGTTATAACCTTCTTTATTGTCAAGAGGTGTTTCGGCAGGATCGGTCGTCACCGTACCGGTATTCGACTCGTTAACAGCGACCGGTGCGTTCTCGGCCGTTTTTTGGCTTTGCATAACTACCGTATTACCACCCTTAACAGTTTCCTGGGCACTTCCCGCCATTGCCTGAGAGTTAAAACATAGCATCGCCATAAGAACCGCACATATAGTCATGATCTTCATAATCCCCTCCCTTTTTTGTTATATGGTCTTTAGATTTGCTCTCAGTTTTTCCAACTGGAGCGTTAATTCGATCAATTGAACCCTTTGTTTTTCGACGACATCTTTTGGTGCTTTTGAGGTAAAGTTATTATCACCGAGCCTGGCCTCCATCGACTTTATGGCTCCCGACACCCTGTCTTCCTCTTTCTTAAGCCTTAACCTCTCCTTTTCCAGGTCTATTAGGCCTTCGAGCGGCACGTAAACCTCCAGAGTTCCTATGACACTGGCCGCCGCTCCTTTGGGCTTAGACATTTTTCCAACCTTCATATCCGCTATCCTGGCCAGGCGCTTTATCATCTCCGAGTTGTCGCCAAGCAGTTTCGAATCCGAAATGTCGTGCGTATTTACGAGGATATTTATCTGGGCACCCGGCACTATATCCCAAGCCGACCGTATATTCCTTATCGCAGTTATGACATCTATCACTTTCCCCATCTCCTGCTCAACCTTTATCGATATCATATCTTTCTGGATATGCGGCCATCTGCTTATCATTATCGAACCCGCCATCGAATCCTTGTCGCGGGGGAGCTTCTGCCATATCTCCTCGGTCACAAAAGGCATCACCGGGTGAAGCATGCGCAGCGACTTCTCAAGCACTTTATACAGTATTAGCTGCGTCGTCGTTTCTTTAAGGTGTGGCTTTGAGATCTCTATGTACCAGTCACAAAACTCATGCCAAAGGAATTCGTATATGGCATTTACGGCCTCATTGAATTTAAATTCGTCGAGGCATTTCGTAACAAGCCCGAGAGTGGAATAGAAACGGGACAATATCCACCTGTCGGGCAGAGAAAGATTTACAGCCTTAAAAAGGACGCAAAGATCCCCGCGGCAATCCTCCGGTTTCATGTTCATCAGGATAAAGCGCGACGCGTTCCAAAGCTTATTCGCGAAATTGCGGCCGAGCTCGAATTTTCCTTCCGCCAAAAAGACATCCTGCCCCTGTGAGGTTATCGATATTATGCTGAAGCGCAGCGCATCCGTCCCGTATTTTTCTATCATATCCAGCGGATCTATGACGTTGCCGAGCGACTTCGACATCTTCGTGCCGGTTATATCCCTTACGGTGCCGTGTATATAGACACTCTTAAAAGGTATCGCTTTGCGGAATTCAAGGCCTGCCATTATCATCCTTGCCACCCAGAAAAATATTATCTCCTGCGCCGTTACGAGAGAATCTGTCGGATAAAAATATTTCAATTCCGGAGTATCCTTCGGCCATCCAAAGGTTGAGAACGGCCACAGCCAGGACGAGAACCACGTATCGAGGACATCAGGATCCTGCTCTATGTCCGTGCCGCCGCACTTCGGACATTTTTCGGGCCTTGTTTTTGAGACAATTATTCCTTCCCCATTTTCTGACCCCTGACCCCTGACTCCTGGCTTCTGGTCTTCATTAGATTGGCATTTTTTGCAGTAGTAGACCGGGATTCGGTGCCCCCACCAGATCTGCCTCGATATACACCAGTCCCTTATATTCTCCATCCAGTCAAGATACACTTTGGTCCATCTTTGGGGATAGAATTTTATTTCTTGGCTCTTTACCGCGGCGATCGCTGGCTCTGCCAACGGTTTCATCTTTACGAACCATTGCGGCGATAGACGCGGTTCGACCATCGTATGACACCTGTAGCAATGACCTACGGCGTGCCTGTGCGGTTCGGATTTTATAAATAGGCCCCGCGCCTTTAAATCCTCGAGTATGGCCTCGCGGGCTTCGAACCTATCCATGCCCTCATACTCGCCGCCAGCCGAATTAATAGTTGCGTCACCGTTCATGATGTTTATCTGTTCGAGGCCGTACCTCTGCCCCAGGCAGAAGTCGACCGGATCGTGAGCCGGCGTAACTTTCAGCGCGCCTGTCCCGAATTCAAGGTCCACCATCGAGTCAAATATGATCTTAAGCTCGCGGTCCAGTATTGGCAATATGACCGTCTTGCCTTTCAGGTCCTTATATCTTTCGTCCTTGGGGTTGACCGCTATCGCGACGTCCCCGAGCATAGTCTCCGGTCTTGTCGTCGCCACGACCACGAAGTCGTCTTTATCGGATCCTTTTACGGGATATTTGATATGGTAGAGCATCCCCTCAACATCCCGGTGTTCAGACTCCTCGTCGGATAACGCCGTTTGACACCTGGGACACCAGTTTATTATATAGTTGCCGCGGTATATGAGCCCTTTTTCGTAGAGCCTTGTAAAGACCTCGAGCACCGCCTCGGAAAGCCCTTCATCCATAGTAAAACGCGCCCGCTCCCAGTCGCAGGAGCACCCGAGTTTCTTCAATTGCCTTATTATCGTAGAGCCATACTCCTCGCGCCACTTCCATACCTCCTCCACAAACTTTTCGCGGCCGAGATCCTGGCGTTTGACCTTATCTTTTGCAAGTTTGCGCTCAACGACATTCTGAGTAGCTATCCCCGCGTGGTCGGTCCCCGGCATCCACTCAGTCTGAAAACCCTGCATGCGCTTGAACCTTATCAGTATATCCTGAATAGTGTTGTTCAGGGCATGGCCCATATGGAGTATACCGGTAATATTGGGTGGGGGTATCACTATAGAGTACGGCTTCTTTGAAGGGTCCGGCGATCCGCGAAAATAACCTTTGTCCTCCCAGTCCTTATACAGTCTGTCCTCGACCTCGTGGGGGGTATATGCTTTAGGGAGCTCTTCCATATCTATTCTATGAAGCTGGCGAGGAGCGCCATCGCTTTTTCATTGTCGCTCGTCGAAAGGACCATCCTCGAAGATTCGCCGCCTTTGGATGACGATGTGACATACAGGCATTTTATGTCTATCTTGTTTTTTCCGAGTTCAGTCGTCACTACTTTAAGCGCCCCGGGCTTGTTCGAGAGCTCAACCAGGACCACCTCGGTCTCTTTAACGGATTTATACTTTTTTGCCCGAAGCTCGGCGACGATGCCAAGATTCGCATTGGTAACTAGCCTGAGACTTGCCGTACCGTCGATCTCATATCCGGAAGCGGCTTCTACGTTCACACTCTGATTAGCGAGCATAGTCGCTATGTCGGCCAAAAGGCCGACCTTATTTCTAGTCATTATTAGAACTTCTTCACCGAGTGAAACATTTTTTATCATATCTAACCCCGCTTTTTGGAATCCTTCAGCAGTTTATACTCCACTGAATCTACGAGCGCTTGCCAAGAGGCATCGATGATATTCTCCGAAACGCCTATCGTCCACCAGGAATCGTTCTTATCCTGGGATTGGACGAGCACCCTGACCCTGGCGGCCGTGCCCTGTTTTTCGTCCAGCACCCGAACTTTATAGTCGGTAAGATGCATTTCGGCGACCCTGGGGTAGAACTTCTTTAATGCTTTTCTGAGTGCGCTGTCGAGGGCATTGACGGGACCGTCGCCAAGAGACGCCGTATACTCCAGCTCTTTGCCGACCTTAAGTTTTATTGTAGCCTCGCTCGACATCTTTCCGCCCTTCTTCTTCTCAATGATGACCCTAAAACCTTCGAGATCGAAGAAGTCTTTAAATTTTTTAAGAATCCTTTTCATGAGAAGCTCTAATGATGCTTCCGCCGCCTCAAAATGGTAGCCTTTATTTTCGAGTTCCTGCATAACTCTAAGGATCTCTTTTGACTCAACGCCGTCTTTATCAAGGTCAATATCCATCTCCTCGGCTTTTTTCAATATAGTCGACTTTCCTGAAAGTTCTGAGACGAGCAGCCTCCGCCGATTGCCCACAAGATGCGGATCAGCGTGCTCGTAAGTCCTTGAATTCTTAAGGATGGCGTTTATATGTACGCCTGCCTTATGGGCAAAAGCGCTCTCACCTACAAAAGGCTGGCTGTCCGATAGTTTCATGTTGCAGATCTCGGCGACATACCTGGCGACTTCGGTCAACTCGGTCATCGCGAGGCTCGATATGCATTCCATACCCAGCTTCAACTTAAGGTTGGCAATGACCGATAAGAGATTAGCGTTCCCGCATCTCTCACCGTAGCCGTTTATCGTACCGTGGACCTGTATGCATCCGGCCTGTACGGCTGCTATAGAATTTGCCACTGCCATCTCGGAATCATTATGAGCATGTATGCCAAGCGGCGTCTTTATCACCTTCTTGACCTCTTCGATGATCTCGAAGACCATCGATGTGATGGTCCCGCCGTTCGTGTCGCACAGGATGATCCTCTCTGCGCCGGCCCCTTCGGCCGCCAGGAGCGCCTTTAAGGCATATTCGCGGTTTGAGTTGTACCGTCAAAGAAGACGGTCACCCCTTTCCTCTTCAGGAAACTGACCGAATCTTTTATCATGCGCAGGTTCTCGGCAAGATCGACCTTAAGAACATCCGTAACGTGGAGATCCCACGTTTTCCCGAAGATCGTAATACAGTCCGTGCCGGCGGCGAGTAGACCCTTAAGTATTATATCTTGCGATGCCTTGGCTCTGGCCTTGCAGGTCGAGCCGAAGGCCACCAGACGAGACCTGCCGCAGACCTTTATGGACAAGGCCCTTTTAAAGAACTCCATATCTTTTGGATTGGCTCCCGGCCATCCGCCCTCGATATACTGTACGCCGAGCTCCGCGAGCTTTTCGCAGATCTTCAGCTTGTCATTAACCGAGAATGATATCCCTTCAGACTGCGCGCCATCCCTTAGGGTCGTATCATATAATTCTATCTTGTTCATTTCTTCCCCAGTCCAAATTTATCGTGTATCGCTCTGACGGCTTCTTCTCCGTGTTTCTTACTCACTACGCATGATATCTTTATTTCACTCGTCGATATCATCTCAATATTTATATCCTTCTCAGCCAGCGCCTCGAACATATTCGCGGCCACACCGGAATGGCTCCTCATTCCTATCCCCACTATCGAGACCTTGGCTATCTGACTGTCCGATGTTATCTCCCCAGCGCCTATACGCGTAGATATCTCTTTAGCCACCTTCACGGTCTTATTAAGATCACTCCCGGGGACCGTGAATGATATATCCGTAGACCCTGTGCGGGATACGTTCTGTACTATCATATCGACGTTTATACTCTCTTTGGCGATATCCTTAAATATCTTCGCGGCGATACCCGGCTTGTCCGGCACGTCGCATATGGTGACCTTAGCCTCATCTTTATTTATCGCTACACCCGAAACCACCGTATCTTCCATCGCCCTTACCTCCTTGGAAATTATCGTACCTGTATTGTTTGAAAAACTTGAGCGCACATGTATGGGAACTCCGAATTTCATAGCGAGCTCTATCGAGCGCGGCTGAAGGATCTGCGCGCCGAGAGACGCTAGTTCGAACATCTCTTCATAGCTTATCATGTCTATCTTGCGGGCATTCTTGGCTATACGCGGATCGGTCGTGTAGACCCCATCGACATCTGTATACATCTCACACGACTTCGCTTTCAAAAATTTAGCCAGGGCCACAGCCGTGAGGTTGGAACCGCCGCGCCCGAGGGTAGTTATATCTTGATTTAGGCTAACGCCCTGGAACCCGGCTACTATGACGATCTTATCCTCCTTTAGCTCATCGAGTATACGCTTGCCGTTCATATCTATTATGCGCGCCTTTGTAAAGAAGCCGTCGGTTATGATCCCGACCTGGGCGCCCGTAAACGATATTGCTTTCTCGCCCAGCTTATGTATGGCCATAGCCAAAAGCGCGCACGATACCTGTTCGCCTGTAGATATGAGCATATCGAGCTCGCGTTCGGACGGCGCCTTCGTTATCTG
>JAPLMF010000076.1:42234-45430 GCA_026387155.1 Candidatus Omnitrophota bacterium
TGCGCCAGCTCTATCAGATTATCCGTGGTGTCACCCAGGGCCGAGACGACCACGGCAACGTCGTACCCTTCGCGCTTGGTTCTGATGACCCTCTTAGCTACATTCTGTATGCGCCCGACATCAGCAACCGATGTTCCGCCGTATTTCTGTACTATTACTTCTTTTGTCATACCCTGTTAACTCCTGGCTCCGATTATTTCTTTATGAGTGCTTCTGTTAATGCCGCGCCCGACTTGTACTTCAACTTCGCCTCAACTGCGTTCTTTTCATTGAAAGAATCAAAACCATTATGCTCTATGCCTATTCCCGCCATAGCGAACGGAGCCGGGTCGGAAACATGAGTCTTTATCGCGACCGGAGTGGCATGGTCCGACAGGACCATTATTCTGTAATCGCCCATATCTTTGAGATATCGCCAGATAGTACCTACCACAAATTTGTCAAAATTCTCTATCGCGGTTATCTTCGCACGCATATCCCCATTATGGCCGGCCTCGTCAGGAGCCTCTACGTGGACAAAGATAAAATCCTTAGATTTGAGCGCATTCACCGCGTAATCGCCCTTACCCTGGTAGTTGGTGTCGTAGTAACCGGTTGCGCCCGGCACCTGGACTATTTCGAGGCCCACAAGCCTGCCTATGCCGTTCACGAGATCTACCGCGGATATCACCGAACCGTCGACTCCGAACATGCCGCTAAAACTCGGCATATTGGGATTGGTACCTTGTCCCCATAGCCATATCATATTGCCTGGATTCTCTCCAAGGTCCACGCGGACTTTGTTTATCTCATGTTTTTCCAACAACTTCCTGGATTCCTGCATAAGCCTTATCAAAAGTTCCGCACCTTTACCTTTTGGCAGGTTCTTCGGGATCGGCTGTCCGGAGACATCGTGAGGCGGAGTACAGTCTGTTTTTAAAAGCTCTGTGAGTTCATCCTTCGAGCGAGTCTTTATCACTATGAGGTTGCGGTAACTTTTGCCATGGTAGAATTTTATCCTGTCACTGCCGAGTGATTCATTCAAGAATTCCATCAAGCTTTTAGATTCTTTGTCCGTTATATGGCCTGCACTGTAATCGGCAAGCGTATCGTTTGAGGCGGTGATCAGATTACACCGAAACGCGACTTCATCCTCAGATATCTCTATGCCTATATTGGCAGCTTCGAGCGGCCCGCGGCCGGAATAATAAAGTTTCGGGTCGTACCCAAGTATCGACAGATTCGCCACATCGCTGGCTGGCTTCATGCCGCGAGGCACGGTCTTGACTACGCCTATAGTACCTGCTTTAGCTATCTCATTCATATTTGTTATCTTGGCAACTTCGAGAGGTGTCTTGTTACCTAATTCTGGTATAGGGTGATCGCTCATCCCGTCGCCGACTAGTATAGCTATCTTCATAGTTCCATCTCTTTCACGACCGCCTCTAATTTTGCCTCTACCACCTTAGGCTTATCGACGCTTGCTATAGCGCGATCCGGGTCTTTAAGTCCGTGTCCGGTCAGTACACAGACTATTCTGGCCGCCTTCTTGAAGTACCCACTTTTCGACAATTTAATTATCCCGGCTACACTCGCTGCGCTTGCGGGCTCTACGAAGACGCCCTCCTTTACCGCGAGAAACTTGTATGCGTCCAATATTTCATCGTCGGTCACCATATCTATCAAACCGCCTGACTCATCCCGCGCGGCTTCAGCCTGCTTCCAGCTGGCTGGGTTACCTATCTTTATTGCGGTCGCTATGGTGTGCGGATCTTTTACTGGATGGCCCAGAACTATCGGGGCGGATCCGGCGGCCTGAAACCCGAGCATCCTGGGCTCAATTTTTGAAAAACCGCACCTCTTATACTCCTTATAACCCTTCCAATAAGCGGTGATGTTGCCGGCATTGCCGACAGGTATCGCGTGAAAGTCCGGAGCATCGCCCAGCGCATCGCATATTTCGAATGAGCCGGTCTTCTGTCCTTCTATCCTGTACGGGGTGATCGAATTTACTAGGGTGATCTTGTACTTCCCGGTGATCTCTCTTACAAGATTAAAACAATCGTCAAAGTTCCCCTTTACCGCTATGACCTTAGCGCCGTGGATCATAGCCTGGGAAAGTTTTCCTAGAGCTATCGCTCCTTCCGGTATGAGTACGACGCACTTTAGTCCCGCCCTTGCAGAATATGCCGCAGCGGAAGCCGAGGTGTTGCCGGTCGACGCGCACATTACCGCCCTTGCCCCTTCCTCCAATGCCTTTGATATCGCTACCGTCATCCCCCTGTCCTTAAAAGAACCGGTAGGATTTAAACCTTCATATTTTAAATACACCTCAAATCCCTTACCGGCCATCTCGCTTAAATGGCAGGCGTATATAAGAGGAGTATTGCCCTCATTAAGGCTTATGACCGGTGTCTTTCCGGTAACCGGCAGGAATTTCCTATATTTGTCTATCAGGCCTTTATACATCGCTAACCTTCCACCCTTACGCGCACGGACTTCTTCTTCATCGCGCTCAAGTTATCTATCTCTTTAATTGCCTTCGTCATATCCCGTTCAAGTGCCTCGTGTGTCATCATTATTATAGGCACCACTTTCTGGCTCTTACGCTGTTTCTGGGTAACATGAGCAATACTTATGCCGTACTTTGCGAGTATTCCGGATATTTTCGTCAGAACTCCGGGTTTATCGATAGCCGAAAACCTTATATAGTATCTGGTCTTTATATTATCAATGCTCTTAAATTTTCCTATATCTTTTTTGAACGCCACGCACTTCTCCACTTTGCAACAACCCCTCGATATGGTCTTGGCTATGGCTACTATATCGCTTACTACAGCGCTCGATGTCGGGGCCGCGCCGGCCCCTTTGCCGTAAAATAGATTGTCACCGATAAGATCGCCTTTTATAAATATAGCGTTGTAGACATCGTTGACGTTACTTAAAAGATGCTTCTCGGATATCAGTGTAGGATGAACTCTGAGCTCAAGCTCATCCCCGGATCTCTTAGCTATCGCTAAAAGCTTTATTGCATACCCCATCTCTTTAGCATATTCTATGTCACAAGCTTCTATCTGTGTTATGCCCTCGGTATATATATCCTTAGGCTTGGCTTCTATCCCGAAACCCAACAGCGCAAGTACCGATAATTTATGCGCGGAATCTTCTCCTGAAATGTCGAGACTCGGATCGCGCTCAGCATATCCATTAGACTGTG
>JAPLMF010000076.1:45524-46619 GCA_026387155.1 Candidatus Omnitrophota bacterium
AGTATGAAGTTGCTCGTGCCGTTTATTATTCCGTATATGAGGTCTATGTGATTTGCTACAAACCCCTCTTTGAGCGCTCGTATTATCGGTATTCCCCCGCCTACCGAAGCTTCAAAACCCACGCAAAGTCCAAGTTTGTGAGCCAGTTCGAAAATCTCAGCTCCGGAATCGGACAGTAGTGCCTTATTTGCGGTCACAAAGTGTTTGCCGTTCCTCAAGACTTCCATAGCTATATCTTTAGCCGGATGCACGCCGCCCATCAGCTCTACGACGATGTCTATAGATGGGTCGTACAGTACTTTGCCTATAAGTTTAGTCAGCAGTTTTTTCGGGACTTTTATGAGGCGCTTGGTCTTTAAGTCTTTATCGCATATCTTTGTGATATTTATATCGACTCCGCTCTTATCGGCCAAAAACCCGCGTCGCGCCTTAAGGGTTTTTATTACTCCTGCACCGATAGTTCCGAAACCGATTATACCGACATTTATCTTCTTCATATACTTCCTCTATAGATTAAATTGGTCGGGGGGACCAGATTTGAACTGGCGACCCCTTGCACCCCAAGCAAGTGCTCTAGCCGGGCTGAGCCACCCCCCGCCCCGAGGTATAGGGTTATATTATATCAAACTATATGCAATGGACAAGCGGAATTTTTGTTACCTGATGATAAAAAATTGGACTGGTTTTCCGGCAAATTTTATTCTGATTTGGGCGAGCGGGTCATAAGATCACGGACCGCTATCTTCGGGTCCTTATTTTCATAAAGGACCCTATATATTTCGATCGTAATGGGCATTTCAACTTTATGTTTTTTGGCGAGGTCATAGACCGCTCTGGCCGTAGCAACGCCTTCCACCACCATATCGGTCTCTTTCAGGATGTCGTTCAGTTTCCTGCCTTTACCTACCTCTTCCCCGAGCCAGCGATTCCGCGAATATTGGCTTACGCAAGTAGTGGTGAGATCTCCGAGACCGCTCAGGCCGTAGAAAGTTTCGCGTTTTGCACCCATGGCCACACCCAGGCGTACTATCTCCACAAGACCTCGCGTCAGGAGGGCCGCTTTAGCGTTAGTCCCAAAACCGAGACCATCGAGGG
>JAPLMF010000076.1:46648-49666 GCA_026387155.1 Candidatus Omnitrophota bacterium
CATTTGATCATCTGAAGCTATTACTGCACTAGTCAGAGAAAGGTTCGCGACTTCGAGGGCGATCGTCGGTCCGGAGAGTACGGCGAGTTTCTGTTTACCGAGGCACTCTTCTATCACTTCCGACATGCGTTTAAGAGTACCGTTCTCTATTCCTTTGGTTGCGCTTACAAATCTTTTGCCGGCGAGGTCCTCATCCTTCATATTCTCGAGAACCCCCCGCATGAATTGAGACGGAACGGCCAATATGACCAGCCCCCCGCCTTTAAGCGCCTCGAATAACGAACCGGTTATATTTACGCCTTCCGGTATATTCATCCCGGGAAGGAATTTTACATTTTCTCGGCTCTTTTTTATGAGATCGGCGTATTCTGGAAATGCGCTCCATAGCGATACGTCAAAACCTTTTTTAGACAGAAGAATAGCGAGTGTCGTCCCCCATCCGCCGTCACCTATAACTGCAATTTTGCTCATCTTCGTCATATTAAACCCGAATATAACACAATATCATCCACCGTGTCAATCCATCCATTCCATCCCCGGCGTGGAATTAGTTAGAGTGGTTCCACGCCGGGGGTGGATAACTCAACCTGATACAGATCCGCATAGGTGCCGGTGAGCCAGAGGTGTGAGCCGTCCCACGCTATTCCAGTCACTTTATTAAGCGGAGCGCGGAACGAAGCCGTTATCTCCCAACTTTTCGAGTCGACTCTATAAACCCTACGATTATACCACCCTGTGATCCAAAGGTCCTTACCATCCCATGCCATGTGCGCGGGCTCTTGGATCTCTTTTACCTGTATGCGCTCGGCGACTCCAAAGTCCTTATTCAGCTTGACAATTTCGAACTTTGTGCCCAGCCCCCTCGTCCATACAATAGCCAATAAAGAGTCGTTGGTATAAACTAGACCTGCCGGGTGCGACGGTGAGAAGTCGAAAGAGGTCTTCTCTATTACAAACTTTGCGTCTTTTAAAGACGCTTCATACAATTTTTTATCCTCCCAGTCGGTCAAAAAATATTTACCGCTGGTAGTCTTGACTATGGCCTCGGTAAAACTTGCGGGGGGTTCAATGTCGGAAGTGACTTTTCCTGATTCTATGTCTACTACCCAGATTTTTCCTTTGTTGCCGTTCGCTACCCAGATCGAACCGCCGTCAATAGATAGGCCTTCGTGGTACCACTTCGGTAGTGCTATCTTTTTAACGACTTTGACGGGCATATCGTGATATCCTTTTGACTTCTTAAGGAATACGGTCTCGGCATAAGACTGCGAGGCCAATAAAGCCGATAGAGCTATCCCGATAACCGCTAATCTCACCCCACAAATCGCTTTAGCAAGAATGTTTTTCGGTACTTTCGTTAATAGATAATGGCAGAAGAAACAGTGGTTTTCAGTCTTGCCCGGAAATTGAATACTCAATTTTTCCAGACGCTTGCGTATTCCGGTTAAACCTATCATAAATACGGATCTGACGAAATCATTGCGGCCGGCCATTGAGATGATCTTTGCTGCGGAGTCTCGATTTATATTTCCGATCGTAAGGCCGACCTGGTCTGTGGCGTAACCACAGCACGGTTTCACATCGCCATCCGGCAGTACAAATAGGGCATTCCCCGGCCCCTTGCAATAATCCTCTTTAAACCATCTATCACCCCAGGGGGATTTAAACCCGGCCATGCTCTCGCCTACCGGTGAAAGTGCTATCCTAACCGTTTTTATTGGCAAACCCTTAAGTCCTGAAAGAAGTTTTTTAAGCTTAATCCTGGTCTCTTTCTCGCGACTACCTCCTACCCATCCTATAGATACGATATCCGGCCTTCTCCAGATAGATACCGCGGCCCTGATGAAGGCGTCAACCTTCTTCATATCCTGAGCATGAAAAGCGATATCACCGTCATAACCTGCCTCATATAATTTCGTTAACACACTCTTCAGATGATCCGTGCTATTGTGCCATACTCCATTAGTCATTATCCGACCGAAAAGCATCCCCTCCCTGACGGTCAAGGCTGATAGCCGATTTATGAATTCCGGCCGAAGGAACGGCTCTCCGCCGGTGAAACTAACCCTCTTTATGCCGGCAAGCTTACATTGTAATAAAAAACTCCCGCACTTTTTTGTCGGGAGTCTTTTCGAGGACTTTAGTGTTACACAGTGTGCGCAAGACAGATTACAATCCGCACTCGGAGAGAATAATACTTCCGTCGGGCGGAAACGCATGGAGCCCGAAGCTATTTTCTGTTCGTGCGACATCCCACCCCGTCCGCTTGACTGTTCAGGCGGGATAGACATAGGGTTCTTAGAAATTTTCCGCCAGCACCTCATAAAAGGCCTGGGGGTGCTTGCACGCCGGGCATTCTTTAGGGGCTTCAGCGCCTTCAATTACATATCCGCAGTTTATGCAGTGCCATTTAACAGAGGATCGCTTTTTGAAAACATCTTTCTTAACAATGTTATCTATCAATCTGCGATATCTCGATTCGTGGAACTTTTCGACTTTTGCTATCTGTTCAAAAGATCGCGCCACTTCAGGAAAACCTTCGTCTTGAGCGGTCTTGCCGAAATCAGAATAGAGGGTCGTCCACTCCATCTTTTCTCCGGCCGCGGCCGCTTCGAGATTCGATTTAGTATCCTTTATCGATCCGGCCGGATATATGGCGGTTATCTCGACCTCCCCGCCTTCGAGATGTTTGAAAAATATTTTGGCGTGTTCCTTCTCGTTCTCCGCGGTCTCGGCGAATATATTGGCCATCTGCTCGTAGCCTTCCTTTCTGGCGGCGCTGGCGAAATAGGTATAACGATTTCTGGCCTGCGATTCTCCGGCGAAAGCCTTAAGCAAATTCTGTTCCGTCCTGGTTGCCTTCAATGATTTGCCCATTCTCATACTCCTCCTGTTACGACCGGCGCATTTAGGTCCGCTGCGCAGCCTATATTTTTGACTTCAAGTTTTGGATCTATCTTCTTGAGTAGCCCCTTCAATACCTGCCCGGGCCCTATCTCGTAGAAGATCTTTACTCCC
>JAPLMF010000106.1 GCA_026387155.1 Candidatus Omnitrophota bacterium
GCGCTCTTTGCTTTAACATCACAGGCCAGATCCAATATCTCGATTATCTCCTTTACCGGGATATCCTGTATAGATAAAAGGTCTTTCTTCATACTATTACCCTTCGTTTTTAAACCTGCATCTTCGAGAACACTTTATCAAATATCAAGATCGCTTTGTCGACCTCTTTCTTTGTAACCGTAATTGGGGGCATTATCCGCAATATAGTATCCTGCGTGCAATTTATGAGGAGCCCCTCCTTCATACATTCCTTGTATATTTCCTCGCCCTTTATATTTAGCTCGACGCCTATAATGAGCGCCATCGACCTTATCTCTTTTATAAAACCATACTTAGCTTTAAGGATCTCAAACTTCCTCCTGATATAATCGCCCATAACGCGGGCGTTCTTTACAAGCTTATCTTTCTTTATCGCCTCAAATACCCCCAAAGCAGCCGCGCATACTATAGGCGATCCGCCGAAGGTGGACGCATGGGTCCCCGGCGTAAGCACATCCTGATACTTGACCCCGGCTACGCATGCGCCTATCGGCAATCCTCCTCCGAGGGCTTTGGCAAGCGTCATAACGTCCGGCGTTATATCATAATTCTGGTAACAAAACATCTTACCGCTCCTGGCTATACCCGTCTGCACTTCATCAAATATGAGAAGCAGATCTTTTTCGTTGCAAAGATCGCGTAAAGCCCTCATATATGCCTTGTCGGCTATATTGACTCCGCCTTCGCACTGTATCGGCTCGAGCATCACGCCGATCGTCTTCTCACTTAAGGCTTTCTTAACAGCCTCAATGTCGTTGAACGGGACATGGATAAAACCTGCCGGAAGCGGCTCAAAGCCGTGTTTAACTTTTTCCTGGCCGGTCGCGGTTATCATAGCGATCGTCCTTCCGTGAAAGGACTTCGTCATAGTTATTATCTCAAAACGCCCGGTGGAACTTCCATATTTCCTGGCAAGTTTCACGGCCGCTTCATTAGCCTCGGCCCCGGAATTGGCGAAGAATACTTTCCCGGGAAAAGCGCTGTCTATGATAGCCTTTGCAAGTCTCCCCTGTTCCTCGGAATAGTAATTGTTCGATATATGCATCAATTTCTTCACCTGTTTCGCTACGGTTGATTGTTTCTGCAGACATTCTTGAAGATCATTTCCAAGCCTCGAGCCTGTCTCTGTAGATTTTCCTCCCTCAGGCGCTCTCGGCGCACCCAGTTTATCAATAACATCCAGCACTTCTTTCGGTAGCTGTATTTCCGGAACCTCTTCTCCGGCTTTTGGCGCTGTACGAGCTGCCTGATCGAGTTGCTTTGCGCATTCGGTCAGAATAGTTTCGAAACTTGGAGCATTTTTATTCCCGTTAAATTCCCGTTCCCATGTTAAATTCAAGGCCAGGGTTGCCATTATATTACTGTCTCCGAATCTATCGGCAACCATCTGCCTTGCCTCTTTTAAGCATGCTTCCGGAGTCAAGCGTTCTTCAGGAGCCCTATTTTCATTTTGTACTTTGACCTGCAGGATTATACCCATAACCTCTCGGCCAACCGCTTCCCGGTATACACGCTGTGTTATGCTATCCACCACCTTGCTCTTTTCCGCTGTATACGCGCCTTTTATGAATAGCGCCGCCCATCCGAAGAACCCTTGCTCCGCACTTGAAAGTCCGGCACCGACTTCCTTATCGCCCAACTTCTCTTGACCTATAAGCTTAAGCGCTTCGCTGACGCCTGTAACAAACCCGGCCACAAATAGTAATGACCTCATCTCCAAAACAAACCCCGTTATCATCCCGGCCTTAAAAATCTGTTGAGGTACGCTGCGCGCTAGAAGTTCCTTTGCGTATTGCATCCACGCCGGCCCTTTAGTTGTGGCTCTGACAGATAGGGTTATGATCTTAGCGACTAAGGTCTGACTCTGAGTTAGGGCGAGCCTTAAAGACCCCAGCGGAGCGGTGGCTACCCTTGAGAAAATTCCAACCAACGGGCCGAGCATAAGACCTTGAACCGGACCTTCTGCGGCACTCTTTGCAACAATATAAAGGCTTAACGGCCTGTAATGTTCTTTGCCGTCTTGGCCTACGTAGGCTAATACCTGAAGTCCATGCTTACTTCCAAAATGGCCGCCGGTAAGTACATAAACTGCGGCATCAATAAACGACTTCCATGCGGCTCCAAAAATAGTAAATGCCGGGGATACCATTATCCACTTTACGGCACCATTCAAGCATGCCTTTGCCAATGCACCTGTATCCGCGGCATTGTTAAACTTATTTATATTATCAGTGACCCGCGTTAAGTGGCTCATGCCTGTCGGACTTAACATATAGGAAGCAAATAGCCCGTATACGACACCTGTAAGTATGCTCTTAACAGCGTCTCCCAAATTCCTTATATTTCCGCTTAAATAATCTTTAATGAAATTCACTGCCGAAATAAAAGTTGTTATGATAAAAGTTCTTAAAACTACGCCCACATTGTGTATATAACCTATAGCTGCGCCGACTCTCAACGCCAAGCGGCCCATAGTAGTGGCAGGTGCTATCAATGTCGTCGCTCTCCCGAGACTCACCATATACCCTATATTAGATAGCTCGGATACGCTTGCGCTCCCTGAGCCTAACAGCGTGCTTGTCGTCGCTACCTGCAGCCTACCGATCTTTGCCAGTATGGCACCTACCCCTACCAGCACAAGAGCAAATATAGCACCTTTTAAAGCCCCTCCCAATCCTGTCGTTAAGAACTGCTGTCCGTTAAACGTCTCGTAGAAACCCGCATCGGTAAAGATCGAAGTTATAAGGCAGCTGGCCGTATACGATATCATAGTAACGCCGGCAAATATCCGCGCATTCTTGACCGCCATCTGGAGGACTTGCTTTGCGGACATAGCCGTGATCTCTCCGACCGCCTGTCCGGCCATATTCCTCAACATCGGCGCCGTAGCTTTGGTAAATAGAGATGTTACCGCTGTCCATATGGCTCTGAAGAATGTTGATATGGCAGTCCTTACAGCCGTCCAGGTAATTGACATAACCGTCCCTACTCCCATAGTCAGGAGCGCTATCGCGACTTGCACCGCTACAGCGGCTATTGTAGTTAGATGTATTACTGCCGGAGAGATGCAGGATTCATCGACTCTCAATGCGGCGGTGAGGCCAAATACGTCGAGCACTTTTTGATAGATGTAGAATGTATTCAACGCCACTATCTGTATTATTGAAGCCCTACCATCTTTTATACTCAATGCTGTCTTGTTAAGCAACAGCTGGTAATCCTGAACTATACTCCAGTTAAACTTGCCAATATCCCGTCCGAGCGGAGGCATTCCATAGGCCATCGGAATCATATCCAAAATGCCTCCTTTTAAAGCCGTTAGTAAAGCAACCGATATCGCGAATATTTTATCAGCCGAAGCACTGCTTACGCCCATCTTTATCGATACCCCTTCTATCCAGCCCGCCGCTTTTCCCACCAGCGTGTTTAACATTTCGTTCATATTTAACGCAAATGCTAAAATGTATTTGAACGCTATGGCTACGCTTTCGGTCATCTTTGTCGTGTTAAGCAATGCATCAAAGGTGCCTGTAAATAAATAGACCGCACCACCCAAAAGATCCTTAACGCCGGTGACCAAGCCCTTTATAAGACCGTTATCGGTACCTGAACTTACGAACTTGCCGTCTTTAACATCGATACAACCATAAACAGCATTAACAACACCACAGACCAGGTGTCTCCACGCGGAACCGTAATCTCCGGTGCTTAAAGCACCTGCGGCTTCACCTATATGGCTGCCCAGCTCAACAAAGACGCCAACACATCCATTCCATACGACATCGACCACTACCTTGACGACAGTATCTATAGTTGTATGCCATAGTTTTATTGTAGGCCTTGCTGCATACCACAGACAATTCACAATTGTATTGCCTTTGCTGAAATCTATTTTTTCCGCTAACGCCTGGCCCCAGTTCTTCCACCATCCCCACGTACCGGTATTATGTATCTTTATGGTGCCATCGGCCTGTTCTCTGATTTCTCCGGTTACTTTAAACACCCCATTGTCAACCCCGCCGTCACTAATACCTATCTCTATCGCTTTATTATTGCTGTCATATCTGATCCCCTGATGCGTACCGGGTTCATAAATTACATATGAACCATCGTTACCGGTGGGCTTTATCGGTTTCGGATCCACTGCTGGCGACAGCCAACCCTCTTTTGCTTTCTCCTCTGATGGCAAACTTATCTTAAGAGCACCTACGATCTTACCGGTTTTAACGTCAAATATAGTTACGTCAATCCGTGTAGCATCTTTGTCCAGCATTGCCGTCGCAGTCCCAGCAAACGTAGGATCGGAGCCAACTATGTGGATCATGTTATCGAAGGCAGTGACATATATATAAATGGCACCGGTATTGGAGTTAACACATATTGCTGTGGCATAGACCGTGCCGTTAGCGTTAAGTATCGTTGTCCTCTCGAAGATACTCTTGGCGACCTGAGCGTTCTCGCGCGCTATGCCCTGGAACATGGTAGGCATTAGACCTGCTATGATGGCCTGCTCTACTGTCTTACCTATAAGAGCTGAGCGCTGAGTAGCTGTTAAGTTCGGTAAAAGCGCCGCAGCGTTAGCAGCTGTGATGACTGTCTGGCGCGCTGTAGGTACCGCGAATGTAAGGTCTGAGCCGACTATGTGGATCATGTTGTCAGAGGCAGTGACGTATACCTGTATGGCGCCGGTGCTAC
>JAPLMF010000068.1 GCA_026387155.1 Candidatus Omnitrophota bacterium
CTTCACGCAATATCCGACTTCTGCCATTTATCTCACCCCCTTAATTATGTTGGCTAAATTTCCAGAATTATACACCATAAACGGCCTTCGGTCAAGAGCGAAGTGAGCCGAATTTACTTATACAGACCGCGCGATATTATATACTGTCTTACCTTCTCCGGCACAAGGTACCTTATCGATCTTCCTTCTTTAAGGCGCCTGCGTATATCCTCCGACGATATTTCTATAGGCGTTATCACAACCGTCTCCACTCCATCCGGTACGTCCTCTACGGGATAACCCGGGCGGTTGGCCACGATGAACTTCGACATCTTGAATATCTCGTTTACGTCTTTCCATGAGAAAAGGTCCTTTAACAGGTCGGATCCCGTTATCATATATAGCTGGTTATCCTCACCGTACTTCACCTTAAGCTCTTTTAGCGTATCTACTGAGTAGGACATCTTTCTTGAGTCTATCTCAAGGCTCGAACATTCGAAAGCAGGATTGTCCTCTACAGCCAGCCCTACCATCTTCAGGCGGTCTTTTGGCTTTATCTTGCCTTCCACATCTTTATGCGGAGGCAAATATGTAGGTATGAATATCACCTTGTCCAGTTTAAGCTTCGAGAACGCTTCTTCGGCCAATATAAGGTGGCCTATATGTATCGGGTTAAAAGTCCCTCCCAGTATACCTATCCTCATCTTCTCACCTGTCCATTCCCGTAAATTACGTATTTATACGATGTCAGCTCCTCCAACCCCATCGGCCCTCTGGCGTGTATCTTGTCCGTCGATACCCCTATCTCCGCGCCCTTGCCGAACTCTGAGCCGTCGGTGAACCTGGTCGATGCGTTAACGTAGACGCAGGCCGAATCGACGCGCGCGAGGAACTTAGCGGCTCTAAACTTATCTATCGCGTCGGAATGGTATGAACCGTACTTCATGATATGGGTAATGGCTTCATCTACCCCTCTCACGACGCGCACGGAAAGTATCAGGTCCAGATATTCCTTGTACCAGTCACTCTCAACCGCCTTCCTGACCACTGACCCGGCTATCTTCCTGGTCTTAGGACATCCTCTTATCTGGACTCCGGCGTGTCGGAAACGATCTATCATCCAGGGCAGAAAATCTTTGGCAATATCCTCCGATACGAGGAGCGTCTCCATGGCGTTACAGACTCCGGGCCTCTGGACCTTGGCATTGAAACATATTTCGCCTGCCATATCCAGATCCGCGGAAGCGTCCACATATGTGTGGCATACGCCCTTATAGTGTTTGATAACAGGTATTCGCGACCTAGCCGTTACTTCCCTTATAAGCGACTCGCCGCCCCTGGGTATTACGAGGTCTATAAGGGCGCTTACTTTGAGAAGATCCCAAACGATCGAACGGTCGGTATCCCTGACTATCGAGATCGCGCCATCAGGTATGCCGCATCTTTTTGCTTCGGCATTTAAAACCTCAAATATGGCGATATTGGAATTTATCGCTTCCCTGCCGCCCCTAAGTATCACGGAATTGCCGGACTTTAAACATAGTCCTATGCAGTCACTGGTTACGTTAGGACGGGATTCGTATATTACCAGTATTGAGCCTATCGGCACCCTGACCTTCTTTATAAGAAGCCCATTGGGCCTTCTTATCGTCTCGATCACATCTCCAATGGGGTCTTTCAAGCCGGCTATTTCGTTAAGAGACCGGGCCATAGCGTCTACTCTGGCGCTGGAAAGAGTAAGCCTATCTATGAGCGCGGAAGACAGCTTTTTAGATTTTGCAAACTTAAGATCCTTCAGATTGGCCTTCATTATAAGCGCCTTCTTCTCTATAAGCGCGCCGGCCATCCCCTGAAGAGCTTTATTCTTAGTGTGCGTATCTACAAGCGCAAGCGATCTTGACGCAGCTTTCGAGGCCATGCAAAAACTCAGGATCCTAGGTTTCATTTTTAATTTTTGCCTTATTATATCGCCAGGAGGAATACTCTATCCAGCGCTTCCTGGCGTTCTTATCCCCACCGGAGGGCTTCGTTATGCCGAATACGGTGCCCGAAGATTCACCGTCCAATATCTTCTTTATAATATTCTTCTCTCTGCCATTGGCTATCACGCATACTATGCCCGCTCGTCCTGCAAGCCCGGCAGCCTCCAACTTCGTTGCCATGCCGCCGGTGCCGAGGTCACAATGACTCTTCCCGCCGAGCTTCGTTATCTTGTGGTCTATATTGCCTACAAATTTAATCACCTTGCCTCTTTCGTCGAGCAAGCCGTCCACATCGCTTAATAGAACCAGAGAATCCGCGCCGGATAGGTCTGCCACGAGGCTCGACAGCCTATCGTTGTCGCCGCACCTTATCTCATCCGTAGCCACAGTATCGTTCTCATTTATTACAGGTATCGCTTTGTGGCGCAAAAGGGTATTTATCGTGTGTTTTATATTGAGGAATCTCGTTCGGTCGTTAAAATCCTCCTGGGTAAGAAGTATCTGCCCTATATTGTAACCCTTGGCGCGGAAATAACCGCTATATAGGTGCATCAGGTGGCTCTGGCCTATCGCGGCGGTAGCCTGCAGTGATGAAAGATCGACAGGTCTCTTCTTAAGTCCCAATATGGACATGCCGGCGCCTATAGCCCCGGAAGTCACCAGTATCATCTCCACACCCCTATCCATGGCGGAAGATATCTGAGAGGAGAGACCCGATATCATAGACAGATCCATGGACCTGTCCTTTTGAGTTATCGCCTTCGTCCCTACCTTGACTACGACCCTTTTATATTTTTGCATTTTTTATATACCTCGTCCAGAAGCTCTCTTATCCCTTCGCCGGTTATGGCGGATATTAAAAATAACGACTTTCTGCCGTAACGTTTGCGAAAAGCAGATACAGCCTTCTTGGATCCCGGCTCATCTATCTTATTGAGCGCCACCACCTGCGGTTTTGCCCCCAGCTCTTCGTTATAGAGTTTGAGCTCCTTGTTAAGTTTTATATAATCCAAATACGGGTCGCGACCGTCCCTCCCGGAGATATCGATAAGATGGATCAGAAGCTTCGTCCTCTCTATATGCCGCAAAAACTTGTGCCCAAGCCCCCTGCCCATATGCGCGCCCTCTATCAGGCCCGGGATATCGGCTACGACGAGATTCTCGCCCGGGTATATCCTGACCACTCCAAGCACCGGTTCTTTCGTGGTAAAAGGATAATCGGCTATCTTCGGCCGCGCGCTTGATATCTTAGATATGAGCGTCGACTTCCCGGCATTAGGATATCCGACGATCCCGATATCCGCCATCAGTTTAAGCTCTAGTTTTACCTCTTTCTCGTTGCCGGGGGCTCCTTTTTGGGATTCCCGGCCTCTTGAATTGCCATGCCCGCCGGCCCCGCCCTTGGCTATCACGGCGAAATCGCCCGGATTCACGAGATCGCGCAACACAAGACCGGTACTAAAATCTCTTATGAGTGTACCCGGAGGAACGAGCACCACCGTATCCATGCCTCGGGAGCCCTTCTTATGGTTTGAACCTCCATTGGTGCCCGACTCCGCCGCGATGTGTTGTCTATACTGGATGTCGAGCAGGGTGTGGACATTCGAATCGGCCCGGAATACTATATCTCCGCCGTCGCCGCCAAAACCTCCGTTGGGACGCCCCTTCCTGCCTCTATGAAAACGATCCTTATAAAAAGAGTTACAGCCGTCCCCTCCGGAACCGGCTGTAACTCGGACTCTCGTCTCGTCTATGAACATTATTTTGGGGTGCTGATTACGCTTACGGTCCTGTTGGGCTTAAAATCCACTTTCCCGTCGACAAGCGCGAATAGAGTGCTGTCTCTGCCGACACCGACATTCTTGCCCGGCTTGAAGCTGAGTCCCCTCTGTTTCAATATGATGCTGCCGGCTTTGATGGTCTGGCCCTTATAGAGCTTTACGCCGAGCGTCTTAGGTTGGCCGTCCCTGCCGTTAACTACGTGTGCCATTCGATTAACCCTTCCCTGTCTCTATCTCTTTTATTTTAAGTCTCAAGAGCTCCTGGCGGTGGCCTATCTTCTTCTTAGAACTCTTGCGCTTTCTATATTTGAATGACACCACCTTATCCCCGCGAACATGCTCCACCACCTCGCATAAGACATGCGCGCCTTTTACATGCGGATTACCGACATGGATAGAGTTACCATCATGAAGAAGGAGCACTTTCGATATCTTGGTCTCACCGCCCTCTTTAGCGTTTATAGTATCGATGAGTATAATATCGTTCTTGGCTACTTTATACTGCTTACCACCCGTCTCTATAACAGCGTACATCTTTATCCCTTTCTTGAATTTAGGCTGATTAATATATCACAGTGCCCGCTATACGTCAAGCTCATTCGACAGTTTAAGTAAACTTTTCGGGTCCTGGCGCGGGGATGCCTTTCGGTCCTCCGTGGAAAACATGGGGTTCATTATCAATAAGCATAAACTCGTGGTATGTCTGTATGCCCACAGGATCACCTGGCGTTAGATCCGTAATAGCGACATTTCGATCGCGATCCTAAGATGTGGGCACCCCCATCCCATGTTTTCCGTGTGCGGTCCTCAAGGCACACCCCGCGCCACCCGAAAAGTTTCTCTAGACGTTTTCTTTGAAAAAACGGCCAAAGTTCAAAGCCGGGGTTTCTCTGCAGATTTAAGCTGGACAAAACCCCGGCTTTAATAATTCGCTAGCTTTTCTTCACATGCGGAGTAAGCGAATAGGGCGGGAACTTTGGGAATATTGCCGGAGCGAATGTTGTAAAATTTTTGATACCTTATGGCGGTCTAGAAAGGACGCTGAAACTGCTCTATAGAGGGGCTATTCGGTAGGCAGGACTTAAGCCCTGCCTATCACTGTACTGTACGCAGGTTCAGCGGCCATCAAAATTTTACCACAGTAAATTTGGAAGCCTATTCCAAATTTACGACGAGCGGAGGCAATGCCCAAAAGTTCCCGCCAACTACATACGGAGCATTTTCAGTGCGAGCATAACGAGGCTTAGGGTTAAGCTATTTTCTCTCTTCTATCTTTATATCCTCTATCTTCATATTCGGGTCTTCTATTATGCGGATCGTCTTCCTGAAGCGCCTCTCTATGGGCTTCACCATGTTCCGGTCCGGAGCCGCCACGTGGTAGGCCACCTCGGGGTTGAGCGTAATGAGCGCCTCCCGGCCTCTTATATCCTGGAGCGCGCGCTCCAATTTGCGCATCAGCTCTATAGCCACGGTAGGTATAGACTTAACCATACCCCTGCCGTTACAATAAGGGCAATTCTGATAGCTTTTCGACTCTATAGACTTTCGGACACGCTGCCGGGTCATCTCTACTAAGCCTATCGGGGAGATGGAGAGGATCTTCGACTTCGCCTTATCACCCTCGAGGTGCTTCTCCAGTGTCCTGAATACCGATTTCCTGTGCTCGCCGTATTCCATATCTATGAAATCTATTATTATTATGCCGCCGAGATCGCGAAGCTTCAGCTGCCTGGCCACCTCTTCGGCCGCTTCCATATTGGTCCTGACTTCTCTATCTGCGAATCGATATCGAATTTCTCAAATATCGGCACTCTCTCATTATGAAATTTTAATCGCAGCCTTAAATGCGGGGCCAGTATCCGTAAGAAACGCGACATTCTCTTAAAATCACCGCTGGAATCGATATCGAGCCTCGCCACGTCGTCTGTGAACATATCCCTTGCCACCCTGAGTATCAGATCGTACTCCTGATGTATCAGGTTCGGCGGCTTCATGCGCCTGGCCTTGGCCTTTATGTTGTTCCACAGGTTTATGAGGTATCTTGACTCCCTCTGGAAGTCCTTAAGGCTCACGCCCTGCGCCGCCGTTCTCACTATAAAACCTAACTCTTTAGGAAGTTTGAGATCGGCTATTATCTTGCGTACCCTGTCGCGCTCTTCTCTGGACTCTATCCGTTTGGACAACCCTATATGGTTATCAAAAGGCATCAGCACCAGGAACCTTCCGGGTATGCTAATGTGTGTAGTCAAACGCGCGCCCTTAGTTCCTATGGGTTCTTTCACTATCTGAACCAAGACCTCGTCGCCTTTCTTCAGGAGCTCCGAGATGGAAGGCGGTTTGCCTCTCGGCTTACCGTTTCCCTCGGCCCCGTCCGCGGCGGCCTCTCCCAACATATCGTATCCCGAAGAATCCCCCGTCACGTCCGAGACGTACAAAAATCCGTTCTTCTCGAGTCCTATATTGACGAATGCCGCACCCATCCCGGGAAGGACCGAATCTACCCTCCCCTTATACACATTGCCCAGGAGGTTTATGCTGTCGGGCCTCTCTACATAGAACTCCTCTATCCTTTTATTCTCTAAAACCGCAACGCGCTTCTCATGCTGTGAAACGTTTATGAATATCTCTTTATGCATGTTCAAATCATCTCCTCGGCCCTTAAGACCTTTACGCCTTCGGGCAATTTGTCGTTTAACCTTAGCACAAATTCTTCCGGGACGACACTCCTATCGAACCCGAATATAACCTCTTCCGCGCCGGACTCTACACCCAATTTCAGGGCCTTCGTTATGCTTATCTTGAGCCTCGGTGAGAAACCTTTAGTGACCGTTACAGGAAGCCTGGCCCTGCGTGAGGCCCTCTGAAACAGCCTCACCAAATCCAGATGAGATATGAACTTCATATCTTTAGTCTTGCAAAATTCCGCTTTTAGTTTTATCGGTCCTTCGCCTTTATTTTTTTCTTGGAGGGCTTGGCCGCTTCTGTCGTAAGCGTATACATCGGCACGTACGCGCTCGAAGCCTTGGGGATATTCTTTATCGTTTTATCGGTAGTCATAATATTTACGGTAATGAAGAATATCAGCTCCGTCTTCTGCTTGACGGTCTCTTTTTTACTGAATAAAAGTCCCAGGTAGGGCACATCCCCCAAAAGATCTCCCAAGAACGGCATCTTGTTCTTCCTGTCGATGTCGTTCTCCTTGATAAGCCCGCCTATAAATATCGTATCGCCGTCTTTTATCATAACCTGCGTCTTCGCCACGCGCGTCGAATATACGGGCGCCACCACACCGGACGCCCTATCGAGGGTGTCATAACGGAGAAGATCGCTTATCTGCGGGGCGAGGTCTATAACTATCTCACCCTTCGTATTTATATGCGGCGTGACTTTCAGTATTATACCGAGATCCTTCGCCTCATATCCTGTTATCTCCATCTTGCCGGTCGTCGAATTGCGCTCGTACTTCGGCAGGTTCAGTGTCTGGCCCACGTTGATCAGGGCTTCGGAATTGTTGAGCGTGGCTATACGGGGATTGGAGACTATATCCGTATTGGCGCGCTGTTTAATGAACTCCATCACGGCCTTGAACTCCGAAAAATCGAGTGTGCCATAAGTGAATTGGTCTGCGGAGGCATAAGGAAAAGAACTGACACCGCCCGCACCGAATGGAAAATCCGCTTGGTTCGTGACGGTTGATGTCGTTGTTGTCGACGACGTTACCTGGGGCGGCGTTGCATTCACTTGAGGCAATATAGAGCTCCATGTACCAAGCTTGTCATTCGTTATGTCATATTGACTGAATGGGAACGTCGTCGGGCGCTTGGCCCCGGCTACCGTCATCTTCAAGTTCCAATCAATACCGAGCTTCTCGGAATCGTCGAGCACCGTCTCTATGATGCGGGCTTCTATCAGGACTTGATCAGTCTTCTTGTCGAGCTTATCTATGACCTGACCTATCTTGTAGATGTTTGTAGGTATATCGGTGACGAGAACTACATTCGTGCGATCGTCATACATGACCTTACCACGTTCGCTCACTATATCCTTTATCGAGGCTACGACGTCTTTTGACTTGCCGTAGTTCAAATTAAACGTCTGTGTGGTGAGCTCTTCCTGCTTTAATTTATCGACCGTCTTAACATCCGGGGCTGGAACTATATCTACGCCTGCTACTTCGGATATGTAGGCTAGCACAGTCCTTATATCAGCTCCTTTGAAATTGACCGTTATATTTCCCGGGTCCACAACCTGCGTGGGATTGGCGGCTTCTTCCGGTTCAGGCGTCGGCGCGGGCTTGGGAGCGGCGGGCAGGGCCTCCTTCAGAGCCGGCTCTTCTGCCGGAGAAGTCACGCTCGCCCCTGGAACAGGCGAGGATTTCGCATCCTTGGCTTCCAGACCGGCTTGTGGAGCCGGGTCTATAGGCTTTTTGTCCTCCGCATAAACCCAGGATGGAGAGATGTTCAGTAATATAAAAAATACCGCTGTTACCAAAGCGACCGCTTTTTTCTTCACTATTTTTGTCCCCCTTCTTCAGGAAGTTTTAATTGATACTCTTTCCCGCCGATCGTCAATGTGACGGCGGCCTTAGTTATCGATTTTACAACGATATCACCTACCTTGTCATTAACTTTCATCATCTCACCGTTCATCATAGCGCCCATATCCCCCCCGGCCCCACTGACTATCCCCTCCAACCTTATATCCTCCACTGAGGTTATATCGGCAAGTTTCGTTACAGCCGGCCTTTCAGACCCTACCAGAGGCACAAATGGATCGCGCCTGCCATGAGAATTATATTCGAAATTTTCCGCACCGGCGCCAGACTCTAGCCCGATGAACAGCACCAGAAGGATTGTTGGTATTAATACTCTCTTTACTGTCATCTAGCACATCTCCCAAACCAGGTGTGAAAGCAGTTGATAGGCTGTTTAAACACCTGGTTTGTTATCATCGTCATCTCGTGGCCAATAGCACATATGTCAAAACAAGAATCTCCACTTCATGCTTCCTTGGTAATTGGCTGTTAGATTTTATCTGTATATCCGAAACCTTCATAAAACGGTCGGCGTTCTCCATATTGGACAGG
Source organism: Candidatus Omnitrophota bacterium (assembly GCA_026387155.1). Classification (GTDB taxonomy): domain Bacteria; phylum Omnitrophota; class Gorgyraeia; order 2-01-FULL-45-10; family 2-01-FULL-45-10; genus JAPLMF01. Next base: position 8,829 of record JAPLMF010000068.1, read on the forward strand.
AGTTTCCCGAGCTCATGATATCCCGATCTTGCATTTATGAGTATCGGTATCTCCTC
>JAPLMF010000062.1:0-9398 GCA_026387155.1 Candidatus Omnitrophota bacterium
GTGGAGCGAGCTGATAGGGCGGTACTTTTGTGTTACCCGCCCGGAGCGAAGGGCGGGAACACAAAAATACGACTGCTATCTGCGAGCGGAGCTAAGCCGCACCGGGATCCGAAAAATTTACTCAGCCTAAGAAACGAAAGAGGCGCTCACGATATGCGAGCGCCTCTGGTAAATATTATCTATACTGCGCGGCTTACAGGCCCCTCTTTATCATGTACTCAATCAGGTCTACGACGCGGCAGGAGTAGCCCCACTCGTTGTCGTACCATGCGAGCACTTTGAGGAAGTTTGAGCCGATCATCTTAGTCATCTTCGAATCGACCGTGGACGACGCAGGATAATGGTTGAAGTCGACCGAAACGACGTCTTCATCAGTGTAATCGAGGATACCTTTCATCTTGCCCTGGGATGCCTCTTTAAGAGCTTTGTTAATATCATCTACGGTCGCATCTTTCTTTAAAGCGCAGGTCAGGTCAACCACTGAAACATTCACTACCGGCACCCTGATCGCAAATCCATCGAGTTTCCCTTTAAGCTCCGGTATTACGAGGCCTATGGCCTTGGCAGCTCCTGTTGAAGTCGGGATCATCGATACCGCCGCGGCGCGGGCCCGTCTCATATCGGAATGTGGAAGGTCTTGAACATGTTGATCGTTAGTGTAAGCGTGGATCGTAGTCATGAGCCCCTTATCTATGCCCCACTTGTCATTTATAATCTTCGCAACGGGCCCGAGACAATTCGTCGTGCATGAGGCGTTCGATACGACCGAGTCTTTTTTAGGGTCATACTTGTCTTCATTCACGCCCATTACTATGGTAAGGTCTTCTCCTTCAGCGGGTGCCGATATTATGACCTTCTTGGCCCCACCCTTCGTGATGTGGTTGACTGCGCCTCTTACCTCTTTACCCTTTTTGTTTACGCCGTCATTCTTAATGGTAAATAAACCCGTTGATTCAACAACTATATCGACACCGAGTTCTTTCCATGGAAGCTCGGCTGGATCTCTCTTCGCAAGCACCTTGATCGTTTTACCGTTCACTATGATCGAATCTATGCCGGCCTTCACATCGCCGCCTGGAAAACGTCCATGCACCGAATCGTACTTCAAAAGATGCGCAAGGGACTTCGCATCCGTGATGTCGTTCACCGCGACGAGTTCTATATTCTTTGAATTCTTCTCAAGGATAGCGCGCCCTACCATCCTGCCTATCCTGCCAAAACCATTTATTCCTATCTTTACTGCCATCTCTGCTGCCCTTCCTTTCGTTTATTTATCGTTTGTTAACTTTAATGACAAAATGCAATTATAGACACCTACGGTCCAAATTGCAATAAAAAATTTTATTTTAAGTCCTGCCTCTTAAGAATATCAGGAAATCCCTGGGGTTTACTACTCCGAGAATATTGCCGAACTCATCTTTCACTATTATGAGCTCTGCCTTTCTTGCCTCGACTTTTTTAAGCGCGGACTTGAGTGAATCGTGCGGCCCCACCGTAAGGAAGTTTCTCCTCATGACCTTCGTGACCGAGGAGTCTAACTCTTTTATAAAGGCTTCGGGTATCTTGAATACTATCTCCTTATTTATGGATTTCAGCTTGTCCCTGACGAAATCGTAGAGGTCGGATATCATTATTCTCTTGTAACTTATAGCTATCGGAAGGAACGGCTTACCCTCAATGAAGTTAAGGTGAGTCTCTAGCGTTGATTGCCCGGTCTCCTGGTCTATCGCGAGAAGATACCGTAAAGAGCTATCCGGTATCTCGTCCACCCTGTTCTCCGGAATAGCGGCAAGATACGCCAACTCATATACATCCTCCTCATCCATATCCAGAAAAGGGTAGTTCTCTTTTATATGGAGCGATAGCTCTTTATCCTGATCCCGATATATCGGGACGTATTTCTCTAAAGTATCGATGGCGTCTGAAAGGAATACCCCTAAGGCTACATCTACATTATATAGAAGTCCGCTTACCACCATCGCGGCGTCGTCGGATTGCCCCGGCCCTACGTGATGACGTATATATATCCACTTCATATGCTTCAAGACGCTGTGTTTGGGCCGCGGATCCTCGACTATGAGGCCGCAGGATTTGAAATAATTTATGCTATCCTCATTCTCCTGGTGAGCGAGTATTTCACCATCCAGACTCATCTCTTCCATTATTCTGGTATTCACGAGATAGCATTTGCCGTATCCGATCTTTATATTATATATCTCCTGGGCTTTCTTCCTTATCTCGGGATCGTCCCTTAATCCTCCCAAGTAAAGCCCCTTAAGGACATCGTGGTAATTTACGGTCCGTTCCTTGAACTGGTGAATACCTAACAGGGGTTTACCGCTCTTCGTAATAAGGCGGTCTCGTGGATCGTCTGCTATAGCGCTGTCCACGAACTCAACTATCTCGTTTATAAGTTCCTGGCGCTTGTTCTTTACCGTCTTCGGGGATTTTCCCAGAGCGCTTACAATATCGTCTATGGTGGTATTCACATAGAAGCGCTTATTAAAGGCGCCTGCGCCATTGTGGGCGCGGCCCTCTATAGACTGCATAAAGACGAGCTCTTCCACTCTCGGTATGGTGCACAACCTCTCCAGGGTCTTTAGATTGTGGAAATCCTGTTGTATGAGCTCACGCGGTGCTATTTTCTTTGGCATAATGTTGGAATTATAGCATGTAAGTTAGAAATTAGAAATGTTAAATATGAAATTTACAATTATTTTAATAGATATCCTTTTGATATCCTATAGCCCAATAGAAAAGAACCGGAATCCATCTCTTTCTTACCCTCGGGTTGTAAATACCTTATAGATATCGCCCCGGAACCGGTCTTTACAACTATGCCGTCTGCCGCGGACGCCGTCACTACCTCCCCCGGCGCCCGTTCCGGAAATACTTCATCGACCAGTTCCGTCTTCAATACCTTCAGCACCTTGCCCTTGTAGCCGGTATATGCTCCCGGCCATGGAAGGAGCCCCCGCACCTTATTATGTATGATTACTGCGGATTCATTCCAGTTTATAAGGCCGTCCGATTTTTTAAGCTTCCTAGCGTAGGTAACGAGTGAGGGCTGCTGTTTGGTGAACGAAAGACCGTTTCCTTTAGCCTCTATCAGGTTTATAGCCATCATCAAAGCTGACGCCCCCAGTTCCGATAATTTTTCGCTTAAGCTTATATTGGTATCTTCGCGATCTATCCCGATCTCTTCCTTAAGGATAATATCCCCTTCGTCCATCCTGGCATTCATCTTTATTACCGTAATGCCCGTAGAGCGTTCGCCGTCGATTATAGCCCAATTAGTGGGCGCCGCCCCGCGCCATTTCGGCAAAAGTGACCCGTGCACATTTACGGCAAATATCTTCGGTATATTCAGTATGTTAACTTTCAGTATCTGACCGAACGATACCACTACAAATAGATCCGCTCCAAGACCCTTTAGGTATTCTGTTGATTCAGGGCTCGAAGCATCGATGGGCTGATATGCCGGGATAGCGTAGCTGGACGCGGCTACCTTTACGGGCGGCACAGAGAGCTTCAGGGCTCTGCCCTTCTTACTGTCGGGCTGAGTAACTACGGCGACGACCTCGTGTTTGGAGTCGAGAAGGACCTTAAGCGCAGGTATCGCAAACTCAGACGTTCCGAAAAATACTATCTTCACTCATCACCTCATAGCCATTCCACACCGGGGGTGGAATACACACTCACATCGAAATAGGGTCGACGTCGACAGCTATCAGCACGCCGTGCGGCTTTTTAAACTTAGCCAGCACTATCTTAAGGAGCGCACAAAGTTTGAGCCTGTCGCGTCCTTTCAATATAACATTATACCTGAAATATCCGCGGATGCGCGAAATTGTTGCCGGAGCCGGCCCCGCTACCATCGCATCCTTATCCTCAGATTTTATGGCCGCTGCCAGATCCCCTGCCGTCTTCGACGTAAGCTCTTCGTTCCTGGCACGGAGGGTCATCTTAATAAGGTTGACGAACGGCGGGAACAAAAGCTCTTTCCGTGCGACTATCTCCTCGTCATAGAACTTATCGTAGTCGTGCTTCGCAGCTGAGAGTATCGCATAGTGGTGCGGGGTATAGGTCTGTACTATCACCTCGCCGCCATCTTCTCCGCGGCCCGCTCGGCCCGCAACTTGAGTCAGCAGATTGAATGTCCTTTCGCTTGCGCGAAAATCCGGCAAATTTAAACTGACATCGGCAGAGACTACACCTACCAGCGTAACCTGCGGAAAGTCGAGTCCCTTAGCTATCATTTGTGTCCCTACCAGAAGATCCACTTTACCTGACTTAAATTCGCCGAGTATCCTGTCGTGGGATCCGGCCTTTCCTGTGGTGTCCGAATCCATCCTGACTATACGGGCGCTTACGAATATGCGGCTCATCTCCGACTCGACCTTCTCAGTGCCGAGGCCAAAATATCTTATGTAACCGGACCTGCACTTCGGGCATATATCCGGTGGTGAGCTCGTGTAGCCGCAGTAGTGGCAAACGAGAGCCTTCTTCTCAAAATGATAGACCATAACTGCGTCACATCGTTTGCATTTAAGGACAAGCCCGCATTGTTTACAGTTGACGAATGTAGAAAAACCGCGTCTATTAAGGAATATTATTGCCTGTTTATGTTTCTTAAGCGTATTCTCTACCGCGTCGAGCAACACCTTTGAAAATATGGTGACCCTCTGGCGGGTGGCAAGCTCCATCCTCATATCGACTATCTTCACCTTAGGCAGTGATCTCTCTTCCACCCTCTTCGTAAGTCTTATGAGCTTATACTCACCTTGTTTTGCCTTGTAATACGACTCTAAGGACGGCGTCGCGCTTCCGAGTATGAGAGGGCAGTTGTTGAGCCTGGCCCTCTCCTCAGCGACTTCACGCGCATGATACCGGGGAACGTCATCCTGCTTATAGCTAGTTTCATGCTCCTCATCCACTATTATGAGTCCGATATTTTCAAAGGGTGCAAATATCGCCGAGCGCGCGCCGACTACTATGCGGGCCTTACCCTCTTTTATCTTCTTCCACTCCAGGAACCGTTTAGCATCGGTAAGTGCGGAATGTATGACGGCAACATGGGCGCCGAATCTCGCGACAAACCTCTCTACGGTCTGTGGAGTAAGCGATATCTCCGGAACGAGCATTATCGCCTGTCTGCCTTTTGCCAGCACTATATCTATCGCCTGCAGATATACCTCGGTCTTGCCGCTTGCAGTGATGCCGTGCAGAAGAAATGTTTTATGCTCACCCTTATCCATGGAAGCCTCTATAGCTTTAAGTGCCATTGATTGTTCTTCCATGAGAGTGTGCGGATCCGACCTTATTTCTTCCTTAATGTCTTCATGCTTATCTTTCAAGCGCGAACCTATAGAAGTCTTGCCCTTCTTTATACCGCCGGGTATCGCCGCGGCTATCGCTTCGCCTAGGGAGCAGAAATAATTGTCGCTTATCCAGCCTGCAAGCTTGAACATATCGGAGCTTAAGAGCGGTTCTTTATCTATCACAGAAGATATGGACTTGGGGTCTTTGATATCTATGGCGTCGCATAGAGAGATTACATATCCAACCACCGTGCGCGGCCCAAATGGCACGAATACACGCTTACCCACGGCTATATCCCCTGAAATATGGGACGGTATGGAGTAGTGAAAAGTTCTGTCTATCGGCAGGGCTATGGCTATCTCGGCATACTGAGGCATTAAGAGAGCTCTTTCATCACTTTCTTCATATCTTCCCAGACGAGTTTCTTATCGCCGGGGTTTCGCAGAAGATAGGCGGGATGGAATGTCGGCATGACCTTTATACCGTTGTAATTCCCAAATTTTCCGCGCAGTGCGCTTATAGGGGTCTCGGTATTAAGGAGCGTCTGGCTCGCGAATTTTCCGAGTGTGCATATCACTTTAGGCCTTATCATGTCTATCTGTTTTCTTAGATTATCGCGGCAAGCGAGTATCTCATCCGGAGCCGGGGGCCTGTTATTCGGAGGTCTGCATTTCAATATATTCGCGATATAAACATCTTTACGCTTTAACCCCATCGCCTCTATGATCTTTGTAAGGAGCCCGCCCGCCCTGCCTACAAACGGCAATCCCTGAATGTCCTCATCCTCGCCGGGAGCCTCTCCCACGAAGATGAGTTTTGCCTTATCGCTGCCGGCGCCGAAAACTACATTTTTACGCGTCTTAGACAGTCCGCACTTCTTACAAAGAATTACCTCAGATTTTAGATTTCCCAGGCCGGCTGGAGATTTCGTAAAAAAGTACTCAACCGCACCCGCCTCTTTCTCAAGCTTCATGTAAGCCTTTATGCTTTCGATAATTCCTTTAAATTGATCACTTTCCACAATAGTCCTCAAGTGCCAATTTAGCTACATCAAAACATGCCATAGGCTTCTTTATGAGTATAATCGAATCCTTCATCGACCTGTCCTTATCAGGATGGCGCACAAGGTCTTCGACTATCGCCTTAAGTTCCTGAACGCGGCTTATCCGGAACGCTGTATTATGTTTCACGATAAAATCGCAATTACGCGTCTCCTGCCCTATTATCGGTGATATAACTATCATAGGAAGCTCTTTAGCCAGACTCTCACTCACTGTTATACCGCCCGACTTAGATATCAGAATGTCCGATATCTCCATATATTCGTACACATTGTCGATAAAACCGAGGACCTTTACATCACACGGGAGTGTGGGTTTGAGAGCCTCTATCCTTAGCACCAGATCATCATTGTGTCCGCATACCACCGCCATCTGAACTTTGACAGATAACTTGCCAACCTCTTTTACTATATCCTCTATCGGTCCGACGCCGAATCCTCCGCCTATCACAAGGATCGTGAAGACCCCCTCCTTTAATCCTGTCTTATGGAATATTGCTTTTCTGTCCAGTTTCTTTGAAAAAACAGGCTCCGGCTTGGTTTGGTCGATATATTTTACAAGCTTGCCTGAATTCATCCAGTTGTTGAGGCGCCTTATCTTTGCAACCATCATATTGATGTAATAGTTATCGGTGAGATAATACGCTATCCCCCAGAAGGTCGGCAGCTTATTTACCATGAATAGATACGCCTGCAGATAGGACCACTTGAAGAACTTATTTGTGTAGTCGAGGGCATCTATCATCGTTACTTCCGTATCCTTTGGGGCCATCTCGTCCAGGGCTTTCTTGACCGCCATAGAAGCCTTCTTGTGGCCTATCCCGGCTGTGGCATAAATTATGAGTATCTTTTTCACTTTAGTTACCTCTCTCTTTTCTCTTAAAAGCCCTCTCGACCCTTCTCTTCTCTTTTACGGTTATCCAGCGCGCCGCCTCCAGAAGGTTCTTGAAGACATGGTTAGGTTTTACACGCCATTTTCGCGACTCGTCCAGAGATGTCTTCCCGGACAGCACAAATACGGTCTCTATCCCGAGTTTCGCGCCGGCCTCTACGTCGACTATGCTGTCGCCGATAAAATATATATCTTGCGGTTTCACCTCATACATATCCATGGCGTCCTCGAGCATCCCGGTCTTCGGCTTCCTGCAATTGCAATTATCCTCTTTTTTGTGCGTACAATAATATATGTTCTCTATCATCCCGCCGTGGTTGTTTATAGCTGAAAGCATCTTTACCGTCACCCTGTCCAGGTCTTCGCGCGAGAATAAACTCTTCCCGACGCCGGCCTGATTGGATATTATCACTACCTTAAATCCGAATTTCTTAAGAAGAGTCAACGCATCGAGTGAGCCTTCAAGAAAATGGAAGTCCTGCCACCGGGTCACATAGCTGTGTTCGGTCCATCCTCCGGGGTCCTTATTGATGACCCCGTCCCTGTCGATGAATATGACTTTACCGCTCGTCTTCACAGCTACACATCCTTCTATTTTTGATTATCAACCATCTCGCGGTATTTGACATAGCTCATGAGCTGGTATAAACCGCTTCCGTAAGCTATCATAAAACCCAGAAGGCCGTCCTTGTATCCCTGTTTCTGGACATAGGACTTAAGGAACCGGCTTAATAATTTTCGGGACATCTTTAAAAAGCCTATCTTGCGCTTCTCGTCGAACCATTTCTTGGCTTCGAGGGTCGTCTGGTTATTCAGGCTTATGAAATAGTCGTGATAATCCTTATATGAGTAATGGATTATATCTTTCTTTAGATGTCCGCATGTCCCCTCATAGAATACCCTCGGATGGACGTCGGCCTCTTCATATTTAAAGGTTCTCTTATCGAATAAACGTGTCTTGCCGGCCGGGTACCATCCGCCGTGTTCTATCCAGCGTTTTCCGATATATGTCTTTATCGGTATGGTAAAAACCTTATCTTTGGGCGCGCCGTTTAATACCGACCTGATCTCCGCGGCAAGCTCAGAAGTTACACACTCGTCGACGTCCAGGCTCAGGACCCATGCATTCTTCGCCAGGCCGTAGGCGTAGTTCCTGTGGCGCCCTTCTATATCGGTCTTTCTGGAAAATATCTTGTCCGTATATTGTCTGGCCAGGTTCACCGTATTGTCGGTCGAGTAATCGTCGAGCACCACTATCTCGTCGGCCCAGGATGCGCTCTTAAGGCAATCTGATATATTAGCCTCTTCGTTCTTCGTTATAATCACCACTGACACCGGCACTTTACTCATGGTCTCCCCTTCTCTAGTTATCAGTAATACTTTTTTTAAGAACCTTCTGGGCCGCCGCACATACTTCCGCGACGGTTATAGAATCCAAACACGCCCTGTCTTCGCATTTATTGTATCTAAAACTCTTGTAGCACGGCCGGCACGCGACATCACTTCTCGATATCACTATATGCTTGTCGCTTTCGGGATACGGCCCGTACGTCTTCTCATCCACCGGGCCGAATATCGAAACCGTACCTACCCCAAGCCCCGACGCCATGTGCAGAGGACCTCCGTCATTCGTGATGACCATCTTGCATTTACTTATTACGGCTGCCATCTGCCCCACCGTAGTCTTTCCTGAAAGATCCAGAGACGGACTCTTCATCATTCTCCGAGCATCCCCAACGAGCTCAGACTCTTTCTCGTCTCCCAATAATACAATCTTTACGCCATGGGCTTCTATGAGCTTATCCGCCAGCGCCGCAAACTTATTCCTGTCCCACCGTTTATAACGGGCATCGACGCCCCAGCTGGCCCCGCCGCCGCATATCATGCCTACGACCGCGTCTTTGCCGGTAATTCCGTGTGCGCCAAGCTCTTTATCGGCCCACTCCGAATCACGGCTCGATACGTATACCCTCGGAGCTATCGTCCTGTCTACCTCTATACGAAGGGGCCCGAGCATATCCAGATAGTATTCTACAACATGCTTGTCATCGAAATTTTCCAGATAGACACTGGATGTGAGAAACCTGCCGCGGGATCTGTAGTTGAACCCTATCCGTTTCTTTA
>JAPLMF010000062.1:9427-15472 GCA_026387155.1 Candidatus Omnitrophota bacterium
ATTTATCGATATATCGAACCGCTCTTTTCTGATGGTACCTAAAAAACCTGATAGCTTCTTAACGCATTCAATCTTAGAGTTTTTCCACAGATCCCTGTATTCGTCTTTTTCATATACGAATACCTTGCCGATATCGGGGTTCGCCGATAATAGATCTTCCACTCTTTTGTTACATACATAACCTATATAACTTCCGGGAATGGCCTTTTTAATAGCCGCAATGAGAGGCGTCGAAAATATCACGTCCCCTATGCCGAGGGGATTGATTATCAATATCCTTTTCATCTTCTCCCGTTACCATGCCTTAGATCCTCGATGACGCCTTTAAGCATGTCGTCGATGCTTACAGCAGGCTCAAAACCGGTAACACGCTTCAGCTTGGATATATCCGGCTTTCTATGCCGCATATCCTCAAATCCTTCGTGATAAGCCTTGCTGTAAGAAATATGTTTTAATGGCGATACCGATCCGGCCATCTTTCTTATCTTTTTTGCGAGGGCGTTAATGGTTATATTATTTTCCGGATTCCCGATATTAAAGACGCCCCCCATGGCTCTGGGATTACGCGATAATAGTATAATAGCTTTGATCGCGTCCGAGATATCGGTAAAACACCTGGACTGTTTTCCGTCGTCGTAGACCGTAATGGGCTCCCCTGAAATTGCCTGTTTTACAAATCGCGGAACGACCATACCGTACCTGCCCGTCTGGCGCGGGCCGCAGGTGTTAAAAAATCTCACAATGACAACCGGCATTCTTTTCTCATGCCAATACGCCAGAGCCAGGAACTCATCAACGGCTTTCGTGCAAGAATAGCTCCACCTTGAAGTTGTAGTCGGCCCCAGGACCCTGTCGTCGTCTTCACTGAACGTGGATTTGCCAGGTCTGTTCTTACCATAGACTTCGGAAGTCGAAGCCATTATCACCTTCTTCTTGCCCAAAGAGTACGCTAGATCTAAAACTATCTCTGTGCCGTTAATATTGGTACGTATCGATTCAAGGGGGTTATCTATAATATATTTAACGCCGACAGCTGCAGCCAAATGGTATACCTCATCGCTTTGCTTGATCAATCTCCTCATCAAGGGCCTGTTCATTATGGTATTTATATGGTATGAAAATTTCGAGCGCGATTTCAGATGCGCTATGTTACGCATACTGCCCGTGGACAGATTGTCGATCACCGCAACTTCCTCTCCGCGATTTAGAAGTTCCTCCGCCAGGTGTGAACCTATAAAACCCGCACCGCCTGTTATAAGATTTTTCATTATCAAGGGTCCCCTTTAACTTACTTTAATGGCTTCTATACCCACAAGAATACCCCGGAGGGTTATCCTGCAGACATTCGCTATAAATTTTAACAGAAGAAGCCGGATATAATATCCGCCACATATCTTTTCTGTTCTAGAGTCATCTCGGGGAAGACCGGTATTGAGAAGACTTCCTTGGCCGCATTCTCAGATTCAGGCATATCTCCTGATCTATACGCTAGCGATTTGTAGCACTCCTGCAGATGAAGCGATATCGGATAGTAAGTTCGTCTTTCGATACCGCTATCCAGTAGGTGCTTCATCAATTTTCCCTGATCCGACTTAACTCTTAAAGTATACTGATGATAGGTATGGACATTGTAAGCCCCGACGTGCGGCGTAACAACCGGCAAACCTTTCAATCTCTGGCCGTAGAAATCGGCGATCCCCCTTCTGGCTTCAAGCCATCGATCGAGATATCTGAGCTTTATCCTTAGCACAGCTGCCTGAAGATTATCGAGACGCGAGTTCATGCCTATTTCCGAATGTACATATCTTGATGAGCTTCCATGAACACGTAAAACTTTTATCTCTTTCGCCAATTTTTCATTATTTGTGATTACCATTCCCGCATCGCCAAAGGCGCCGAGATTTTTACTCGGAAAAAAACTCAAGGCCCCTATATCGCCCATGGAACCGGATTTTTTGCCTTTATATGTAGCTCCTATGCCCTGAGCATTATCTTCAATTACTTTGAGGCCGTATTTTTCGGCAATATTCATAATTGGATCCATATCGGCGCATTGTCCATAAAGATGGATGGGCATGATCGCCTTCGTCTTTTTTGTGATCTTTGCCTTAATGAGCAAAGGATCAATATTATACGTCTTGGGATCGATATCGACGAAGACCGGTTTCGCGCCGACGACAGAAATAGATTCGGCCGTAGCAAAGAAAGTAAACGGGGATGTTATGACTTCGTCACCCGAGCCTATCCCAAGCGCCTTCAGAGATAGTATAAGCGCATCAGTACCGGACGCCACCCCAACACCGTATTTTGTGCCGCAATATGCCGCAACTTCCTTTTCCAGGTCAGTAACCTCGGCTCCAAGTATAAAATCCTGATTCTCAATAACTTTTTTTAAAGAGGACTCGACTTCTTGCCGTATTGCGGAATATTGCTCCTTTAGATCCAAAAGCGGTACTTTCACATCTGGCTCCTTCTTAAAAATCATTTTCTCGAAAATAGGCTATTGTTTTTAAAAGCCCAACTTCGAGTGAGACCTGCGGTTTCCATTTTAAAAGTCGTCCTGCCTTAGCTATATCGGGGCACCTAACCTTAGGATCATCTATGGGAAGCGGCTCATACACTATCTCACTCTTCGAACCTGTGAGCTTTATTATCACCTTTGCAAGTTTAGATAAAGACATTTCATTAGGATTACCGATATTTACAGGGTTGTTCTCTTTTGACCTCAAAAGTTTATAAATACCATCTACGAGGTCGCTTATATAGCAAAAACTTCTGGTCTGAGCTCCTGTACCGTAAATAGATAGGGGCTTGTTATTTAACGCCTGATTTATAAAATTCGGTATTGCCCTGCCGTCTTTGACTCTCATCCTCTCGCCATATGTATTGAATATACGGACGATCTTGGTGTCCATCTTATGGACTCGACGATACGCCATGGTTATCGCTTCAGCAAATCGTTTTGCCTCATCATAGACACCTCTGGGACCTATAGGGTTAACATTGCCCCAGTATCTTTCCGGCTGCGGGCTTACCAACGGATCACCATAAACTTCGCTTGTCGAAGCCAAAAGAAATCTAGCTTTTTTTGCTTTGGCAAACCCGAGAGCATTGTGCGTCCCGAGGGAACCTACCTTCAGCGTCTGTATCGGATATTTCAAATAATCTATGGGACTGGCCGGAGAGGCGAAGTGCAGCACATGATCGACCTTGCCTTTTATGACAATATTTTGAGTTACATTATGTTCGATAAAATTGAAGCCCTCATCACCCTTAAGGCTTTCAATGTTCTCGATCCTGCCGGTTATAAGATTATCCATACATATTACTTCATAACCTTTATGCAGAAATAATTCCGAAAGATGCGATCCGATAAAACCTGCGCCGCCTGTTATCAGTACTCTTTGTTTTCTCATTATTTATTTTTGAACCATTCTACTGTTTTTTTTATACCATCTCCAAAATTCACTAGTCTCGTTATCTTTAAAAGCCTTTTCATCTTATCGATGTTTGCGTATGTTTTCCGCACGTCCCCTGATCTCTTAGGCGCAAAAACCGGTTTTATATCTGTCTTCAATATCTTGTTTATATCATTAACAATATCCATGATTGAGGTAGTGCTGCCGCAAGCAACATTAAATACCTCTCCGGATATGCCCCCGACGACACAGGCTTTTAAATTCGCTTCTACCACATTACCGACATATGTAAAGTCCCTTGACTGTTTGCCGTCCCATTCGACCACAGGAGATTTTCCGTTGAACATATTAAATATGAATATAGGTACAACTGCGGAATATTTTGATTCGGGATTTTGCCGTGGGCCGAATACATTAAAATATCGCAAACTAACCGTTTCTAGCCCGTATGTTCTGGCAAATGTAACACAGTAATTTTCGGCCGCTAATTTCGATACTCCGTATGGCGATATCGGTTTGGGCAGGTCCGTCTCTTTCTGCGGAAATTTCTTCACATCACCGTAGGCGGAGCTTGATGACGCATAGACCACTCTTTTTACTCCGGCCTTCTTCGATTCCATCAAGAGGTTTAACGTCCCAAACACATTTATGTCGTTGGTAGTGAACGGATCGTCAACGGATTTCGGGACCGAGCGAAGCGCAGCCTGATGTATTACGTAGTCTACACCTTTGAGAGCGCGTTTAAGGGCTCTTCGATCCCTGATGTCGCCTTTGATAAAATCTATATCTTTGCGAAATGGCTTGATATTATTCAGATTGCCGGTAATGAGACTGTCGAGAACCCTTACGCTAGCTTTACGCCTCACCAGCTCTTCTACTATATTTGAACCGATAAATCCCGCGCCGCCGGTTACTAGATATTTAGCCATTAGATCCTCACTATATTCCGTTTCGATCTTATCCCTTTTAGGATATTCCTGGTATCGACCACGATATCGGAGTTTTCCACGACGAATTTGTAATCCACACCTGAATGATCCGTAACTATGACGACGCAGTCGGAGTCGCGGAACGCATTTCTGTCAAACTTTAGTCCTTTCAGATTTATTTTACCTATCTTTAGATAGGGCAAATGAGGATCATAGTAGGATACGAACGCGCCTTTCTTTAAAAGAAGATCTATTATCTCGAGCGACGGAGACTCGCGCAGGTCCTTGACGTCCTTCTTGTATGTGACGCCAAGTATCAGTATCTTTGAACAGCGGACCGGTTTCTTTCTATAATTCAGGGCCTCTGTCACCTTGTTCACGACGTAATGGGGCATTTCAGAATTGACCTGGGAAGCAAGATCTATGAAACGCGCCTCAAACCCTTGCATCCTTGCCTTCCACGAAAGGTATATCGGATCTACGGGAATACAGTGCCCACCTACACCGGGCCCCGGGTAGAACGGCATAAAGCCATAAGGCTTCGTCTTCGCGGCATCTATAACCTCCCAGATGTTTATATCCATCTTGTCGCACATCAGCATGAGTTCATTCACCAGACCGATATTGACTATCCTGAAGGTATTCTCCAAAAGTTTCACCATTTCGGCAACTTTGGCCGAGGATACTGGCACTATAGTATCTATAGCCTGCTCGTACAATAGTTTTGCCAGTTCCGTGGAATTCTTCGATATACCGCCCATAATCTTGGGGGTATTACTAGTCTTATATCTAGCATTGCCCGGATCTATCCTCTCCGGCGAGAAGGCGAGATAAAAATCCCTTCCTTCTTTTAAACCGCCGGACTCTAAGACAGGGAGCATGACCTCCTCTGTGGTACCCGGATAAGTCGTAGATTCGAGTACAACTATCTGTTCGCGCCTCAAATATTTCTTAATATTCTTTACGGCTGATACTATGTAGGAGACATCCGGTTCTTTGGTCTTGTATAGCGGGGTGGGCACGCATATTATTATAGCGTCCGATTTTTTTATATTACTAAAATCCGTAGTCACCAGAAGATATCCTCCCAAAATAGCTTTTTTTATATCTTGGGAAGGTACATCGAGTATGTAGGACTTGCTCGCTTTTAACCTCTTAACCCTGTCCTTGTCTACATCTATGCCGTAGACCTTGAAACCCTTCTTTATGAAGGCCAGTGCAAGCGGCAGCCCCACATAGCCTAAACCTATTATCGCTATCTTCGCTTTCTTGGATAATATCTTGTTTCTTATCTTCTGCAACATACCGGCTCCCGTCTTTTTTTAATTCAGATATTCCTGCAGGGCGCTCTTCGAGCCGCGCATCCTGTATCCGGTTACTTTTTCGAATTTCGAATTGTCCATTACCGACATTGCAGGCCTCCTGGCCGGCTTTGCCAGTTCCTTAGAAGATATAGGTACAACCTTTGCCTTTATCCCGGATATATTCAAAATGGCTTTCGCGTATTTATACCACGAAACGCCTCCCGAATTTGACACGTGATAGATCCCGAAATCCATTATCTTCTTGTCGGTCAGTGCGCGGATCGCCTTTGCCAGATCTTTAGTATACGTAGGAGAGCCTACCTGGTCATCCACAACTTTAAGAAGCCCTTCTCTCTTAGACTTTGTTAAAATAGTGTCCACAAAGTTTTTGCC
>JAPLMF010000062.1:15514-17616 GCA_026387155.1 Candidatus Omnitrophota bacterium
TGAAATATCTTTTTAGCGCTTTTTTTACCGCAGCCTCACCCTTAAGCTTCGAATCCGCATATACACCTAAAGGGTTTGCCCTGTCGTTCTCCCTATAAGGCCTCTTATTCCTGCCGTCAAATACAAAGTCCGTGCTCATATATATAAGCTTGGCGTCGATGGCTTTACACGCCAGCGCAACATTCCTGACGCCGCCTGAGTTAACAGCATATGCTTTATCTTTATCCAGTTCGCATCCGTCTACGTCGGTCCAAGCTGCCGTATGCACCACGACATCCGGCCTGGTCTTCTCAATAATGGCTGTTATCTTTTTACGGTCTGTTATATCACAGCAAAAATATCTCTGACCTCTGACTTTTGATTTTTGACTTTTGAAGATATCCGTCCCGATCAATTCATATCCGCGTCTCAGCTCATTGGCCAGATCTATACCCAGCATCCCACTTGAACCGGTTATTAGTACTTTTCCCGCCGTCGATTTCATCTTTGGCGGGACCCCGCCGAGTATGAACTGCACAAAGCGGGGATATCTTCGCGGCATTTGATCAACCGTTTCCACCATGACTTATTCTTAGTGTACCAATTGACTGTCAGCTCCAGCGCATCTTTGAAATCATGCCTGGGTTTCCAGCCCAAAGTCTTGATCTTGGATATATCGAGCGAATAACGTTTGTCATGGCCCAGGCGGTCCTTTACGAACTCGATATACTCTTCGCCCCTATCCAATAGCTTTATAAGGATCTTTGTGAGCTCCATATTTGTTATCTCATTACCGCCGCCGATATTGTATACCTCGCCGGCCTTGCCTTTATGCATAATCACATCTATCGCTTCGCAGTTGTCTATAACAAATAACCAGTCCCTCACGTTGGAACCGTCAGCATACAGAGGGACCTTCTTACCTTCCAAGAGGTTCGTCACGAAGAGAGGAATCACCTTCTCCGGATACTGGTATGGACCGAAATTATTTGAGCTTCTGGTTATTATTACAGGCAGTCCGTGAGTTATAAAATAGGACCTTGCCAGAAGATCACCTCCTGCCTTCGCGGCAGAATATGGGCTGTTAGGTGCGATGGGGCTAGCTTCGGTAAAGGCGCCCTTTGATATGCTCCCATATACTTCGTCGGTCGAGATCTGTATGAAGAGCTTTGTAGAATAAGCTTTGGCCGCCTCCAGAAGCGTATGAGTGCCGAATACATTCGTCCGCAAGAATTCAACAGGATCTTTTATCGACCTGTCTACATGTGTCTCCGCAGCAAAATTCAATATAAGATCCGCGCCCTTTACAAATTGATTTACAACTTTCGGATCTGCTATGTCGCCTTTTACGAACTTATAGTTCTTGTTTTTAGTTACATCTTTCAGATTTTCGAGATTTCCGCAATACGTAAGTTTGTCAAGATTGGTAACGCAGTAATTCGGATATTTGGCGAGGATATGACGTATAAAATTAGAACCTATGAATCCCGCGCCGCCCGTTATGAGTATTTTTTTCATTAGTTTTGCAATTTACATCTTGCTCTTTGCACTTTTTTTGCGACCAGATTATTCGCACGTAATAGTGAATCAAAAGTCCCTGAGTCTGTCCACCATCCGTCGAGCACACTATATTCGAGTTCACCCTTCCTGATATACGCATTATTCACATCCGTTATCTCAAGTTCGCCTCGCCTGGACGGCTTTAGTGTTTTTATTATGTCAAATACCCGTTCGTCGTACATGTATATTCCCGTAACCGCGTAATCGGACTTGGGCTTCTTCGGCTTCTCTTCTATTGATAATATTTTTTTACCTTTGAAATTCGCGACTCCAAACCTCTCCGGGTCCTCGACCTTCTTAAGCAATATCCTGGCGCCTCTCGGCTGTTTCTTAAATTCCTCCACAGCGCCTTTTATGTTCTTCTCGATTATATTGTCACCCAGAATAACAACTATCTTGTCGTTGTCGGCAAAGTGGCGCGCTAATCTTAGCGCCTCTGCTATGCCGCCCTCACCTTCCTGATAAGTATAGTTTATGTGCTTTAACCCGAACTCAGCGCCATCTCCTAAAAGCCTTAAAAATTCACCTGCATGCATGCCTCCGGTAACTACAAGGATATCCTT
>JAPLMF010000028.1 GCA_026387155.1 Candidatus Omnitrophota bacterium
TCGATAAGCGTCAAGAGGCCCATCCAGATAGAGACGCCGGTGAAAGATGATATGACAATAAGTACAAAACCAAAAAGATCAAATATCCGGTCATACTGCATGCATGATGACGCCAAAAGAAAAGCTCCGCCTGCTAAACACACGCTCACAGCAGCACCTTTCAATACTCCAAAACGATAGGTAACACCGCTCACCGCAAGAGCCCCCGCTAAAAGTATCGAAAACATAACCCATAGTGGCAGTAAGACAAGCCATCGTTTCGATATTATATTCATCACTATATTGGCGTTAATAACAACCCCAGGCATTATACCAAGCGGCGTCGGGTAGACATCATGGTGTATCTCAACTATGGTGCCGATGAGCACGATCTTATTCTTAAAAATATTTTCTGCCGCAGACGAAACTAGCGCCTCCCAGAGCGGGATAGTCTTAAAATCCTCTGTCTTTGCGAAATAGTTTATGCGCATAGTCCTGCGGGCGGAGTCGAGAGGTATCTTTAGTATACCATCACGGCCTTCCACATCCGGGGTCACAAAACAAGCATCGGTAGCTCTATAAAAAGCCTTGTCAAGATCTATACCGCGGCTTTCGGTGTACGTTAGAAGTGGAAAAGAATAAACAAAACTACCATTTGCCAGAAACATCATGGGGTATGTTTCGCGGACAACCAGATCATTATCGCGGGGAGCGCTAACAAAACCCACCCCGGCAGCCGACTTGGTTAATATATCTTCGGGCTCGATCATCACGCCGGTTTCGTTCAGATAACTCACAATTATTGAATTTGCGGACTTCTTCATGGCTTCCGCCAGCAGGACATCATCTTCCGAAATCTCGCTGGGTCCGGAAAAGAAAAGGTCCATACCTATAGTAAGCGGTTTGGTTTCTTCGAATGAAAGCCTTTTAATAAAAGATGCATATATGCCGCGACTCATAGGCCATCTCTGACGGAGTCGTTTAAGAGACCCTTCATCAATGGTAACGATCGTAATATCCTTTATAGCCTTTGGCAAAGGTGAGATGTAGCGTCTTTGTTGTATAAGGAGATCTGTTGTGCTCTCACGGAGAATCTGAAATAGCGGAATTTTTGCCACAGCGAATGTATAACCGGCAGTTAACAGGATAGCTAACCCGGCTACAATATATACTTTCTTAATAACAACTTTTAAATTTGCCATGTGCGCCATTTTTATATAAGATATCACACATTCCGTATGTTTATCATTAGAAATCGTATGCTGCTTGTTTTTTTTGAAATATGTGATATACTTGTGTTAGGATATGATAAAGTTAAATATCCGATTAAAGGTGATATATGACTCTCTTAATGAGAATGTTTTTTGCAATCATATTTACCACTGTTTTGCTATCTTCTGCAAGCGCTGAGGTCTCCTCTGTTTCGGTAGAAAAACGGGAAGCGGAGATCAATGGACTTATTAAGGAAAGTGCCGGGCAAAAAAATATGAGACCTGAAGCAACAATACAATTTCAAAATCCCGCGACCTCTTCTCTTGCCCAGCCAACTGTTTCTACGCTGGCCCAGCCTCACGAGACTCTTACTATGGCTGCTATACTGGATATTATAAGAACTACCCCAAAGATAGTAGAGCCTGACGAAAAACTAAAGTCCAAATAAAGCAATCTCGCTTTAGATGGGAACGGGATTGGCATCGTATTTCGCAAATAATTTTCTGAGATCCACTTCGGTCCAATCCTGATAGCCTGGTACTTTTAGCCAGATCTTGAGTTCAATAGGCACAGCAACCATCTGGAATATCGTCTTATCGCTGTGAGTCGCGCCTCCTTCATCCAATCCGATGTCGAGCAGTTCCCGCATCTTTTTGGCATCTATTTTACCCTTATGCTCCTCGCCCAAGGATATAAGGTTTGCCAGTCTTTCCTCCGTCATCCCATATGCGTGATGGGAGAGCGAGGGCCTTTTCCATGAAGGATCGATGAAATGATTGGTCGTGACTATCAACCCGTTCCCCCTTCTCTGCGCGCATTTCATATCCGAAGCCGTCCATTCATAGGTACATGCGTTCTTTGCGTCCGCTGCGCTGACTATGATGGGACTTATATGTTTGTCAAGGTCGCTTAAACTGGAAGACCTCATCAGAAATTCAAGCTCCGCCAAAAGAACATTAGGCGCATTAATGTTAATAGTATCGCCTTTTATAACGGGCGCTTCGTTATTTGCCATGAAGACGCCCCGTTTATTCATCGCGGAATTTATACCGATCTGGCCCGCATAGCCTATATTTATAACGGGAATGCCGTCATCGGGATTTAATACGGTCAATGTTATGAATTCGTTAAACTTTTTGAAATATTCGGGCTGGTCAAAATTCCTTCCTAAGATAAGAGTGCCGAGGATGGAATAGTCCCCCCATGCCGATATGTTGGAACAACGCCCTATGTTCTGATTTCTTACCAGCTCGAACGCGTTGAGTTGATCAAGCATTACGAGTTTACTTAATCCCATCCCGGAGGTTTCGCTCATCCCGATAAACATCTCTTTAAATTTTGCAGGATACGATCGGAACAAAAGCCGTGAGAGCGCCAGGAGCTTTAAATAAGAGAAATGTTCTTTTTTTATAAAGTAGTCATTTACGGCAGATTCATAAAATCCGATCAAATGGCTTTTAAAGAGCTTTCCATATTGGCGGCCCATTTGTCTATGATCGCCGGAGAGTTCCAGCACATTTATCCTGCCCATCCTACTAACTAGCCCTTCTTCCATAAAACGCATCTCCTGTTTAAAATATCTCTAATCTAAAAATATTTCTTCGACAATATTGAAATTCTTCTCAAAATCGATATCCGCCGTCAGCTCCGGGACCTTGAATTGGGTTTCGTGGGCGCCTTCGGAGACTCTCTTGGCCCGGTATTTTTCGAATTCGCCTGTTTTTACCACTTTGAGCACCGGCGAGTCCAATTCCTTACGCTGCCTTGTATCGTCGTATTCGAGATTGCAGCGGCATAACTCTTCTTCTACGGACTTTAGCAGGGATTTCTTTTCATCAAAAGACGGCGCAATGCTGAATTCCACCAAAAATATATATCTGGGAGGTTTTCTCATCTGCACGGAAGCGGAAAAGAACTTTATCGTTAATCTTAACTTACTGGCCGCATTATTTATGGCTTCATTGATATGCGACTCGTAAACCTTTTCTCCTGTGATCGATATCGCGTTAAGGCCTTTCTGTACAAATTCGATCACCGGTGTTTTATTAAAAAACCCGTCCACATGAATAATGTCGTCCGTATCATACCGGTAGAGGCCTCCCGGAGTAGTAACTATGAGAAGGTACTCTTTTCCCTGTTCCAGCTGATCGCATAAAAGCTTGCGCTTTCGGATCTTATGCATCTCCCCTTTCGGTATAAACTCATAAAAATTCGTCTGTATGGCCAATATTCCTCCGGCGCCGTCGTCGGTTATCGGGATGGAACTGCGCGCCTCGGTGGAAAGGCATCCAAAATCCCTTATAGGCACATCTCCAAAATACCGCGGCAATTCTTTCAAGTACAATTTTACCGTTCCGCCCTTCCAGCATTCGATAAGCGCCAGACCGGGCCAGAAATATTTCGGCAATAACTCTTTTTTTTCTTCAAGGATCTTTTTTAACTCGTTTGCCCGGCACAGATCGGGTTTAAGCTTTCTTTCAAGCACCTTTCTGACGTCGGGACGGATGTCGAGATCTTTATCAAGAGTGCCCTTTTCTATATCACATATTATCCCCTCTTGCCACTCTTTTATCTTTTCGCACAGTATAATTATCGCGCTCGGGTTCAGGGTGGCCAGGGTGGTGATATTACATCCCATCGCTATCCTTAATATGGAATAGTATCTGGCGTCGTAATCCTCTATCTCGAACGCTTCATACGGAATGGCGCACATGCTTTTGATTATATAAGGAAGATTTATGTAGGCGTGACCGTTTTCCGGGCCGCACGGTAATCCCGACGGTGTGAACGTCTTTATCTCCGGATCGATTATGGCAAATATTTTACCGTCGGTAACCCCGGGATGATCCCTGGATATATAGTATGTCCATAGAGCCATCAGCTCCGCTTTTTTGGACCGCGAATATTCGGTTACAGGGATAAGTTTCGGTTTGCCCGTCGTACCGCTCGTACGGCCGAAAAATATCGGGGCTTCGGCGGTCAGTATATTCTTTTCTCCTGATGTCATCCTTTCCGCATAAGAAGATATGCCCAAATAATCGCAGATGGGCACCGCTTCCCGATATTCCTCTATCGATTTTATATTCGAAAAATTATATCTCGTCCCGTACTCCGTATTTTTATTACGAGCAATATAGTCAAGGAGGACCTTTTTCTGCGCCGCAATGGGGTTTTTGGTGGCTTCTTCAAATTTCGCGGCCATAGGGGCCAAAAATTTCAGGGCTAAATGCGCTCTATTCATCGTCAGTATTATAAGTTTATTGCCCGTCTATATCAAGGATTTTCTATATTTTTCAGCTACATTTTTTTACTGTGTGTCGTCTGTTTTATATGTGCTATAATGATATCCATGAAACGATGCGAAAAAAGGAATATCCTCTATAGGCAGTGGGGCTCCTCTTCCCCCAGGGCGGCAATGCTTTTGGTCCACGGGCTGGGAGGTCATAGTAATAATTGGGAGTTCGTGGCAAAATTCCTAATAGAGCATAATATAACATCTTACGCCATAGAACTAAAAGGCTTCGGCAATACGGAAGGATTAAAGGGACATACAGACTCTTTAAATGTATACATAAAGGACGTCCGCAGGCTTTATAACATCATAAGAAGAGAACATAGGAGACTTCCGATATTTATCGCCGGCGAAAGTATGGGCGGCCTAATAGGTTTTCTTACAGTTATCAGAAAGCCGCTGCTCTTCAGAGGTTTGATATGTCTGACTCCCGGCTTTGCCAGTAGATTGAAGTTCTCTGCCGTGGAATATTTCAAAATGATCTCGGCCCGTTTCTATAACTCCAAAAAACAATTCATCATGCCATTTACAAGTGACATGTGCACACGCGACCCCGAATGTAAAAAGATCATAGATAACGATAAGCTTGAACATAAGTTTGCCACACCCAGACTTTTGCAGAGCATTCTTTTAGGGCAGCTCTCAAGCAAACTATCCAAACATAAGGTCAAGACCGATACCCTGTTTTTACTGGCCGGCGATGACACGTTCGTATGCTCCAAGACGAGTAAAAAGATATTTAAAGGGATCAAATTCAAGCATAAAGAAATGGTCGAATATCCGGAAATGCGCCACAGCCTCACAATGGAACTGGGCAGAGAGAAGGTGTTTGCCGATCTTCTGAAGTGGCTGGAAAAACGGATCTAAAGGACGAAGCGCGCGAGGGCACGGTATGATCGATTCTATGGTAAAGACCGTCCTTAGGAATATCACTATCGGGGACATCTTAGAGACGATCAATAAGAAATACGGTAATAAAACAGCTCTCCGGATCAAGAATGACGACGGTTCCTTCAGACAGATATCTTACGTAAAACTGGGCCGCAGAGCGGTCAGCATCTCTTCCGTTTTGATCAACCTCGGCATAAAGAAGGGCGATAGGGTCGCGATATTATCCGAGAACAGGCCCGAATGGGCTACCGCTTACTTCGGCATAATATCCTGCGGCGGCACTATCCTCCCCATTGACGTTAAACTGACCGACGCCGAGATCCGGTTTATCTTAAACGACAGTCAGGCAAAATGCATATTTTTAAGCGGTAAATATATCAATATAATAGACCGCTTGAGGGGTGATCTGGCGCACCTCAAGGATATAATACTCCTCGATAAGAGCCCACGGCCGGATATAATACAATTAAGTAAACTCAGGCCCCACAGGGGAAAAGAGAGGGCCCGGCCTATATACCCGGAAGACACCGCTATAATCGTCTACACCTCCGGCACAACAGGATCCGCCAAAGGCGTTGAGATAACCTATAAGAGCCTGCTCTTTCAAGCGCTAAGATTCAGTGAGATCATCCGCTGTACGCCGAAAGAGAAACTCCTATCCGTTCTGCCGCTTAACCACATGCTCGAGATAACAGGCGGTCTCATAGCGCCGCTCTACGCCGGTTCATGCGTCACATATTGCGACACCCTTAAGACTAATACCCTTCTGCCGCTCATGAGAGAGACCGGGATCACCGCCATCATCTCTGTACCACTCGTCCTTAAATTGCTTTATTCCGGCATAATGAAAAAATCCGCGAAACTGCATCCTTTAAAGCAAAAGATCTTTAGAGCGCTCCTCTTTCTTTCAACATTTTTACTAAAATTCAAAATAAGGGCAGGGAGGTTTTTATTCCCTTCGGTGCATAAAGAGTTCGGCTGGCACTTACATACTTTTATAAGCGGAGGTGCGCCTCTTAACCCGGATATCGAGATCGGATTGAACGCCCTGGGTTTCAGGATCCTGCAGGGATATGGCCTGACCGAAACTGCTCCGGTCATATCTGTAAATACCTATAGTGATAATAAGTTCGGCTCCGTGGGGAAGCCGATGCCCGGCGTGGAAGTCATGATACTTAAAGAGAAGAGTCTGGATGTCGAAGGAGAGATCCTGACCCGCGGCCCTCATGTTATGAAGGGCTACTTCAGAAATCCAGAAAAGACCGCGGAGGTCCTGAAAAACGGGTGGTTCCATACCGGAGACCTGGGTTATATCGACAAGGACGGTTTCTTATATATTTCCGGCAGGAAAAAGAACCTGATAATATTGGGCGGCGGAAAAAAGGTATTTCCCGAAGAGGTTGAGGAGGTCATAGGCAGGAGCCCCTACATAAAAGAGATATGCGTAATGGCCAAGGTCGCCGAACGGGGGCTGCGCACAGGGCACGAGGAAGTCTATGCCGTCATAGTACCGAATCTTGAACTATTTGCGCAGGATAATATAACCGCAAAAAAATCCATAAAGGACAAGCTATCCTTCGAGATCGCGCGCTTAACAAAAGACTTAGCTCCGTACAAAAGGATAATGAGTTTCGATATATCCTACGAGAGCCTACCCAAAACAGTCACCGCTAAGATAAAGCGTGACGCCGTATCCAAAATGGCGATCTCATAACGCTGCTGCAGATGTCATTCCACCCCGGAATGGAATGGCTTGGTCACTGCACTGCGCGGGTGGCTACTACCTTTACTCCTAATCCAAGAAGATTTTTAATGATGATATCCCCCGCTTTGACGGGAGCTTTTATATTTATTTTTTTAATCTCTTCCATTGCCCTTAAGAGATCCTTTTTAGGAATAGGCTTATTTGTACGGACCGGGATCAGTTTTAACGATAACCCTTCCGAAACTATCGTCGCCGTCAATATTCTGGCGGGATCCTGGACTTCCAATGCAGCGTAGGCGGCCCCTTTTGGACATTTGGAGCCCTGCACTCTTATAACCTTGCCGTTATCAATCTCCACCGCTAAAGCACAGCTTTTCGGGCACTCTATGCAGATCATCATCTTTATCATCTATTATCCCTTAAATATTCGGCCGCGGACTTACCCGCCAATTCGCTATCGACCGTAACAGAATCGACCAGGTCATAGACCTTGAAGGAATTTCCGCATACAAATACACCGGGTATCGATGTTTTATTGACCTCGTTTGAGATCGGAGAGTTCGTCTTTTTATCTACCGCAGCGCCCGCCATTTCTATCAGCTCATTTTCGGGAATAAGCCCGACCGACACCAAAATCGTATCGCATGATATATCAAATCCCGTACCGGGCAGTTCACCCATACTGCCGTCTACTTTAACCACACTCACCTTCTCGACCCTGTCTTTGCCGTGTATTTCAAGCACTCTGTGATTAAAATAGACCGGTATATCAAAATCTTCTACACACTGAACCATGTTCCGCACAAGCCCTCTACTTCTTCCCTCTATTTCTATTATCGCCTTTACGCGGGCGCCTTCCAGCGTAAATCTTCGCGCCATTATAAGTCCAATATCGCCGGAACCGATCACCACAACCTCTTTTCCCGGTAATAACCCTTCTACAACCTCTTTTCCCGGTAATAACCCTTCTATATTTATCAATTTTTGCGCAAGCCCTGCGGAAAATATTCCGGCAGGCCTGGTGCCAGGGATATGTATCATCTCGCGCGTCTTCTCACGGCACCCTGTAGCCATTATAAGAGCCTTCGGCCGGACAACATTAAGACTGCCGGGCTTTAAGTATGTAAGTGTTCTGTCGCTCTCTAGACGCACGACAAACGATCTTAAACTTATTTCTATATCCGATATGGCGCTGATCTTCCGTATAAATCTATCAGCATATTCTGGGCCGGTTAATATCTCTTTAAAATACTGAAGCCCGAATCCGGTGTGTACACATTGGTTCAATATCCCACCCAGATATTGATCGCGCTCGATAAGAAGGATGTCCCGTACACCGCTTTCGTACGCGGCAACGGCCGCCGCCATACCTGCCGGCCCGCCGCCGACAATGACCAGATCTTTTTTAACCACTTGATCTATCCTCTTTGACTATCTCAGAACCGGCGCCTCTTTTGGTCACACCAGTCAGAGGCACCTCTGTCTTCTCAGCGAGTATCTTCAAAAGCCTTGTGGTACAGAAACTGCCGTGACACCTTCCTGCTTGTGCGCGGGTCCTGAATTTTAAGCCGTCCATAGTCTTGGCTCCGCGCGATATCGCTTCGCGCACCTCTTCAGAAGAAACCATCTCGCATCTGCAGACTATGTCGCCGTATCCGGCGTCTTTCTTGATAAAACGTTTCGTCGTACTAAGAGGCACTGCGAAAAGATGAATTTCTTTCTTTCGATGCCTGTAAAACGACTTCTTTTTTTTAAGCTTGAGCCCATTATCTTTTAATATGCCGGCCGTCATAAGCGCAATGGCGGGCGCAGCCGTAAGCCCCGGAGACTGTATCCCCGCAACATTGATAAATCCAGGAACTTTATCTTCGTGCCGTATAATGAAGTCTTCTCCCGCGACCGGCCTTAAACCGGAAAAATATGCGATTATATCATTTTCATTTATTGACGGCACAAGTTTTCGGGCCCCCTCGAGAGCCCTCTTAAGGCCTTCCTTTGTAGTCGACAGGTCTTCTTTATCCTCGATATCCTCCGCAGTAGGCCCTATCATGGGGTTTCCGTCTGATGTTCTCGTGACGAGTATGCCTTTGGAGATCCCCGAGGGCAGCGGAAATAAGAGATGCTTTGTTAAATGCTCTTCTTTCTTGTCGAGAAGAAACTCTTCTCCTTTGCGCGGTATTATCCTGAAACTGTCTGAACCGGCTAACCTTGATATTTCATCCGCGTAAAGACCCGCGGCGTTGATCACATAGTGCGATGTAAAGATCCATTTCGAGGTGGCTACCTCAAAAGAGCGGCCCTTAGGCAAGATACCCTCAACCCTGGTTTCAGTATAGATCTCGACGCCGTTTTTTGCGGCATTCTCGGCGAGATCGTAGACCCACCGGTAGGGACTTATTATACCGGCGGTGGGAGCATGGAGAGCAGCTATGGCTTTGTTTGAGAGATTCGGCTCATGTTTCCTAAGCCAGGCTTTGTCTACTATCTTTAAGCCGGGGATTTTAAGCGCATGGCCGTCTCTTTTTATCGCAAGTAAACGCCCTACCTCCTCCTTGTTAAATGCTACTATGAGCTCTCCCACTTCTTTGAAATCGATAAAAAGTTCTCTAGCTAAATTTCTTGTCAGTACATTACCCTGAACGCACAATTTTGCTTTTAGAAGATCCGGATGGTGTTGAGTCCCGGGATGTATTATCCCGCTATTGGATTTTGAAACGCCGAAAGCGAGCTCTGCTTCTTTCTCAAAGAGGCAGATATGCAGTTTATAACGCGAAAGTTCCCGCCCTATCGCGGTCCCCACAACGCCGCCTCCTATTATGGCTACATCATATGCACTCATTTAGTAAGGGTCCTCTCTACTGCCTCGCGCCAGCCCGCGTATAGTTTCGTCCGCATCTTCTTTTCCATCTCGGGATGAAATACCTTATCGACCACCCAGCATCGCCTTATCTCGTCCGTATTCTTCCAATAACCTACGGCGAGCCCCGCTAAATAAGCCGCCCCGAGGGATGTTGTTTCTATGACCTTTGGTCTTACGACATTTATACCGAGAAGGTCGGACTGGAACTGACATAAAATATCGCTGACAACGGCACCGCCGTCCACTTTCAAGTTTTTTATCTTAACGAATGAATCCTTCTGCATCGCATCCACTACATCTTTTGTTTGATAGCACATGGCCTCGATGGCCGCCCTCGCGAAGTGGCTGGCGTGTGTACCTCTGGTTATGCCGAATATGGCGCCGCGCGCATTCTGGTCCCAATAAGGCGCGCCCAGGCCTACCAGCGCCGGCACAAAATATACTCCCGCGTTATCTGTTAAGGACGCGGCCATGATATCGGATTGTGAAGCGCGCTTAAAAAGTTTTAAACCATCACGCAACCATTGTATAGCGGCACCCGCGACAAAGATCGAGCCTTCCAATACATATACGGGCTTGCCATCCGCTCCGCAACCCAAAGTCGTAATAAGCCCGTGTTTTGAGACCGGCCTCTTCTTGCCGGTGTTTAACAGGATAAAACATCCGGTGCCATAAGTATTTTTCATGGTACCCGGCTCAAAACATGTCTGGCCGAAGAGGGCCGCCTGCTGATCGCCGGCTATGCCGGTTATGGGAATGCCTGCCGGAAGACGGCCGATGCGCACTGTATGCCCGAATAGGCCCGACGACTTTTTGACTTCGGGTAGGATTTGTTCCGGGATCCTTAGTAGTTTTAAGATATCTCGATCCCATTCGAGTCGTTCTATATTAAAGCACATCGTGCGGGAGGCGTTTGTGTAATCGGTCGCATGCATCAGGCCGCCGGTCAGTTTCCAGAGAATCCAGGAATCTGCGGTCCCGAAAAGGATCCGTCCTTTTTTTGCCCGGGCCATTACGCCGGGCACGTTCTTTAATATCCAACTTATCTTTGTCGCGGAAAAATAAGCATCAATGGGCAATCCTGTCCTTTTTTTGAAGAACGCGGACACCGAACCCCTCTTCCTGAGCTCATCGCAAGCCTTCGAGGTCCTTCTGCACTGCCATACTATAGCATTGTAGACGGGCTTTCCCGTGCGGGCATCCCACATGACCGTCGTCTCCCGCTGGTTAGTTATGCCGATTGCGGCTATCGAGCGGGCAGGCACTTTGCTAAGGACCTTATCTACCGAGGCCTTAACGCTGTTCCACAGATCGTGCGGGTCGTGCTCCACCCACCCTGGTTTCGGGAAATGCTGGGGAAATTCCTGATAGGCGCAAGCTATCTTTCTTCCCTTTTTATCATAAACTACGGCGCGGCTTCCGGTCGTCCCCTGGTCTATCGCTAATATATATTTCATCTAAAGTATTCCTCTTTGTCTATAACCGTTTTTCTATCCATTTAAACAGTTCTTCAAAGACAGCTTCTTTACCCAACTCTATCGAAAGCGCATGATACATACCGGGAAACCCTATAAACGTCTTATCTTTAGCCGTGAGGCTGTCAAAAACCTTTCTCGACGTCTCTGTGTCTATTATGAGATCCTCTTCTGATACCATAAAAAGTACGGGCGTATTCATGTTTTTAATCGCCCTCTTCGTTCGGGTCTGGGTTATCAATATGTCAAAAATAAGTCCGACCGAAGCCGAGCGGTATTCGCGCGGATCGCTATCAATTTTTTTTCTGCAATCTGTGTCACGCGTGCACATTGATGAATCAAACGAAAGGTTCACCTGCTTGGCGGGATTATAAAGGATGGGTAACAGCATTTTTACAGTTTCGAAAAATTTAAGCGTCTTTCGGTTTGCAAACGCCGGAGAGATACATACAAGTCCCTCGAAAAGCCCCGGATGTTCCGCAGTAAATAGAAAAGAAGTCAAGCCGCCCAGACTTTCGCCCACTAGAAATACTTTTTTGCCGGGATTATCTTTAATGGCGGCCTCGCGAACACGCAAGATCTCATTGTAATAACTGCGGATGCAGTCCAGCTCCGGCAGGTCTATAGCGTAAGACGATATTCCTTTTTGCAGAAAAAAACCGGCCATACTTTCCCATCTTCCGCTATATGTGCCGAGGCCGTGTACCAATAAAAATGCGCACCTGGGATCAGGAGCGCTCCACTTTCTGTAACCGATATAATCTTTTTTCAAGTTTTTTATTGCCTCCTATTTATTTTAGGATAGCAGACACTAAAATTCAAACCCTTGTGACCTTCGGTGAAGAACACAAGGGTTCGAATTGGTACGTATGGCGGAGAGGGAGAGATTTGAACTCTCGAGGCCTTTGCGGGCCTACGCGCTTTCCAAGCGCGCGCCATAAACCGGACTAGGCGACCTCTCCGCATAAATTATTACAATATTACATATGGCTCTTCAGTGTCGAGCAAAGATTTTTGTTACAGACAAAATTTTCAGTCTTCCAGGACTCTATTATATGCTTTCGATCGCTTTTCCAGAGCTGTACATACGCTTCCCATCCGGATACGGGCCCTTTTCTGTTAACCCATAACGGATTTTTAATATATCTATACACACCGTCCGGAAATACAGAATTGGCCACGGTCTTATAAGTCCAGTATGTCCAATGAAGGTTATTCTTCGTAAATATATACAGCATATCCTTGACCCACTGCAGTTCGCCGTAATGACCGTCACGCCAATTCACCCCAAACTCACCAACGTATATAGGCACATCGTTACTATCCATAAAATGGCGATATGGCTTTGCCAGTTTCTCAAGTGTATTCTTATTCCACGATATATTGTGGATCTTACCAGGATATACGGATCCGTGTGAATGCTATATGCCGTATTCTTATCCTGGGGTCTTCCCAGAAAACTTATCCGTGAGCCCCACTCGGTACCTTCCAAAAATATTATGTGCTGTTTGTCAATATCCCTTATCTCCTTAGTCACCCGGTCGTATATACCCTTTACGATATTTTCCTGTATAAGGGGCAGCACGGGCTCGTTTAAGACATCGTAACCTGCAACTACACTGGAATCCTTATAGCGCTCGGCAAGAAAACGCCAGAGCCTGAAGTATCTGTCCTGATTAAAAGTATCACTGAAAAACTTCACTTCGCCGGTACAGTCCGAATGCCAGTCCGGATTTTGGGCGCCGGGCGCGGCATGCATATCGAGGATGCAGTATAAACCATACTTCTCGCACCACTCTACAGCCCTGTCGAGATACTTTATTCCCTCTTCATTAAAACTGAACGGCCTCTCTTCGAACTCGGCTATCCTGTAGTTAAAGGGTATGCGTATGCAATTCGCGCCCCAGGCCTTTATGTTCTTTATATCCGACTCGCGGATGAACGTATCGCGGAACGAACGCGTGAAGTCCTCGACCGCTTCACGGCCGAGCGCTTTTTCAAATGACTCTTTGAAAGTCTTCTCGGCGATGTTACGGCCATTAAGCATATAGCCTTCCATCATGAGCCAACCACCCAGAGCGACGCCTTTTAGTACGACCGGCCTCCCGGCCTCATTGACTATGCCTGTGCCGCTTACTCTAAGAAAAGGTAATTTTCCTGTCATCGGTTATTCCTTAGGCAAAATCCACTTGCCCATTGTTCCTCTATGATGTGGCGGAGATGTTAAAGTAAAACGAATATAAATCTAAGCCTCCCCGTCGGATAATAGGTTACAACTTAACCTGTTTTATGTCAAGGGATTGTTAAGCCGCTACCCTATCACTTGCTTCTTTTTTCTCAATCATCTCTTTTTTACTATATATATCGCTTCTGAGAGATGTTATTTCACCGGAATATGCGCCTCCCTGGTCCAGCCGAAGAGCCTCATTAAGCTTCTCAAGTGCTTTATTCAACTCCCCTAAGCGCTCATAACAAATAGCGAGCTCATAAAGATCTTCAACATTCTTATAAAAAACAAGATACTTTTCATAGTAGGCCGCGGCATTTCTATAATTTCCAACTGCCTTATATAATTTAGCCGCAGATCTTACCATGTAACGCGTGTTCCATTGCCTAATTTCCGGATCAAGCGCGATCCCTCTTTCGTAATTCTCTATCGCTTTCGATCTTTCATCTTTTTCACTATAATACTGCGCCAACCTGCTATACATATCCTTTGACTCCATACCCATGTCAATTGCGCGAACATAGATATTGAGATTATAACCGTCTTTCCCCAGAGGAAGAGATCTCAAAGCCTGCTCAAGGTTTTTAAACTTTCGCGCGCGGAGAAATATCAAATCGTCATCGCTAAGACTTTTTCCGGCCATAAAACGCGCGGTTATCTCTATCTCCCTGCCCTTCAATTTATCTTCCGCTCGAAACTCGGAAGGGTATAAATATGCGGCAACCAATACCAAAATGGAGATGAGAGGCATTATAATAATGGGCGCGAGCTTACCGCCTCTCCCTTCAACTGCGCTTCTATCCTGAGATACATCTGACATCTTGGCGTACCAGAATGAAACGGCTAAAAGGACTAGACCCAGACACATGAATACAATTATTCTATAGCCAGTATTTATCCCAGCGAGATCTACGGTAATGCCTCTTAATAGCGAAGCAGCCACCAATCCTATTGCGCAATATCTGAATATCTTATCTTTGATAAAAAATCCCACTATGAAAAGAAGGAATGCAGACACAGCCCAGGTTAACGTAACAAGTTTAGGCTGTATCTCATAATAAGATATACAAACAAAAACTATACTGGCCAAAATAGTATAAACATTGGAAAATCGCATCTCTTCTTTTTCCCGCTTCGATAAGACATCCTTACTTACATAAACATATCGAGCTAAATAATAACAAGCTATCCCCGTGAGATAGAGAAAGAATGTAAGATGCATTTCTTTGCCAATAAATAATATTTTCTGATCAGGTATGCCGAAAAATATCATCATTCCGATAAGAGTAATAAGGGTAATGCCCCATGCCGCTATTCTGTAGAGAATATTTTTGAAATAAAAGCCTGCAAACAATAATATGGGGATTTCAAAGAACCAGATAAAATATGCGGTTCCTTGACCTATCAAAAAATGCAGTGAAGCAGTCGCAAAAGCGATTGCTGCAACAAAAAACGCTGCTTTAATACGCCCCTTTTCTTTAGTATATTTTGAAGCTATTCCTAAAACCAGTAGGATACCTGCAACAGTCAACGCGAAAGGGGCTTTCCAGGCGCTATTATATGCCCTTACCTGCATGAAACATATTAAGCCGAACAATAATGAGTTCATCAAAATAAAGCCTTCCAGGCCATTCTGCTCTCTTGCGCTTTTTGCTTTAACAAAAAAACTGACAATATTATAAATACTCCAATATATAGCAAGGAAGGTAATACTTACCCAAAACTCAATTGTTCCCGGTTTGATAAGTTGATATGGCCTGCTCCACAGAAGATGCGTCAGATAAGTCCCGAGCAGTGAAAATATCGCTACTCCCTGCCAGTTCATCTTGAGTAATAAAACACTGGAAATCACCGCAAGAATTGTTACATAAAGAAAAGCAAAAGACGCATATTGACTCACTCCTGCTGTTACATATCCCAGCAACATGGCCAATATCACGAGACTTTGAGAACGATACTTTAATAAATGCATCAGCATAGCAACTATAACGATTGAAACCAGTATAAGGTCGACGGGTTGACTCGATATGATTCTGGTGGCTTTGATATGATACATAGCATAGGTTGTAAAATAGGCAAGCACCCACCCACCACACATAAGTCCCTTGCCATACCATTTATACTTTCCGATCTTCTCTACCGCTGCACCAAATATCACCATTGCAGCGCTTATCACGTATCCAATACATATCTTCCATAGAGGTGCCAAATATTTAAAAGCATATGCCAGAAAAAATGCGACGCCTACGACTACGCTGATAATGCCGATTTTATTAAGCAGCTATTTTCCTATACGGGTTTCCGCATCTTCTTTCGATGTTGGCTTAGAATAGGATGGCTCCGATACTTTAAATGCTGGCTGCTGACCCTTTAAATCAACATTGACTAAAGAGGCAACATCTCCTTTCCGAATTGAGTCTATTTCGAGCAGGATCTTATTTGCCTGATTTTCCAACTGTGCCAATCGCGCTTCCAGGTTATCCTCAAGTGAGACACCGCACTGTAAACACACCTTCCATGTATTATCATATTCTTTTTTACACTTAGGTTCCAATAAAAAAAGCAAAGCGAAGGAACAACTCTTCCGCTTTGCTTTAAAAAACCGAAGCTGCGATTTTTATTATCGTGTATTATTTGCAGCACTCGGACTTTACTATTTTTTCCGCCTTTACCCAATTATCAAGATCATGTCCCGACTTACATCCGCTCTTAACATATAGATCGTAAGCTTTCTTAGCTATAAGATCTTTCATATCTTTTTGAGAGCATGCGGCAGTCGAGACACTTGTCTTGGAAAATACCTTTGCCATATTCATTCCTCCTTTCCTTATGTTTATGTATCACTTACAGTTTAAATATCGTCTTCTCGATCTTCTGCTTGGAAAACGCCGCTTTGACTTTATCCACCGACCCCTGAAGAGCATTCAGGATCTTCGCGACTTCCTCGGGGGTAGATTCATAACTTGGAGCTGCGAGATTCGCTATAAGCTCGATCTTCTGTATCGCATTTATTACCCTTTTTGAAGC
>JAPLMF010000081.1 GCA_026387155.1 Candidatus Omnitrophota bacterium
CTTTTTGCTGAGTTCAGTCGCTTGCCCCGCGTTCTCAATAAATTCTTTGATAAGATTATCAACCGGCAATTTAAAGGTCTTGAAATCGAGCGATGATGCCAAAGGGGCTGTCACTATTTTGCACTTGCTCAAAGTCCAGTTTAATACGATATCCTCTATCTTCGTGAACGGCGTAAAAACAACAAGAACTTTGTCGTCCTTGCAGAGATTTTGTAACCCTGCAAACTTGACCAGCTTGCCGTCCCCGATTTTAGGCACAAAAAGAAAACCCACTCGGAAGCTGTCATAGAGCTTATACCCTATGTGAAAATATCCTTCTGGGATTTCCTGAAACTTTCCCTCGATCTTGTTAACCGTCCGAATTTTCTCAAACAAGGCCGGGAATGAAAGCTGATACCGCCGTAGATCCGCTTCTGCTACCTCAATAGGCGCACTATCCGCTGACTCCACTGAGTATGCGTAGAAACGACCGCCTACCTTCTTAATTTGCCGCTCGTTCCCATTATCTCCCAAAACCGATGAGTAATAGGGCTCCTTCATATAGTCATACTTCATTCGGTCTAAACATTTTTGCTTTGTCAGAGCATCAAAAGAAGATTTTGAAATACTAACCAGCTCGCTTTCGACAAACGATGCGGTAGGAAAAGCCTCAAGACTTTTTAATATAAAGTTCAACATCACGTCAAAAGCACTCCGTTATCTCGCAAATACGATTCAATGATTCCCTTTTCTGCCTTCTCGGGCAATTTTGTATTCTCCGGCGGTTTGATTTCAACCGTTATCGACTTGGGCTTCTTGCCGCCACGTTTTATATTAAACCGTAATTTAGCTGAGATATATTCGGCATCCTGCATAGATATCCCTAAGTCCGAAAACGCCTGCCGGACATCGCCGCAGTTAATCGTTACCTTTATGACTTTTGCCCCCCTGCATTTAACCTTCGCTTCCGTTAAAAGGACAGACTCAACATCGTTATTGCCGGAATAACTGAAAGTGCCATTCTTAATAGGATCAAGCACAACCAATGTATTATTGAACGTTGCGTCAGGCACCTGATCCATGCCGAGGATGGCGTTCCCGAATATTTCGATATACCGTTTTTTATCGGCTTCGCTCCAACCGCCAGCGTTCACGCTGAGCACGCAATTCCTCGTGTCAAAAACAAGCATATCCTCTCTGGCCGGGCGAAAAGACTGAATGCCGACTTTCCCTTTTTCAAATATAAGGTGCGTTTTCATAAAATCGCCATGAGCGATTAGAACAATGTGCTTGCCGTTATGCGTCCGGTACCTGATATCACAGTGTTCGCTTTTACCGGTATCTTTAAAATGCTGTACTATGGCAGTTTTCAACCGCGCAACACGATCTTCGTTAAAATTGCAGGTGTTATGCTCAAACTTATGATGGCTTAATTTTTCGGAATATACTATGTACAAATAAAAGTCTAAAGCGAGCGAGAAGGCTTTTTCGCTATGAAGAAAAACCCGCATAGCGGTTGTTTCGGAAGGCTCATCATCTTGAACCGCTATGTTATAGTCGCGTTTAGCCTGCTCAAGATATCCTCTTGCACGATCAGCGATATCATTAATGCACTGCAACTCTTCCTCGATATAAGATCGCTTGCCCTCATCGCTAATGCCGTCCAGAAAATCATGAATATTATTCCTATCAAATACAAATCCATCGGGAACGGGAACATTTTGCCGAATAAAATACGCCTTGAGCAGGTCGCTACTAACTCCCTTGACGAATTTTTCCAGTTTGAACGACCTATGTTTTGCCATACTCAAACCTTCATCTTAAATTTCAAAATCTTGCCAATCACTCCAGTCATTCTTTTCTGGCTTTTGGTTAATTTTCCATACACCATTGCGCTGAATTGCTATACCGCCAAAAAGCTTCTTACCCTTGGTATTTTGCTCCTTAATATATGCCTGAAGTTTTTCGGCCTTGGCTTTCGTATAAGTCTGACCGTCACGATCACCCTGATCCTTGGTCTCGAAGATTCCTATCTTACCCCCGACAAACTGAACGAGGTAATCGGGATAGAAAGTATTGATCATATTTTCTGGGTAAAAGTATTTGATGCCAAAATAATCATTTTTATTCTCGCCGTTCTTCCACCACCAGATGATCTTGTCGGCGTTTTCTTCAAGGAATTTTTCAAATTCACGTTCGGGCCCCGATCGGTCAACATTGAGGTAACACGGCTCGTAAACATATTTCTTCGCTTTAACCCGCTCATCAGCATGCTGGTTGAAGAAATCCTCCGGCTGAACATCGAAATCATAAAACTGCTCACTGGCTTCGATACGCTTCTGGATTTCTTTATCCCGAACTGCCTTGAAAGCATCAATCGCCTCAACAAGAATAGCCTCAAAAACCTTGCGATTGCCATTATGCAAAAAGACTTTTTGTATCAAGGTCATTTCTTCATCCCAGTCTTTCGTGCCAAGATATTTCCTAAACCAGAGATAAATCGATGTTTTGACCTTAGGCACCGATCGCTTCACATTCCGAAATGAACCAAGGTTATTTTTGATAACCTGCTCAAACATAATCTGCAGGTCATTCCCTGCGATGTTCAGGCGGGTTTTCTGTTCAAAATCAATTTTACCTTCCAAGTCATCGAAGCTCTTGCCCTCAATCTTGGCGTCCGTAATGATTTCCTGCTGATACTGCTTGAGATTTACGATAACGCCTTTCTTTTCAACAATCTTCAGGTTCTGGTCAAAGAAGTTTTCCTTTTCCAGCTCTAGCTTTTTGCAGGCAACCTCTTCAAAAACATCATCGAAGCTCGATGTGATGTCACCATAATCAGCACGAGCCTTATAGTACGAAGTAAGCCCGATCTTTTTATAGCAGTCCTTGCGATCCGCCTTGAGATGCTTGATGATGTTCGGATTATATTCTTCCTTCTTTACGATGATGCTCTGAACGTTCGTGAAAATAAAACCCTTATTTAAGTCCTCATGAGAATAGTGCTTTAATTCCGGCATGCGCAATATCCGGCCGACAGTCTGAATTTCAAAAGTTTCGCTATGTGACTCCCTGAACTTCACAAGGATGTGCGCCCGAGGGCAATCCCAGCCGGTATCAATCGCTTGCTTGAATATTAAATACTCAATTTCATTGTCGGACTCAGCAACCCATTCCAGCGTTTCTGATTTCCATTCAGATAACCAGATCGCCAGCTTGCCGTTACCATGGCCGTCTTTTCTTTCCACGATCCCTTTCTTGTCCAAAAACTGTTTAACGGCTTTGATTTTATCTTCACCGGCTTCCGCCGTGGGGATCTGAACCAAGACAAGGGGATTTATAGAGGATTTTTCTGCCTCAAACAATTTCTTGAGCGCTAACCTCTTCTTGTATGCGGCCTCAAGGATGACCTCTTGCGAGTCCATCTCGTTCGAACTGATCTCGCCGATCTTCTCATTGATGATCAGCTCTTTTTTAATGACACCGGCGTCGATAACCTCCTTGGGTTCAATAAAAATATATCCTGCCACTCCTCGGGCTATATCCCTAGGATCTGGTTGAATTTTAGGCGTGGCGCTCATCTCGAGAATTACATCAGCGCAGATTTCCTCACGAAGCTCGTTTGTACGCTCTGCCGTAGCGCCGATATGACTTTCATCAATGACCAAGATTATTTTGCGTTGCTCTCTGGTCTTGAATAACACATCTCTGAAATTAAGCTTCTCGCCGTCCTTCATTAAGGTATTTTTCCAGTCGCCAGTCTCACGATCCTTGCTTCTGAGCTTTTCCCAGTTCACGACCACGACTTCATTCTTAACGACCCGTTCCCGGCTTCCGGTAAATTCTTCTTCAACCAGCGACACCCGGGGAGATCCACCAAATATCTTTTCAAGACTATGCTTGCTCTGCAAATGAAGATCGCCCTTGCCGATAGATACCCAGACAAAACACATATCCTCGTCCGGCAATTCCTTGATCAGGTTTTCGATAAACTTCGCCGTCATGACGGTTTTTCCGCTACCAGTGGGTGCTTGAAACACGCAGACCTTTTTCTGTCCGTCTTTTCCAAGCAATCCCTTAACCGCATCGACCAATTGATCGACCGCTGTTTCTTGATATCGTTTCAAATTAATGTTCATAAATCCCCTCGTATATATCTAAAATCTTCTGTGGAATCGGCTCTAATGCGACGTCGTCCCAGCCGTCGAAATCATGCCGATGCAACCCGAACGGATCGAGTGTGAAGCAATAAAGAATTTTCTCGCCGCTCATTTTGTCTAAATCTTTCTTGAGATTTTTCAGCTCCTTGCGGTTCATAGAATAGTAGACTGCTAAAATTCGTCCAGACTGCTCAAAGATGCGATAGTCGTCTGCCTTTTTCTTCTCGTCAAAAATACTTTCTCTTAGACAGAGCATTTCGGTGCATTCATGAGTGATCCGAGACTTGAGATCATCACCAGAAAAAGACTTTCTTACAAACGCCGTTTTGAAATACTTAAGATTACCGCCAAAACCATCTATTTTTTCTCCCTTGGATGGTTTATAACCCTTAATGACATTAGAAATTCTCGGGTAACAAACTTCTGATGCTATGTCATTTTCGTTGTTTGTGCATAAAATACATTTGCGCACGCCTTTGTCCTCAAAGTTCAATTCCAAAACTGCCTGTAAAGTTGTTCCTGATCCAGCAAAAAAATCCAATATAGTTGAATCCGGCTTATTACTACAAACTTTTATACATTCGACCACCGCATACGGGGATTTAGGGTATGGAAAGGACTCCCTTTTCCCTAAAATATTTTCCAGAACTTTCGTGCCATACTCGCTAGCAGAATATTTGCTTTCATACCAAATGCTTTCAGGCGGTTCTCCGTCCAATCCGCCCCTGAACTTAAAATAAACCTGCATTCCATTTCTTGTTTCTTTACACCATAAATCCCCGGCCCGAAACATTTCGTCAATGGCATCCTTGCCCCTTCTCCATATTCGTTCCTGTCCATTAGGATCAATAGGCATAATTTTAACTGGCAATTTTTCTTTTGTGCTTACTCGTTTTGTTTTTGGATCAAAATATATCGGATACCACCTATCAGACCGCTTGCCTTTAATATTTACTGCTAAACTATCTACCCCTTGTTTTCGCAAGTTAACCGCCAAATACCAACTTCCGTCGGTATCTTGTACATAGTTATGCGTTTTCTCTTCAATCTCTATAGGAATCTTTTTTATACTGGAAGTTTCATTTTTCCCAAAGAACAATGCGTATTCGTGAATAAGAGAAACCTTTCGCCTTGTTTTTCTCCCTTTAGGATTATTTCTGATTGCTACTGTCCCAAGATGGTTATCCTCCCCAAAAATCTCCTCCATCAACATCCAGATTCTAGGCAATTCATGATCATCAATGGTAACGCAAATAATGCCTTCTTCGCTTAATAGGTTTTTGGCAAGCCGTAATCTCTTGCTCATGAATGAAAGCCATTTGCTGTGCTTGAAGGAATCATCTAATTCGACATAGCTATTGTTGTATTTCCACGATTTATTTCCGGTGTTGTACGGTGGATCAATATAGATAACGTCTATCTTTCCTTGGTGGGTGTAATTAAGAACCGATAGCGCATGGTAGTTGTCGCCTTCGATAAACACATGATTTGGCTTTTCTGAATCAATCTTAATTTCTTTTGTTTTTATTTCTTTCAAAACAGGCAAAGCATGTTCAGATTCCTTTTCAAACAATTCTTTGGTTTTTTCCTCATCCCAAATAAGTCCGTATTTCTTACGAGAGTCAATCTTCTGGATCACGCCCAGAAGTTCTTCCTTTGTAAGTTCTGAATAGTCTTTTGCCATAATTTAAGCTCGCACCTTTTTCTTCTGCCAGTCTTGCATATCTCGATCAACCAAGTCTCTTATAATCGAAACGATCGAATAATGTTTTTTCTGCTTCTGCAACTCGAGAGCCTTCTCCTTTAAAAAGAAATACTGATCCTCCGTGAGTTCTATAGTGGTTTTTTTCATTTTAGCCCTGCCTGCGGATTGGTTCATATGGGTAAGCTCCTATCGCTATAATGCTATATTTATAGCAATGTTAGCGGCAAAAGTCAATGAGAATGTCCCTAAAATTAAAAAACCTTCGCTAGCCATGATCCGGCCAACGAAGGTTTTGCTTTTTTAGAGTCCGGGTTCCCCCTTCAACTCGGGACTTGGAACAAATCTATAATTTAAATTACCATAAAAAATGAAAGTTACAAGTGATTTGATTAAAAAGTAACGACCCTGTCACTCT